>CACARV010000001.1 GCA_902535025.1 uncultured Prochlorococcus sp.
TCATTTATTAAATTTTTGAGATATTTATCAAAACTTTTTATATTTATAAAGAGTGAAACTTCAGGATTATCTTCATTAGTATTCTCATTATTTATTAGCTTATCGTAAGTAAGAATATCAAGATTTTTTTTATTATCTAGCAAATATGATTTTAAAATTAAATGTTTATTTTTAAAGTTAAATATTGTAGCTATGATATTTTCACTTTTATCAGTAAAAATTTCTTTAGTAAAAAATATACTTTCCCCAAAATTCTTTGTAAATAAAATATTTTTTTGGTTTTTTAGTCCAAAAAGTTCTTTTTCATATCGAAATTTTTTTTCTTTCAAATCATTACTAGATTTAATACTATTTTTTATTAATTTTTTATCTGATGAAGCAATTATATAGTTATCTTCAGTTTGGTATATATAGTTAAGGAAATTTATTTTATTTTCCCTATTTATTGAAATTATTTCATTAATCTGATCTATTTTATTAGGCAAATTTAATAAATCATCTATTATTTTTCCTGGCTTAATTTTAAAAACCATCAAAATATCATCTTTAATTTTATTATTATCAAAAGTTGAAATTACTAATTCATTATTGTAGATATCTTCTAATTTATTTTTGCCTAAATCTAAACCTAAGTAATCTAATATGGAATCTTTTATTAAAACAAAGTTATTTTGATTATTGGAATTTTCGTCTTTTTCAATATTATTAATAATTTTAGAAATATCTGAAGTTGATATGAATAATAATCTATCATTTTCGGGTAAATATTTTAATATGTTTAGTTGCTCAATATTTAAACTTTGCTCTGGATTCTTATAGCCAGAAATTTTTTTAAAACCAAAAAAAATTAATAAAGATAACAATAGTATTATTGCTATTACTCTAAATTTCATTATTAATGTTTATTTTTATTTTTAACAATAAATTTACTCCTGCAACTTAATTTATTAAATTGTAAATAACACATATTTGATCCTAGTAATTGGGAAGTTATCCATACACAATAAATGCTTCTAGTCTCAATGAATGGTTTAATTCTGAGAAAGAAGATCCAGTCTTAATTGATGTCAGAGAACACTCAGAGCTTGAAATAGCTCTTTTTTCAAAAGAATTTATACATATACCAATTAGTAAAGTCACATCTGAATACGTTGAAGAAATATTTGCTGGCTTATTAGACAGAGAGATCGTTGTCACCTGTCATGCGGGTATAAGAAGTTATAACTTTTGTCAATGGTGTTTAGATAATAATATTATTAGCGAAATATGGAATTTGGAGGAGGGTATTGATGGATGGAGTAGATATATTGACCCATCAATTCCAAGGTATTGATTAAATATCTAGTGAAGATGCAACAGTATTAACATCTTTGTCACCTCTTCCAGAGCAGTTGATAACTATATGGGTATCTTTTTCAAGAGTAGGGCATAATTTATCCAACCAAGCAAAGGCATGGGACGTTTCAAGCGCAGGAATAATTCCTTCAAGTTCACTAACAAGTCTTAAAGCATCTAAAGCTTCTTGATCTGTGACTGATCCATATTCAGCTCTACCTATATCTTTTAAATGGCTATGTTCAGGCCCTACTCCTGGGTAATCTAAACCTGCACTTATTGAGTGAGCTTCTTGTACTTGACCATTATCATCTTGTAAAAGAAGACTCATTGATCCATGCAAAATTCCAACTGATCCTTTAGTAATAGTTGCAGCATGTTTGTCAGTATTAACTCCGCTTCCAGCAGCTTCAACACCAATTAGTCGTACAGATCTTTCTTTAACGAAAGGATGAAAAAGGCCCATTGCATTTGATCCACCACCTACACAAGCAAGTAAAATATCCGGCAAAGCCCCAAATGATTCCATACATTGTGTTTTAGTTTCTTCTCCTATAACTGCATGAAAATCTCTCACAATCTTCGGGAAAGGGTGTGGACCTGCAACTGATCCTAAAATGTAGTGTGTCGTTTCCACATTAGAAACCCAATCTCTGATGGCTTCGCTAGTTGCATCTTTAAGTGTTGCAGTTCCTGATTTTACAACTTTAACTTCAGCTCCTAGAAGTTTCATTCTGAAGACGTTGAGGGATTGTCTTTTTATGTCTTCAGCACCCATATAAATAATACATTTCAAGCCAAATCTCGCACAAACAGTAGCCGTAGCAACTCCGTGCTGACCTGCTCCAGTTTCCGCAATTATTCTTTTTTTTCCCATTCTTATTGCTAATAAAGCTTGTCCAAGGGCATTATTAATTTTGTGAGCACCAGTATGATTTAAATCTTCTCTTTTAAGCCATATTCTTGGAGTTGCTTGCCTAGTTTTGTAATGTTCAGTAAGTCTTTTGGCTTCATAAAGTGGTGTTTCTCTGCCTACATAAGTCTTAAGAAGATGATTTAATTCTTTTACAAAAAGTTTATCTTTCCATGCATTTGATGCAGCTGTTTCAAGCTCAAAAAGAGCAGGCATCAGAGTTTCAGGAACATATTGACCACCATATTTTCCAAATCTCCCCTCTTTGGAGGGTTGATTTAAATCGTCGTTTCTATAATTTTGATCTTTGCGAGAAAATGTACTTACCACTTTTTCTTTAGAATAAGTATTAACTAACTATAGGTTATAAATAAAATAATGGGAAAAAAGAATTGGATCGAATTTGATAATCAAGAAAAAAAATCTGAAGAAACAGCTAAGGTAGATTCTTTTAAAAAAAGATCAAAAATAAATATTTCAAAACAAAAAAAAGGTAAAAAGGGTAAAACTATCACTTTAATTCGAGGTTTGGGAACTAAGGATGAAATCTTATTAAAAGAATTACTAAAAAAAATTAAAGTTTTTTGTGGTACCGGAGGAATATTAATTGATAATAATATCCAGCTACAAGGTGATATGGTATCGAAATCAATTGAGTTTCTTCGTAAAGAGGGATTTCATAATTTATGAAGCAAGGGTTAAGATAGTTTTTAATTTTGATGATTCAAACAATGAAAGAACAAGATCAAACAAAGTCAACAAATATAAAGTGGCATAATTTAACTATTGATAGAGAAAAGCTAGAGAAAATGAGAGGTCATAAAGGAATGGTTATCTGGTTTACAGGTTTATCTGGCTCCGGTAAGAGTACTTTAGCCAACGCTTTAAATGAAGTTTTACACTTAGATGGGTTTTCGACTTACGTATTGGATGGAGATAATATTAGACACGGTTTATGTAAAGATCTTGGATTTTCAGATGATGATAGAGAAGAAAATATAAGAAGAATTGGAGAAGTTTCGAATTTATTTATGAATGCTGGGATAATAACTATTACAGCATTCGTTTCACCATTTATTAGCGATAGAGATAAGGTGAGAAAAATTATTGGATCTAAAGATTTTATTGAAGTTTATTGCGCTGCAGATATCAAAGTTTGCGAAAATAGGGATACCAAAGGTCTTTACAAGAAAGCTCGTTTGGGTGAAATTAAGGAATTTACAGGGATTTCTAGTCCATATGAAGCTCCTCATAATCCAGAAATTGTTGTTGATACAGGTTCGTTAGATTTAAATGATTCCGTTGAAAAAGTTATTAACTACCTTAAAAAAGAAGACTTTCTTAAAAAGGCCTAATAGAAAAAAATTAGTTCATTTATTTTGAAGATAATTGTCAGCTCCAATAGTTGATAACTTACTATTTTTAGTTCTTACCTGTGTATGAAGATTTTCTCTGAATTTTTTTAAATTTTTCTTTATGGATTCATCAAATAAACTGATCATCTCTATTGCCAATAATCCAGCATTCTGTCCCCCATTAATTGCAACTGTTGCAACTGGAATCCCAGCGGGCATTTGAACGATTGATAAAAGAGAATCAATCCCTTTAAGTGTCTTACTCTCAACTGGTACTCCAATTACAGGAATGCAAGTTATTGACGCTAACATTCCTGGAAGATGAGCAGCACCACCAGCACCGGCAATTATTACTTTTATGTTTTCTGATTCTACATTTTTTGCATATTCCATCATTTCGATAGGTGTTCGATGGGCAGAAAGAATACAAACTTCAGTTGTTATTCCAAATTCTCTTAAAATATCAATGGCAGGTTTTAATGTTTTTAGATCTGAATCACTACCCATTACGACAGCAATTTTATAAATATCTTTAGAATTCAATTCTGACAAAATAACAAATCAATTCTTTCCTATAATGGCGTGCAATTAATTTGGCGCCAGTTAGTTAGTATAAAAAGAATAAATTTTCATAAACTGTTATGACGTCAAATAAAGTTATCGAAAAAAGTGAGGTTAGGGAGTATTTTAACGGTACTGGCTTTGAAAGATGGAATAAAATTTATAGTAAATCTGATGAAATTAATACAGTTCAGAAAAATATTAGGAAGGGACATCAAAAAACTGTAGATGATGTAATCTCATACATCAAAAATTATCCTGAACTAACAAAAAAAAGTTTTTGTGATGCAGGATGTGGTGTAGGAAGTCTTTCCATACCTTTATTAAGACTTGGTATAAAACAACTACAGGTAAGCGATATTTCTTCTGAAATGATTAAAGAAACAAAAAAACGTATTAATGAATTAGGTTTGAATCAAGGTAAAGTCAAATATGAAGTCTGTGATTTGGAAAAATTAAAAGGATTATTTGATGTTGTAGTTTGTTTGGATGTATTTATTCATTATCCTCAACCGGTCGCAGAAGAAATGGTCCAACATCTATGCGATTTAAGCAAAGAAAAACTAATCGTTAGCTTTGCTCCTTATACTCCAGTTCTTGCTGTTCTTAAAAATATTGGGAAATTATTTCCTGGGCCAAGTAAAACTACAAGAGCATATACCTTGAAAGAAAAGGGCATTATCCTTGCCGCTAAAGAAAGAGGATTTAAAGTGATTAAAAAGAAATTAAATCAAGCTCCTTTTTATTTTTCAAAACTAATTGAATTCGAGAAAATTTAATAATTTACTTTACCAAATGATTTTCAAGTGCGTAACGAACTAATTCTGTTCGGCTAGATGTACCTGTCTTGATAAAAAGTCTACTTACATATTTTTCAACATTTCTAATAGATGTTTCAAGCTGTCTTGCAATTTCCTTGTTCATCAGCCCCTCTGCTACTAATTGAAGTACACTTGCTTCTCTTGGAGTAAAACTAGGAAGATTTATTTTATTTTCTGAATTAGTGGGATTTTGGTCTGCGAGCATAGATTTTATTTCAGTAATTTGCTTCGCCATTTTGCTTACATCAATATCTGCGAATCGTGCGGCTTCTTTCAGTAAACGTTCTTGTCTGTTGATTACGTTTTTAACCCTCGCAGCTAATTCATCAGGGTCGAAAGGTTTGGAAATATAATCATCAACTCCTGCGAGATAACCTTCTGTTCTATCTAGGGTCATTCCTTTTGCAGTTAGAAAAATAACTGGAGTTCCGCCTAATTTTTCATCCTCTCTAATTTTTTCTAATAAAGCATAACCGTTAGCTCGAGGCATCATAATATCGCTTATTATCAAATCAGGAAAAACTGTTTGAGCTTTTTCCCAACCGTCCTCTCCATCAACTGCAATAAATATTTCAAAGCCTTCATCTTCAAGAAATGTTTTTACAGCTGTTCTTAAACCGGGCTCATCATCAACTAGTAAAATTCTTGATTTTCTTACCGGCTCATTATTTGTTTGATTAACTTCATTCATTTTTTGAATTCTTTAATTTGATTTTCTAGTAATAAAGAGAATTTTATATACTAAATACAATGCTATCAACTCCCATACTACTAGATTATCAATCTTCGACTCCTTGTTCTAAGGATGTTGTTGATTCTATGAAACCTTTTTGGAGTCATATATTTTCTAACCCTTCAAGCAAATCTAATTTAGCGGGTATTAACGCAAGCGCTATTTTGGAAGCCTCAAGAGAAAAAATAGAACAAAATTTATTTCTTAAGAATAAAAAAGTTATTTTTACAAGTGGCGCAACAGAATCTAACAACCTAGCCTTATTGGGTTTTGCGAGAAATTACTATAAAAAAACAGGAAATTATGGACATATCATTACCTTAAAAACGGAGCACAAAGCTGTACTTGAACCACTAAACCAACTAAAAAAAGAAGGGTTTAGAGTTACAGAAATTAACCCTCAGAAAGATGGATTAATTTCAGAAGAGCAATTCAAAAAAAATATAAGAGAAGATACATTTATGGTTAGTGTTATGTTGGCTAATAACGAAATAGGAGTTATTCAGCCTGTAGAGAATATTTCTAAGATATGTAAATCGAGAGGAATAACTTTTCATTCTGATTTTGCACAATGTTTAGGTTACATCGAGTTAGACAATCTTTTATCAGAAGTAAATATGATAACGATGAGTTCTCACAAAATATATGGTCCTAAAGGGGTAGGACTTCTTTTGATTGATGAAGAAATTAATCTTGAGCCTTTAATTGTTGGAGGCGGTCAGGAATATGGTCTCAGGTCTGGTACTATACCTCTCCCTTTAGTAGTTGGCTTTGCTAAAGCAATAGAGATAGCAGTTTTTAATCAAAAAAGTAATGCTGAGAAATTACTTTTTTATAGAAATAATCTTTTGGAGGGTTTGTTAGAAAATAATTCTGGTTTATTAATTAATGGCTCCATAGACAAAAGATTACCTCAAAATTTAAATTTGACTGTATTGGATTTAAATGGAGCAAAGTTTCATAAAGTTTTAAAATCCAAAATAATTTGTTCTAGTGGATCTGCATGCAGTAATGGTGAACCATCTCATGTTTTACTAGCAATAGGTAGATCTTTTAAGGAAGCAGAATCTTCAATAAGGTTAAGTATTGGATTAAGCACTAATTCAAAAGAGATAAAAGAAGCAATTCATATTCTTACAAATACGATCAAATCATTACGTTAGAAATTATTGGCTTCTTAATTGAGCAATTCTTAATTTTCCACTTCTAGCTCTTCTATTTAGTTCAACTTCTTGTTCGGATGGAGTAATCGGTTTTTTTGTCAGGTTTTTTAGTCTTTGATCATTCAAAAAAGAACTTTTAACTAACCTATCTTCAAGGGAATGAAAACTAATAATAGAAATAATACCCCCTGGCAAAAGCCATTCAGGAACAACTTGCAAAAATCTTTCTAATGCTTCAATTTCTTTATTAACAGCAATTCTTAGTGCTTGAAATGTTCTTGTTGCTGGGTGTATTTTTTTATATCTAAGTTTTGGTGGGAAGCAGCCTGCAATAGAATAAGCTAACTCTTTTGTCCCAGAATATTTCCCATATTCCTTCAAATCCATTTTTATTTTCCTAGCAATCTTTCTTGATAATCTCTCATCTCCATATTTATAAATTAGGTTAGCTAGATCTTTTTCATTTAAAGCCTCAATTAATTTCTCTGCATCAATTTCAAGAAGAGGATTCATGCGCATATCAAGTGGACCATCTTTTTGGAAACTAAATCCTCTTTTAGGGTCATCAATTTGGTTACTATTTACTCCAAGATCTGCAATCACAAAAGAAACTTTTTCTTTTGGTACAAAATCTGCAAAATTTGAAGCTCTTATATCAATCCTATTTTTAAATTCTTCAAGTTTTTTTTGTGCTGATATTCTTGCGAATGGATCTTGATCAAGTCCAATTATATTTAAATCCGAATATTTTCTCAATAAATGATAAGAGTGTCCTCCTCCGCCTAAAGTTGCATCTATTCCTTTAAGTTGGTTGTTATGTATTAATGGGTAATGCTCTAATGAGGCAATAATCTCATCTTTCATAACTGATTTATGATTGAAAAAAGATGAATTAGATAGGTCAGTTTGCATAACTTTCGACTAAGATTCAAATAGAAGTTAAATTTCGAATGGCTCAGCTAGAGACTAGAACAGAACCAATGGTGGTCAATTTTGGCCCTCACCATCCCTCAATGCATGGTGTTTTAAGGCTAGTTGTAACTCTTGATGGTGAGAATGTCATTGATTGTGAACCTGTAATTGGATATTTGCATAGAGGAATGGAAAAGATAGCTGAAAATAGGACAAATGTAATGTATGTCCCTTATGTAAGCAGAATGGATTATGCAGCAGGAATGTTTTATGAAGCTATTGTAGTAAATGCTCCTGAAAGATTAGCTAATATACCAGTTCCTAAAAGAGCAAGTTACATCAGAGTTCTTATGCTGGAACTTAATCGTATTGCCAATCATCTTTTATGGCTTGGTCCCTTTTTAGCAGACGTAGGAGCTCAAACTCCTTTTTTCTATATTTTTAGAGAGAGAGAAATGATTTATGATCTTTGGGAAGCTGCTACTGGACAAAGACTGATAAATAATAATTTCTTTAGAATAGGTGGTGTCGCATGTGATCTTCCTTATGGATGGTTAGAAAAATGCATGGATTTTTGTGATTGGTTTGGTCCAAAGATTGATGAATACGAAAAATTAATCACAAATAATCCAATTTTTCGAAAAAGAATTGAAGGTCTCGGAACAATAAAAAGAGACCAAGCAATTAATTGGTCTTTGTCTGGACCAATGCTTAGAGCTTCTGGAGTTTCCTGGGATTTAAGGAAAGTCGATAGTTATGAATGTTATGACGATTTTGATTGGCAGATTGCTTCAGAAAAAGAGGGAGATTGTTATGCGAGATATCGAGTAAGAGTTGAAGAGATGAGACAATCACTAAGCATCATTCGTCAAGCATGCAAAATGATTCCAGGAGGTCCAACAGAAAATTTAGAAGCTCAAAGAATGGCCACAGAAGATAAGAAAAGTGAAATATTTGGTCTTGACTATCAATATGTAGCTAAGAAGGTTGCTCCAACTTTTAAAATTCCCAACGGAGAATTGTATACAAGATTAGAGTCCGGTAAAGGAGAAATAGGTGTATTTATTCAAGGAAATAATGAAGTTACCCCATGGAGATTTAAAATCAGAGCAGCTGATTTAAATAATTTGCAAATATTGCCTCATATTCTTAAAGGTGCCAAAATTGCCGATATTATGGCAATCCTTGGTTCAATAGATGTCATTATGGGATCTGTTGATAGATAGTTTTTTTAAATGAAACCAGCTGATTGGTTAATATTGCAGAAAAAGGTACGATTTGGTGATTGTGATTCTGCAGGTGTAATTCATTTTCATAACTTATTAAAATGGTCGCACGAAGCTTGGGAAGAGAGTATTGAAATTTATGGGATTCCTTATCAAGATATTTTCCCAGATTTTTCTATACGTAAAAGTCAAATTATTTTTCCTATAGTAAATTGCGAAGCGAACTTTCTTGCGCCTATAAAAATTGGAGATTTCTTAAAAGTAAAAATTTCCCCTCATAAAATTAATACCCATTTGTTCCAAGTAAATAGCTTTTTTATAAAAAATGGAAATAAAGTAGCAGAAGGAAAAATTATACATTGTTCTTTAGATGTTGATTCAAGAAACAAAATAGAACTTCCGGATCAGTTAGAAAGATGGATAGAGGCTTCAAATGTAAGTACAAATTTAAAAGAATGCTAATTATTATTTTTTAAATTTATAGTTTATTTTTTCTGCACTTGTATTTTTGTTTTTAACAATCCACTTTTCAGGTTTTTCATGTTTAGGCCAACTTTGAGAAAAATTTTTTAATAAATTTAATGAATTTTCCATATTTTTATGATTTGTAAGTTCTTTAAATTCAACAATTATTTTAATTTTATTTCCCCATAATTTGTCGGATACTTTTGAAATATTGAATTTATTAATTGGGATATTTTCTTTCAAAATGAAATCATTTAATCGAGATTCAATTACTTCTGGGAAAACGATTTCTCCTCCTGAATTAAAAGCATTATCACTTCTTCCAAGAAAGTTTAAATATGACGAATTATTGATTTGATTAATTCTACCCAAATCTCCAGTTTGCCACCACCCATTTTTATTTTTGAAGTTTCCAGTTTTTGAAGAGTCTATTATTTCGATTCCAATTCTGGCTGATTTTATTTCGATTAATCCTTGTGCGTTAATTCTTATTTTTGTATCAGGTAGTATTTCGCCTACATTTTTAAAACCCATTAGGAATTCTTTTGGTTTTAAAGTCGTAACCATTGCTGCGGTTTCAGTTGAGCCGTAACAAGGTGCTAATTTTATTTTTTCTTGTATACATTGTTGTGCAGTTTCGCTTGAAATTGAAGCCCCACCTACCCAAATTAGATCAAAAATTTTTAGCCAACTAATACCATCTTTTTGAGTTAAAAGTCTTTGTAATTGGGTAGGCACTAATGACGTAATCAAGTGTTTTTTGTTTTTTTTAGATTTAATTGTAAAAAGCAAAAGTTCTCTAGTTTTTTTTATTAAATTCGGAGAAATATTAATACAATCACATCCCCAAGTTTGACTTCTAAAAATTGGCATTAATCCGCTTATATGGTTCAGGGGTAAAGTATTTAAAATTAAGCAGTTTTGTAAATCAAATCCTTGCTCTATAAGCCATTGACCCGATGTAGCTGCAGATAATTTAAGATTATCTAAATGGTGAAAACATTGCCTGGGTTTTCCGGAACTCCCACTACTGTTTAAGATGATTGCTGGTCCATTTGCATTAATAGAATCTAATACATCTTCGTTTTCAAAAAATTTGTTTTTTACATAAATAATTTTATTCTCTCTAATTTTTTTAATAATTTTCTCTACAGATTTAGTTTCATTATTTTCAACTTTAATAATATGAACTTTATTTTTCATAGTTGATCCCATATCTTTTTTGCTTCATTTAAAAATAGAAACGAATTAGGAAATTTATTCATTGCCAGACCAGAAACTTTTGGAGTTGGTCCTTGTAATTGTAGTGAAGATAAATGATAAAGCCATCTCCTTCCTATTCCAGTTTCAAATGAGGTACTTATAGATATTAAAGCTTTTTTATTTTCTAATTCTCTTAAAAGCTTTACTGGATTATTTTCTTGTGAAGGTCTTCGAATTTGCCAACCCTTCCATTCATCAATCAAAGTTGGAAATTTTAAAAGTGATTCGTCTAAAGCTATTGGAATTTTTTTGTTGAGATCTGTAAGCCCATCAAGATCATCGACACAAAGAGGTTGTTCTAACCAATCTATATTTTTGTTATCTTTTAAAATATCAGCCCATCTATTTGCTATCTTTCTTCCCCAGGAACCATTAGCATCTATTCTTAAATTAATATTATTATCTATTTGGCTTAAAATTTCTTCTAAAATTGCTTCTTCCTCATGGTTTTTTTTTAATGCTACTTTCCATTTTATGGTCACTGATTTTCCAATCTTAGATTGTCTTTTTTTAATTTCATTTAGATCTGAAAATACATTTTCAGGATTTAAAAGTATGGCTGTTTTATCAATTTGATCGAAGGAATAGTTTTCTTTAAAAATGATTTTCCCATTTATCTCTGCTAATGCTGAATTTATTGCAGATTGAATGCATGGGTGAAAAATATTTATTTGCTCAGATAAATTAAATACTTCTATATACTCAGGAATCATTTTTAATTGTTTTGCACATTTTTTTAAGTCCTCTTCTAGAAGCGGTGCAACTTCTCCAAACCCAATTTTCTTATCATTA
This sequence comes from uncultured Prochlorococcus sp., assembly GCA_902535025.1. GTDB lineage: Bacteria > Cyanobacteriota > Cyanobacteriia > PCC-6307 > Cyanobiaceae > Prochlorococcus_A. Next base: position 11,540 of record CACARV010000001.1, read on the forward strand.
CTTGTTAATTTAATTATCCAACCTGATTTTGTGAGGTAAGTGGTTTTAGAATTTTTTACTTTTGTGGATAACTTAAAGTTATATGATTTTTTTTTAAATATTAAGTTCATTTATTAATCAAGTAATTAAATATTAATCCCGTGATTAAGCCAACTCCATTAAGAGTTTGAAATTTTATTGCCACGAATTTGGAATTTTTTATTGTTGAAGTTATGTTATGTGAAGAGTGTAATAAATTTATAAGCTTTATTGCTTGTGGGTAACTAATTAAATAGAGGATACAAAAAACTGGAATAAATCCAGTAACTATTGTGAAAAGTTGAAAAATATATATTGTAAAAATTATCCAAGGTACAAATTTAGAACCTTTTTTTGCTCCTAAGCGAACTAAAGGTGAGTTTTTCCCATGCTTTTTATCTTCAGAAATTTGATGGAAATGGGAACAAAATAATACTAGAGTTGTTGCCAGTGAAGGTCCAGAACCTAGTAATAAAGAAACTTTCCATGGAATATCTTCGAAATAAATATTAGACGGATTTAAAGCAATTAAGATTGCAGAGTAAGCAAAAGGTCCAAATGCAAGCCAGCATAATGGTTCTCCTAAACCTTGATAGCCAAATCTAAAAGGAGGTCCTTGATATAAATATCCTAAGAAGCAGCAAGTTGCTACTAAAATTAAAATGTTTATACTTGTTGATACTGAAATAATTGAAATTATTAATAAACCAATAACTAAAGATATATATGCAATAAATGAAATTATTTTTTTATTTTTTACAAGATTTACAATTGAATGGAATTTAAATTCATCTATTCCTGTTTCTGAGTCAAATAAATCATTAGTTAGATTTTCCCAAAGTAGTATCAAAATTGCAGCTAAAGTAAATGCAATCAAATTATAAATTTTTACTTTTTCATATTGATTGAGTAAATAAGCCCCTGTAATAAAAACTGGAAGAATGGCAACAGAATAAAGAGGCCATTTTATTGCTTGTTTCCATAATTTTTTTTTATTTTCGTCCATTTTTAATTAACATACAAAATTCCTTAATTATTAAATCTAGTTTATAAATTGAGTTACATTTTTTACTTTATTGCATTATTTTTAGTTATTTTCAATAAGTAATGAAAAATGATTCAAAATTTACAGATTTTTTAAAAGATGTATTTTCCTCTTTCGATAAGAAAGTGGAAAATTCTGGATTAGTAAGTATTTGTGTTGAGATTCCTTTTATTGATTTATTTCAAGTATATGAATTATTTATAAATAAATATACGTTTTCTTCATTTTGGGAGGAATCTGATGGCATTTCATATATTGCTTTCGAGAAATGTAAATATGTTACTTTGGATGGTCCAAAAAGATTTGAGGTAGCAAATGAGTTTAATTCTGAGAATTTTAAAAATTTAATTAACTTGACTAATGAAACAGATAATTCTGCACTTTCAAAAATAATTTATTTATTTTCTTTTTCTGAAAATTTGAATAATAATTTATCTTCAGATGTCCCTAGTTTGGAAGCAATCTTACCAAAAATACTAATTATTAAAAGTGATAAGAATTGCTGGTTAAGAATCAATGGTCACGTTGAAAGTAAATCATCATTAAGAACTTTAATTGAAGAAATATGGACAATTAGAAATCAAGTAATTAATTCTGGCACAGAATTAATAAAATTATCTGGCTCAAAAACTAGTTTTGATTTCCCTATTATTGATGACTTCTTAAATTCTTTAGAAACTTCTAATGTAAATTTGAAAAAAGTAGTAAATAGAGGAATTCAATTAGTAGAGAAAGGCATCCTCGAAAAAATAGTTTTAGCTAATAGGATTAAAATAAAGCTTAAAAATAAATTAGATTTAGTAGAAATTTTAAAAAGATTTAAAAAGAATCAACCAAATACATGTAGATATGTTTGGAAAAGGAATAGTAAGGATATTTTGTTTGGAGCTTCTCCAGAAAAATTATTTTCTTTTAATAAACCTCATTTAACTTTGGAGGCTCTTGCTGGAACTATCTCAACTAATTCAAATTTTGAGAAACTCCTAAAAAGTACTAAAGACTTAAAGGAACATAATTATGTAATAAATTATTTGATTAAATGTTTAGAAGTCTCAAAAATAACAAACTTTAAAAAAAGTGATATCAGGGTAAATTCATTTGGAGATATTTCTCATTTGCAAACACTCATTTTCTCTAATGTTGAAAATATATGTCCTTTTGAATTGCTTAAAAACCTTCATCCATCTCCGGCTGTTTGTGGATACCCAAAACATGCAGCATTAGATTGGATAAACACTCTTGAGTCATTTTCTAGAGGAAATTATGCTTCTCCAATGGGTTGGGTTGATGCTTCAGGAAATGCTTCATTTCTTTTAACAATAAGAGGAGCAAGATATATTGAAGAAAATATTGAATTTACTGCCGGTTCAGGTATTGTTTCGGGTTCTGTTTTAGAGAAAGAAATAGATGAGATTAAATTAAAATTTGAATCTATAGTAAAACAAATATTTTTCGCTAAAAATCTTAGATAATTTCTACTAATTTTTCAATAACTTCCTCTGAAACATTCTTATTGGATAAATTTTCTATTTCTCTTAAACCTGTTGGACTAGTCACATTAATCTCGCTAAGCATTCCATTTATTACATCGATACCCACAAAAAATAAACCTTCATCTTTAAAATGTTGAGATAACTCTGAACAGATACTTTTTTCTTTTTCTGTTAATAGTGTTGGTTCAGCCTTCCCGCCCATTGCTAAATTACTCCTAAAATCTCCTCCTTGAGGGATTCTATTTATAGATCCAATCGCTTCACCATTTACGATAATTATTCTTTTATCGCCTTCTATAACTTCAGGAATAAATTTTTGCATCATAACGGGTAATTCTTCTTGGGAAGTGATTAATTCAATGATTGATTTAATACCTGGTGAATTTTTATTTATTCTGATAACACCTTGACCACCCTTCCCCCCAAGAGGTTTTATGACCACTTCATTATTTATATTTGCAAAATTAATAAGATCTTTTACCTTACTCGCTACTATTGTAGGTGCCATTAAGTGGCTGTATCTCAAAGCACCTAGCTTTTCATTCCATGCTCTTAACGATGAAGGTTTGTTAACTACTTTTACACCTTTTCTTTCGGCAACTTCTAAAAGATGGGTCGCATATAAATAAGCCTCATTTACAGGAGGATCTTTTCTCATCCAAATACAATTAAATTCTGCGAGAGGGATGCAATCATTCTTTTTGAAAGAAATCCACGGATTGACTTCAACTTTTACGGAAGATGCCCATACTTCATCACCTCTAGCTTCAAGGTCTTGAGGAGTACAACTCCAGATTTCAATATTTTTTTTGGATGATGCTTGCATTAAAGCAGCAGATGAATCTTTGAGAGGATTTATATTTTTTATTGGATCTATTACGAATAGAAATTTCATAAGATCTAGTTTAATAATGAGTCTAATTTATTTTCATTTTCTAATATGTAAAGATCGTCGCAGCCCCCGATACCCTCATTATCTATAAATATTTGTGGTAATGTTCTTCTACCGTCAGCTCTTTTAGTCATCAATGATCTGGCATCTTCATCGCCATCAATCTTATATTCTGTGAAATTTATATTTTTTTTCTTGAGCAAGGATTTTGCTCGAATACAGAATGGGCAATATTGCCAAGTATAAATTTCAACTTTGGACATTTTTTTAAAATAATACTTAGTTTATACTATTAAACAGATGTGCTTGTTAGATTATAAATAACGATTAAATTCTAATTTGATAGATATTACAGATTTCAAAAAAGATCTTTCGGAACTAACAGTGCGCCTGGGCAATGCTCAGGATTGTCTTTGACGTTCCAAGATTAAAAGCAAAAAGAAAAGAATTAGAGCAAATTTCTGCTCAGCCTGAATTTTGGGAAAATCAAGAAGAAGCGAAAAAACAAATGTTAATCCTCGATGATGTTAAAGCACAACTAGAATTGTTAGATAAATGGAAAACTTTAATTTCTGATGCCAATGCCTCTCTTGAGCTTTATTCTTTAGAACCTGAAGAGGAAATGATTCTGGAATCCCAGAATGGCTTAAATAAATTAAGAGATAATTTAGATAAATGGGAATTTGAAAGATTGTTATGTGGTGAATACGATAAGGAAGGAGCAGTAGTTTCTATAAACGCAGGTGCGGGTGGAACAGATGCACAGGATTGGGTAGAGATATTATTGAGAATGTATTCAAGATGGGCCGACAATAATCAAATGAGCCTTAGCATTAATGATTTATCTCAAGGAGAAGAAGCAGGCATTAAAAGTGTAACGTTTGAAATTGATGGAAAATATGCATACGGCTATCTGCAACATGAAAAAGGAACTCATAGATTAGTAAGAATTTCTCCTTTCAATGCTAATGGCAAAAGACAAACCAGCTTTGCTGGGGTAGAGGTTATGCCAAAATTAGATGATAATATTTCACTTGATATACCTGAAAAAGATTTAGAAATTTCAACGAGTAGATCCGGTGGAGCTGGAGGACAAAATGTTAATAAAGTAGAGACAGCAGTAAGAATTGTACATTTGCCTTCAGGGATTTCAGTAAGATGTACCCAAGAAAGATCTCAATTACAAAATAAAGAAAAAGCAATGTTACTACTTAAGTCTAAACTGCTAGTGATTGCCAAAGAACAACGAGCTGCAGAAGTCGCTGATATTAAAGGTGATATTGTGGAAGCTGCATGGGGCAATCAAATAAGAAATTATGTTTTTCACCCCTATCAAATGGTAAAAGATCTTAGGACTATGCAGGAGACTAATGACTTAGATAATGTTTTAAATGGTGGACTTGAACCATTTATTCATGAATTATTACGCAAGAATATTTCTTCTAAGGAATCTATAGATTAACTAATGGAAAATAAAAACGAAAATTTAGAAAAAAAAGTTCCTCCCCCTAGCTTTATTAAGCTTGCTATGCGAAATATGGTGAGGAAGGGTTCAAAAAGTATTTCTCATTTTTCAATAACCTTTCTAGTTTTAATTGGGGTATTAATACTTATAGCCATAATAGGCAAGCCCAATATTCCTGTATAAGAATTTATGAAAGAAAAAGTTATTTCTGAAATAAATTTAGATTTGGTTTTTCAATGTAATGATTTTTCTAAATTTTCAAATAAGTTACAAGATACCAAAACAAAGCTTATTTTTGAACCTATTTTTTGGGAGAATGTTTTTTTATCTTGGATAAATATGATATTAAAAAAAGAGGATTATGTATTGCAAAATTTTATTGTTGAAAAAAAATCTTTTTCATTAGGTTTACAGATAATATCTAAAAAAGAAATTACTTCAATGAACAAGAAATGGATGCAAAAAAATGGTCCAACTGATGTTTTATCTTTTCCAATAATTTCAGATGAATCTTTAAATAATTTAGAACATATAGAATTGGGAGATATATTCATATCATTAGAGATTGCACTTGAGCAATCTTATGAATATAAACATTCAATCTATAGAGAGATGCTCTGGTTAGCTAGTCATGGGTTTTTACATCTTTTAGGATGGGAACATAATAATGATCTTGATTTAGAAAATATGCTAAATTTTCAGGAATATTTAATAACTCGATTAGATTAAAAATCTATGCAAAAAAATATAAACTCTTTAGAAAATAGAAAAGAATCATATAGAACTTCTAGTAATTTATCAGTTAGTTTTAAGTATGCATTCAGTGGAATTAGTTATGTATTAAAAACTTCAAGAAATTTTAAAATTCAATTAGTTTTTGCATTTACAATTTTAATAATTGGTTTTTTACTGGAAATTAGTCTAAGTAATTATGTAGTTTTAATGGCCACAATTATGTCTGTTTTAATATTAGAAATATTAAATACATCTATTGAATCAATAGTTGATTTAGTAGTGAAAAAAGAATTTAGTAGTTTGGCTAAAATTTCAAAAGATACTTCTGCAGGAGCAGTTTTATTAGCTTCCATTAATTCTGTTATTATTGCTGTACATATCTTTGTTCCTAAAATAAAGTTGTTATTTTAAATCCATATAAATATGTTTCTTGTTATTGATAATTACGATAGTTTTACTTATAACCTTGTTCAATATTTAGGAGAACTATCTTTTGAACATGAAATAACTAAAGATTTAATAGTTAAAAGAAATGATGAAATTACTTTAGAAGAAATTATTAAACTAAATCCCAGTGGGATCTTATTATCTCCAGGTCCTGGTAATCCAGATCAATCTGGGATTTGTCTGCCAATTCTAAAAAAATTATCTAAAAATATTCCAATATTAGGGGTTTGTTTAGGTCATCAAGCTCTAGCCCAAGCTTTTGGAGGCAAGGTATTAGTTGGCAAAGAACTTATGCATGGTAAGACATCCAAAATATTTCATAATCAAAAAGGATTGTTTAAAGATATCGAGACTCCATTTGTTGCGACAAGATACCATAGTCTTATAGTTGATTCAAGTTCTTTACCATCTTGTTTTGAGGTAACTGCGACTTTAGAAGACTCAACTATTATGGCAATTTCTCACAAAGAATATAAACATTTACATGGGGTTCAGTTTCATCCAGAAAGTGTCTTGACACAATTTGGTCATAAATTAATTAGTAATTTTTTAAAAATGGCTGAACAAAAGTAAAATATAAAAAATTAATATTATGATTTCTAAAACCAAAAACATTTTCTTTTTTATATTATTAAGCTTTTTTCTACCTACCTCATTAATGGCAAGGAATTTAGAAATAAAAAGTTTAGGTCATAGTAGTTTTTTAATTAATAGTAAAGAAAAATCAATAATAATTAATCCTTTTAAGGCAGTAGGTTGTGCGAGTAATTTAAGGGAGCCAAAAGAATTTGACGTAGATTTTATTTTGGCTAGTTCTAGGCTTCAAGATGAGGGGTATAATCCAAATGATCAACTAATGTTTGTTGAACCAGGAATCTATCAATTTGATGATATCGTATTAAATGGAATTTCTGTTCCCCATGACAGAGTGGGTGGAAGAAGATTTGGCATGGCAACTGTTTGGGTTTGGGAGCAAAATAATCTAAAAATTGTTCATATGGGAGGAGCTGCTGGTGATATTGAGATTGATAGCCAAATTATTTTGTCTCGCCCAGATATCTTATTTATTTCAATTGGAGGAGGAGTAAAATCTTATAATGGAGAAGAAGCTTCAAGAATCGTTAAGAAATTAAATCCTAATGTAGTTATACCTGTTCACTATGCACGTGGTAAACAAATTAATAAAGAATGTGATTTCTCAAATGCTGATTTATTTATCGAAAATATGAAAGATTTTAAAGTAAAGTATGTTGGAAAAGATTTGCAAATAAAACCTAAAAGAATCGATCAAAATACAATTTATATTTTCGGTAATTAATTTATTAAATCTAATTCTTTATAACTATCCCAGAAAAAATTCATTTGTTCTTTGTTTCCAATGCTAACCCTTATTGACTTACCAATATCTTTTTTATTTTCCATACTTCTAATAAGAATTCCTTTTTCTCTCATCTGTTCTATTAAAATTTTAGGATCTTTTTTCGGCCAAAGTAAGAAATAATTACCTCCACTAAAGTGAGTTCTGATTTGTGTTGATTTAAATTGATTTAAAATCCATTCCCTTGCTTTTTTTACTTCCAAAACATAATTATCAATATATGATTTGTCTTTAAGTGCTTCTAAAGCAGCTGTTATGGCAAAGCTATTTACATCATATGGTCCCGTAACTTTATTAATGTATTGAATTAAAATTTTATTACCAAAAGAAAAACCTATTCTTAAACCAGCTAAACCTGCTGTTTTTGAAAGAGATTGAATTATTATTATATTATTGTGTTTTTCAAAATCTATTGATTCAAGAAGACTATCTCCGTAAAATTTTTCATATAGTTCATCAACAACTATCACTGAATCTTGATTAATATTAGCCAACTCAATTATCTCTTGAGCATTTAAGACCGTTCCAGTTGGATTATTTGGATTGCAAATAAATACTATCTTTGGATTATGTTGAATAATTTTTTCCTTGAATTCTTCTATCGGGAAAAGAAAATTTTCTCCTAAGTAAGAACATGTTATTTTCCTCATTCCTCTCATTTCTGAACAGGGAGAATAGTAACCAAAAGTTGGATTTGTGGTTAGAAAAACTTGATCTTTTTCTCCAAAGCAATTAAAAATTGAATTTATTGCAGCATCTGCTCCATTAAAAATTCCTATTTCATTAATATCAAATTTTCTTGAATCAAGATATTTATCAGATAAAAAATTTTTTAATAAATTATATTCTGGATAAATTGAAATTTCATCTAACTTTATTGCTTGTAATGCCTCTAAAACCTTAGGACTGGGTCCTAGAGTATTTTCGTTAAAGTCTAAGCGAAGTAAATTTCTTCTATTTTCTAAAGGTGCTGAGTAAGTCTGCATATTCATTATTTCTTCTCTTGGTTTTGGGAAAAGATTATTTAATTTATTTGAGTAATTCATCACATTCTTTCTAAAGTTTCAATTCCAAGAAGATCTAAGCTTAATTTTAGTGTTTTTGCAGTGAGGTCACATAAATTAAGTCTAGAAATTTTTTTATTTTTTTCTTCTTTGAGGATTGGCACTTGATCATAGAATCTATTAAAAGTTTGACATAGCTCAAATAGATAATTACAAAGTCTATTTGGCATTAAATCTTTTTCAATAGAAATTATAACTTCATCGAATTTAAGTAATTTTTTGATTAGTTTCCATTCAGATTCATGCTCATAATTTATGGATTCCAAATCTTTAAAATCATAAACAAAATCGTTTTTTCTTTTAATTCCTGAAATTCTTACAAATGTATATAGTAAATAAGGAGCAGTATTGCCATTTAGAGAAAGCATTTTATCAAAACTAAATTGATAATTAGTAATCCTATTTTGACTTAAATCTGCATACTTAACAGCTCCCAATCCAATTATTTTTGAAGTATTTGCAATGAATTCTTCTGTCTCAAAGCGATTTTCATCTTTTAATCTTTTCAATAAATCTTCTTTAGCTCTTCTAACCGCCTCTTTTAATAAATCTTTTAGACGTATTGTTTCACCTTCTCTTGTTTTAAGTTTTTTGCCATCAATTCCTTGAACTAAACCAAAAGGCACATGGTCTACTTGACACTTATCTGGGATCCATTTTGCTTTTTTTGCAACTTGAAAAACTCCAGCAAAATGATTTGCTTGTCCATGATCAGTTACATAAATAATTCTAGAAGCATTATCACCCTTAGGAAGGTTATTGAATCTATATCTTATAGCAGCAAGATCTGTGGTGGCATAATTAAAACCGCCATCTTTTTTTTGGATAATTAGCGGTAAAGGTTTGCCTTCTTTATTAGTCATCCCATCTAAAAATACACATTTTGCTCCTTTATCTTCTACTAGTATTTTTTTAAAATTTAAATCCTCAATAACTGACTTTAAGAAGGGATTATAAAAAGATTCACCCCTTTCTTTTATTTTTATTCTTAAATTTTTATAGATTTCATTAAATTCTTTTCTCGATTGATCGCATAATAATTTCCAGGCTTGAATCGACTTACTATCTCCACTTTGTAACTTTACTACTTCCTCTCTTGATCTTTTTTGGAATTCAGATTCATTATCAAATCTTTTTTTAGATGCTTTATAAAATTCAACTAAATCACTTATCTTGATTTTTCCTATTTCTTCTAAATCATTTGAATATAAATCTTTAAGTTGGGTAATAAGCATTCCAAATTGTGTTCCCCAATCACCAACATGATTTAGTCTTAATACTTCATAACCTCTTAACTCGAAGATTCTGGATATTGAGTCCCCTATTATTGTTGATCTTAAATGCCCTACATGCATTTCTTTAGCAATATTTGGACTAGAAAAATCTACGATAACTTTATTAGATAAGCTACTATCTAATCCTTTTTTAATAAGAGGCACGCCAGCCCTTTGGCATTGAATATTCGATTTGATTGCATTTATTAGAACTTCATCTTTTAATTTTATATTTATAAATCCAGGTCCAGCTATTTCAAGACTCTTACATAATTTTGATGTGCCTTTATTTTTACTTAAAATTTTAACAAATTCATTAGAGATCTCTATTGGTTTTTTTTTGTATATTTTAGCTAAACTTAGACAAACATTACATTGATAATCACCAAACTCTTCTTTTGATGATTGTGTAATTAAATTTTTTCTAAGATTTCCGAACTCTTCTTTTTTATTATTTTTTTCAAGACTATCTAAAAGAGATTGTTCAAAATGTTTTGTTAATTCTTTAAAAATGATTATCATTAATTATTCAATTATTTGTCTATATAGTTAACTAATATAACGCATACTTAAATCAATCCAATTACTTTTGGTAATTGAAGAACTTGTTGAAATCAAATCAATACCTTTTATAAGATATTTACTAATTTCTTTGGGGTTTATTCCAGAAACTTCTATTATTAAATTTTTATTGACTTCTTTTTTTAAGCTATTAATTGATAAATCTTTTAATTCTTGAACGTTTTTTTTGATTGTTTCAGGGCTAAGTTCATCTAATAAGACACTATCTGCTCCTGCTAATACTGCTTCTTTTGCCTGAGCTATATTTTCGGCTTCAATTATGATATGAGTTGTAAAAGGTGAATTTAGTCGAATTTTTTTTACTGCATTTTTGAGATTATCTGTCCATGCAATATGATTTTCTTTTATCATTGCGGCATCGTATAATCCCATTCTATGATTCACTCCACCTCCGCATTTGAATGCATATTTTTCAAATATTCTTAAACCAGGAGTTGTTTTTCTAGTATCTGCTAATTTGATATTTGTTCCTTCTAACTTATTTACAAGATTTTTTGTGTATGTTGCTATTCCAGATAAATGCATTGCTATATTTAAGCTGATCCTTTCGCTAGCGAGCAAACTTTTTGAAGGTCCATATATTTCTAGGAGTTTTTGATTTTTAACAAATTTTTCTCCATCCGAGATATGAAATTGCGAACTAATTTTTAAATCAATTTTTTTATAAATTTCTTTTATAATTTCAACACCGCAAAATATACCTTCTTCTTTTGCAATCCAATATGCATTACCATTCTCTTCTGTAATAGAGGAACTTGTTAGATCTCCCCTACCTATATCTTCATCGATCCAATTATCAATGATCTTACTTATTATTAGAGTATTTAAATCCACTAAACTAAAAATAATTAATTAATAAAAATTCAACTGAAGTTAGAGAATTAACTATATAACACTCTGTAATTTAACTCAAATTTATTTACCGATACAAAACTTGGAAAAAATATTTTCTAGAAGTTCTTCTGTTAATTCTTGACCGCTTATTTTAGATAAATTTTGAATACTATCTCTGAGTTCTATTGATAACAAATCAAATGGTAATCTATTTTTAATTATTTCATCAGTATCATTTAAATTAGATAGGCAAGCAGATAAATTAGTTAGATGTCTTTCGTTTAAAAATATATTTATGTTACCTAATTGTTTTAATCCGCATTTTTTTATAATTGTGTCGATTAATAATTTTTCGCCATCATTATTTTTAATGCTCATAAAAATTGTGTTTTCTAACATATTTGGATTAATATTTTGTGAATCAATTAAATCTTTTTTATTTCCTAAAATAGTAATTAATTTTTCTTTAGGTATTTCTTTTATTATCTTTTCGTCTTCTTCATTAAATCCTTCTTCGAGACTATAAAGATAAATTATAAAATCTGACTCTTTAATTTTCCCAAAACTTTTTTTAATCCCAATACTTTCAATTTGTTCCTGAGTTTTTCTTATGCCAGCAGTGTCAATTATTTTCATTGAAATGTCATTAATAGTTAAATTCACCTCAATAACATCTCTTGTTGTTCCAGGAATATTAGTGACGATAGCCTTCTCTTTTTTGGCAAGTAAATTTAGTAATGAACTTTTCCCAACATTTGTTTTGCCTATAAGCGCAATGGATATTCCATTATGAATATATGAATTTCTTTTTGCATTTTCTATGAGTAATTTTATTTTCTCTTTTACTTTTTTTATGTTTTTTTGATATTTTGTGTAATCAAAATCTGTAAAGTCTTCTTCAAAATCAACTCTCGCTTCTATCTCGCAAAGTTCATTTATAAGGTCATTTTTTATATCATCAATTTTTTTCTTTATCTCTCCTTGAACCCCGCTAAAAGCTAACTCAGCTGATCTGTTATTGCTTGCGTTAATCAATTGATTAATTGACTCGGCTTGAGTAAGATCTATTTTCCCATTGAGAAAAGCTCTTTGACTAAATTCTCCTGGATTTGCAAGTCTAACTTTAGAATTAACAGACAATAATAGTTTAAGAACTTTATTTACTAAAATAATTCCGCCATGACAATGTAGTTCAACAACATCTTCCCCAGTGAAGCTATTGGGTGATTTCATTACTAAAATTAAAATCTCATCTATAAAACTATTTTTTTTATTTTTCTGAATAAAACCGTGAAAAACTCTATGTGATTCCCATGCATATTTAGATTTAGTTTGAACAATCTTTTTGCAAGAATTTATTGAGTCTTTCCCTGATACTCTTATTATCGCAACGCCTCCTTTCCCTATGCTTATAGCTGAAGCAATTGCTGCTATCGTATCTTCTGTAGTAACTATAGAATCCATCTCTCGCTTTGTTATAGATAATTGAGTAAAATTATCAAGAATTTAATTTTGAATTTTTTTCTGAATGAGATCTAAAAAAGATATTAGCTTTAAAAAAATTCTATCATTATTTAGGCATCAGAATGGGAGTCCTTTCTTTAATGCCAAAGGTTTAGCTATAGGTGTCTTTAGTGGTTGCTTTCCTTTTTTTGGCTTTCAAACTTTAATAGGGGTATTTTTTGCGAAACTAGCTAAGGGAAATATTATTCTAGCTGCACTTGGTACTTGGATCAGCAACCCATTTACTTATGTTCCACTTTATTATTTCAACTATAAAGTTGGTTCTATTTTTTTAAATACCTCTTCTAGTGAAAATATTGAAAAAAGTCTTGTTATTCATGACTTATGGAAACAAGGTAGAATTTTTTCACTAAAGTTACTATTAGGTTCATCTTGTGTTGGCTTGTTATTAGCTTTGATATGTGGAAGTATGATTTTCTTAATTTATAAAATAAAAATTAAAAGATAGATTTATCTGATTTTTAAAATTACATTTGTCCAACTCTGGCAATATCTATAACATCTGCCATTGATTTAATTTGGTCGATAGTTTTGTTTAGTTGATTATAACTTTCTATACCTACACAGAGATTTATAATAGCTGGTTTACCATAAGCAGTTTTAACATTGGCATCGCTAACGTTAATACCTTTATCAGATAACCTCATTAAAATGTCTTTAAGAACTCCAACCCTATCAATCACTTCTATTCGCAGCTGAATTGGAAATTTATTATCGCGAGTTTTATTATCTTGATTCCATCCAACAGGTAATCTTCTTTCTATTGGAATTGGCATAACATTTTCACAATCTGACCTATGAATGGTTATCCCATGGTTACCAAGCGACACGGTTCCGACGATATCTTCTCCTGGGAGTGGAGTGCAGCATTTGCCTATTCTGTAATCAAGACCTTCTATCCCAGAAATTGGCGATTTAGTCGTTGTATGGGGTTTTTTAGTGGTTAAATTACTATTACTTTTAAGGGATTTTGCTATTTCAGAATCAGAATTATTTTTTATATCTTCCGTCTGTAATTTTATTTCTTCTCTTAGTCTGTTTAATACTTGATGTAAAGTTAAACCACCAAAACCAAGCGATGCCAAGAGATCTTCCGTATTTTTTAAATTGCATCGATTAGCAACTTTTTTCATGGCATCACTAGAAAGTAATGTTTCAAAACCGTTTTTACCTAATTCTTTTTCGAGTAATTCTCTACCTCTTTTGATTGTTTCATCTCTGTGGCTTTTCTTATACCACTGACGAATTCTATTTTTTGCAGTTGGCGTAACTACAAAGTTCAGCCAATCCAAACTTGGGGTAGCATTATTATTTGTCAAAATTTCTATGAAGTCCCCATTTTGTAGTGATGTAGACAATGGAGAAAGTTTTTCATTAATTCTTATTCCATTACAGTGATTTCCAACTTCAGAATGAATTCTGTAGGCGAAATCTATTGCAGTAGATCCTTTTCTTAAACCAACAACATCTCCTTTAGGAGTGATTACAAATACTTCTTCATCAAATAAATCTTCTTTAATTGAAGCTAAATAATCATTGTGATCACTTTCATTACCTTCTTGTTGCCATTCGACTAGTTGTCTTAGCCAATTAAATCTTTCAGCATTGCTTTTAGCAGGAGAACCACCCTCTTTATATTGCCAATGCGCAGCAATTCCATATTCTGCAATTTGATGCATGGCAGTAGTTCTAATTTGAACTTCAATAGGTCGATGTCGTCCAATCACTGAAGTATGTAAGGACTGATATCCATTGGGTTTTGGTAAACCTATATAGTCTTTAAATCTTCCAGGAATTGGTTTGAAAGTATCATGTACAACCGCTAAAGCTCTATAACAACTATCTGAATTATCAACGATAATTCTTAGAGCAGCAACATCATAAATTTCATGAAACTGTTTTTGCTGTCTTTTCATTTTGCTCCAGATGCCATAGAGATGTTTCGGTCTTCCAGATATTTCAAAGTTTTTTAAACCCGCTGAAACTAAGTTTTCTTTCATAAGATTCAGGGTTACTTTTAACCTTTTTTCTCTATCACTTCTTTTAACAGCTATTTGATCTTTTAGATCTTGATATTCTTTAGGCTCCAGAAATTTAAATGCTAAATCTTCTAATTCCCATTTAAATCTATTTATTCCTAATCGATTGGCTAAAGGGGCATAAATCTCTCTTGTTTCTCTCGCTATTCTTTGTTTTCTCTCATCATTCAGCCATTCAATTGTCCTCATGTTGTGAAGTCGATCTGCGAGTTTGACTAAAACAACTCTTATATCGCTAGCCATAGCCATAAACATTTTTCTAAGATTTTCAGCTTGTGCTTCAGTCCTGTTATTAAAGTGAATTCCTCCTAATTTTGTTACACCCTCCACAAGTATTTTTACTTCTAATCCAAAATCTGCTTCTATTTCCGATAAATTAATCCCTGTATCTTCAACAACATCATGTAAAAGTCCTGCAGCAATAACAGATGAACTAGCCCCTATTTCTTTTAGAAGATTTGCAACAGCTACTGGGTGAACAATATAAGGTTCACCACTGGCACGAAGTTGTCCTGAATGAGCTTTGTAGGCAAGTTTAAAGGCCTTTACAATAAGGTTTTGATTCTCATCGTTTATTTTATTTGATTTATCGTAATTTTTAATATCTTTAAAAAGCCAATCGGGGATTTTTATCTCATAATTCAAAGATGCACTTTCATATACTTTATTTTCGGGCAAAATAGTTTTAGTATCTTCAAATTCTTTTTTTTCTTTTGAATTTGCAGCTGCCTCAGACATTTTATATTGCTTTAAATTTATTTTATTTAGGACTAGAAAAATTTGCTATAAAATTATGGAAATAAAAAAAGAAAAAATTCTTACGGTTAAAAACCTCACTGTTCAATATAGTTTAAAGAAGAGCCCTATAATCAAAAATTTTAATCTTGAAATAGATAGAGGGGATCATTTAGCTATCATTGGCCCTTCTGGTTGCGGAAAGACTACTTTTGCAAAAACATTAGTAAATATGTTGCCTGAACAAGCAACTTCTCAAGGCCATATATCAATTTCATGTTTAGACCCTAGAAGTATAAATAAGAAAGAAGCTCAATTATTTAGAAGAAAGAATTTTGGATTTATCTACCAAGATTCCATAAAAAAACTTAATCCACTTATGAAAGTTGGGGATCATTTATATGAATTATTTAAAACTCATGATCAAACTAAATCATTTTTGCATATTAAAGAATTAGTGAAAGAAGTTTTTCAAAAAGTTGGAATTGAAGAAAGTTTACTTGATTCTTTTCCACATCAATTTAGTGGTGGAATGAGACAAAGAGTTTCTATAGCAATGGCTCTTGCTTTAAAACCTAAATTATTAATAGCTGATGAGCCTACGACAAGCCTTGATTCCGTAACAAGTTTTGAAATTATGAAAGAAATAATTGATTTATGTAATACATTTGGAACTACTTTAATTCTAATCAGTCATGATATTAATCTTGCAGCAAAGTGGTGCAAGAAAATTGCAATAATTGAGAAAGGTTCGATCGTTGAAAATGGAAATATATCAGACATTCTTCAATCACCAAAGTCAGATATTGGCATAAAGTTAGTAAATGCTTCGAATGTAGTTATAGAATCAAATACTAAAAGCAATGTTCTTAATGAAGTCGTTTTAGAGGTAATTAACTTAAGACATTGGTATAAATTAAATTCTTCAATTTTTCGGAATAAATGGAATAAGGCTTTAAATGAAGTAAGTTTTAAATTATTTAAAAATGAGACTCTTGGAATAGTCGGTTCTTCAGGAAGCGGTAAAAGTACATTATGTAGAGCTTTAATTGGACTTCTTAAAGTAAGAGGAGGTGAAATAAAAATTTATGACACGAATCATTTATCGAAAAAAAATAAATCTTATATAAAACATAGTTTTATACAAATTATTTTTCAAGATCCTTTTTCAAGTCTCAATCCAAAAATGACAATTAAAAATCTTTTGGAAGATATCTTTTTTATTCAAAAAATTTCAGATAAAAGAAAAATTGAAAAGGAATTAAAATTTATGATGAAAAATTTAAATCTTCCTTTCACGAATGATTTTTTAAATTCTTATCCAAGCCAACTATCTGGTGGACAATTGCAAAGAATTTCATTAGCAAGAGCGCTGTTATTGAAACCAAAAATTTTGATTTGTGATGAGAGCGTAAATATGTTAGATGCTTCAGTAAAAATAGAAATTCTTAAATTGCTTAGAGTTTTGCAAGAAAAAATGGATTTAACTATTGTTTTTATCACTCATGATTTAGGTATTGCAAAAAGATTTTGCAATAGGTTGTTAGTAATGAATCATGGAAAGATAGTTGATGAGGGAGAGTGTTCAAAAATTTTTACTAAAACAAAAAACAAATATACAAAATCTCTTATAAATTCTTCTTTAAATCTTATTTAGTTTTAAGGACTTTTATTAATTTTTGAAAATCCAAAGGTAATTCTGCTTCAAATATCATTTCTTTACCATCTATTGGATGTTTGAGCCCAAGCTTAATAGCGTGTAATGCTTGACCTTCTAATTTACATGGTAGTTTTTTACATCTTCCATATAATGGATCACCGATAATAGGATGATTCATGTGAGCGCAATGAACTCTTATTTGATGTGTTCGCCCCGTATCTAATTTGAAACTCATTAATGAGTAATTTCCCAATCTTTCTTTTAATTTCCAATAGGTGCAGGCATACCTTCCTAAATTGTCGTCAACTACTTTATATTTCAATCTATTTAATTTATCCCTACCAATATTTCCAACTATTTGGCCTTCTTCAGAATTAGGTGCTCCATGAATTACTGCAATATATTCGCGTGAAGCTATTTTTTCTTTTATTTGTTTCTGGAGATTTACTAATGCCTCCTGGCTTTTTGCAACCACCATACATCCAGAGGTATCTTTATCTAATCTATGTACAATACCAGGTCTTAGTTTCCCATTAATTCCAGGTAGATCATTACAGTGAAAAAGTAATCCATTGACTAAAGTTCCTGATTTGTGTCCCGGGGCTGGATGTACAATTAGTCCTGATTGCTTATTTATTACTATGATATGCTCGTCTTCAAAAAGGATTTTTAAGTCCATTTTTTCAGGTTTCAGATATACAAGAGGCTCTGGAGGAGGCATCCAGATTTGAACATTGTCACCGTTTTTTAATGGAGTCTTTGCTTTCGCAGTCTTATAGTTTACGAGTACTAAACCTGAATTAATTAAATGTTGAATTCTTACTCTACTTTGTTCTGGCCTTTTACTTACCAACCATCTGTCTAGTCTCATAGGAAGAGGTAGCTCATAAATAATTTCTATAAGTTCACCCTCTCCGATACCAAAAGAATTTTTGTTATTTAATTCCATTGTGGGACTTCTAATGCAATTTTACCAAGCATTTGATTTCTATAATCTTCTAATAATTTATGAGACATTCTTCTTTTATCGCCAGAAGTATGTTTTATGGCTGCTTCATCGATCCAATCAGAGGGACTCTTAAAACCTTTTGTAATATCAACTCCATATCTATTAGATATTCGTTTTACTGAGATATTCGCATTCTTATCTTTGTTTAGAATAGATATAATGTTGATAAATTCAATTGCGACACTCTCTATTTCATAAGCAGCTTCTCCAATATCGTCACATAACGCTAGATTAAGTGCTGATTTTTGATCTTTTAAATTTGGAGGTATAACGCCTGGAGCATCTAGTAGATCTATACCACTTTCTAATTTTATCCATCTTAAATTACGAGTCACGCCTGCTTTCCTAGCACTGTCTACAACTTTTTTGTTCGCAATTCTATTAATTAATGCTGACTTACCTACGTTTGGAAAACCAAGTGTAAGTGCTCTAATTGGTCTAATTCGCATTCCCCTAGAAAGTCTCCTATCGTCAATTGATGACCTAGATTCTTTGGCGGACTTACAAATTTCTTTAATGCCTATACCTCTTTTAGCATCACACCAATGTGGATATTGATCTTTAGCATTAAACCATTTATTCCAACTAGTTATGGTGTTAGGGGAGATCATGTCTGATCGGTTAATAACAAGAATATGTTTTTTATTGTTGATCCATTTGTTTAAGTGTGGATGTCCTGTTGACAAAGGGATTCTTGCATCTCTAACTTCTAAAACTAAATCTACTTTATTGATAACTTCAGATAATTTTTTTTCTGCTTTTGCAATATGGCCTGGATACCATTGAATTTTGGGTATGTCCACTTCAATAAATCAAATAAAATTTTGTATTCCTTTTAATTTTTATAAGTTACAAAAGTATTTACTTCTAAATTTTAGTACATATTTAATAACTAAAAAATTTTTATAATAGTTAATTCTTAAAATTTATTAAGGCATAGGTAACAGTTACTACTTTTTAACCCAATAAGCACAAATTAACGTTAGGGTTTTAAAATTAAAATTAAGTTTGTTTAATGTCAAAATTATCTCTTTCCAGTCTTGACAAGACACATCTAGAAGGGAAAAAAGTTCTTGTCAGAGTAGATTTTAATGTTCCATTAAATGAAGATTGCCAAATAACCGACGATACTCGTATTAGAGCAGCGATTCCGACTATTGAATATCTCATTAATCATTCTGCAAAAGTTATCTTAGCTGCACATTTTGGAAGACCAAAGGGCCAGGTAAATGAAAAAATGAGACTAACTCCAGTAGCAGCAAGATTAAGTGATTTGTTGGGAAAAAATGTTTCTCTTACTAACAGTTGTGTAGGTGATGAATCATTTGCATTATCAAATAGTTTAAATAATGGAGATGTTCTTTTACTTGAAAATGTTCGTTTCTTTGGTGAAGAGGAAAAGAATGACTTGGATTTTGCTAAAAATTTAGCATCACATGCAGATATGTATGTTAATGATGCTTTTGGAGCTGCTCATAGAGCTCATGCTTCAACTCAGGGAGTTACGAATTACTTAAGTCCATCAGTAGCTGGATTCCTTTTAGAAAAAGAATTGAAATATTTACAAGGCGCAATAGATTCCCCAAAGCGTCCATTGGCAGCAATAGTTGGAGGATCAAAGGTTAGTAGCAAAATAGGAGTGCTTGATTCTTTACTAGATAAGTGTGACAAAATAATGATTGGCGGAGGTATGATTTTTACTTTTTATAAAGCGAGAGGTCTAGATGTTGGACAGAGCCTTGTAGAAGAAGATAAACTTGAGCTTGCCAAAGATTTAGAAGCAAAAGCAAAAGCAAAAGGAGTCGAATTATTATTACCCACTGATGTAGTTTTAGCTAATGAATTTTCTCCTGACGCCGAAAGTAAAATATCTCAAATTGATTCAATTAGTGGCAATTGGATGGGTCTAGATATTGGTCCAGACTCAATTAAAGTTTTTCAGAATGCTCTTGCAGAATGCAAGACAATAATTTGGAATGGTCCAATGGGAGTTTTTGAATTTGATAAATTTGCAGATGGCACAAATGCAATAGCTACTACCCTTGCGGATTTAAGCTCTTTTTCTGAAGTTTGTACGATAATTGGTGGTGGAGATTCTGTAGCAGCAGTGGAGAAAGCTGGATTGGCTGAAAAAATGTCACATATATCCACTGGTGGCGGAGCCAGTTTAGAACTTTTAGAAGGTAAAACTTTACCAGGGGTTGCTGCCTTAAATGATGCTTAAGCTATAATTTATCAACAATCTCAATACTTTTTGTAAAATTAATTATGCCCTCTGGGTGAGCTATAATTCCTGACCATATTTGTATTCCAGCTTTTGCTGGAGCTCTCGTTATTTTAAAAATTCCCCCAGATGATAATGGCTCCAATATTATTTCTTGTTCAAAAAATGAACTTACTTGATGAGGTATTATAGTGCCTACAATAATTACATCTTCAAGAGGTTTATTTAAAATAATATCTATGTCATATTTTGAACCAGTAAGAACTTTATCAGGAATGTTAAAACTAATATCTATTTTATTGTTATCATTTCTTATTGTTGTGAATAAATTTTTAATGTTTCCCTCAGTTATTTTCCCATTTAGAATTGAATATAAATAATCAAAATTGGATTCTAGTATATGTATCTCATTGTTAACTATTTTTTTTCCCAAAACTTTTATACGCAAAATATCTATATTAGGAATTTGAGACTTTAATCTTTTGATTTTCCATTTGCTGTCTGGGAAATCATTAGTAATTTTTGAAAATTGTTTTAGTATATTTTGGTATTCATCATTTCTAAAGTTTTTTTTAATCAATTTTAAATCTCTAGAATTTAAAGAGTTTTCTAGATTTCTTATAAAGTCAACTTTTAAAGTTTTCGTTATTGCTGAATAGGGAATAATCAAATAAACAAATATATAAAGAGGAACTGCTATATTTTTGAATAAGTTTAAATTAAACATGTTTGTAATGTGTTATTTTCATTCTACTAATTTAGGTTTTTATGTCTAAAAAAAACAATTTACTAGTTGCAGCTAGTGGAACAGGTGGGCATATTTTCCCAGCTTTAGCAGTTTCCAAAGCGGTAGAGGACGCATGGAATATTCATTGGTTGGGTGTGCATCAAAGACTTGATGCAAATTTTATTCCTAAAAAATATAATTTGACGACACTGAATATAAAGACACCAAGACAAAATATTTTTTTGTTTTATCAATATATAGAAATTTTAATGTCAACTTTTCAAATAATTCGAATTATAAAAGAAAAAAAAATTAACTTAGTTTTTACGACAGGAGGTTATTTATCAGCACCTACTATTGTTGCTTCAAAAATTCTTAGGGTACCAGTGATTATTCATGAATCAAATTTAATTCCTGGAATGGTTACGAAATATTTTGGTTTTTTATGTAATTATGTTCTTTTGGGATTTAAGAAAACAAATTCTTATTTAAAACATTGTAGAACTATATTCACTGGTACACCTTTAAGAGAGCAATTCTATAAATCAAATATTTTGCCAGAGTGGGCTCCAAAAGGGGAGGGACCGCTCTTGATTTTTATGGGAGGTAGTCAAGGAGCAAAAGCTATAAATCAAATTCTTTATGAATCTCTGGAATTTTTAGTGAAAAAACAGTTTCGGATAGTTCATATTATTGGAGAATGTAATCAAAAATCCTTTCAAGTAAGAAATTCAAAAAATTATGTCAAAAGAAAATTTACTAATGAAATCGCAGCTTTAATCCAAAACTGTGATCTTGTAATATCTAGATCTGGTTCAGGAATTATAAATGAACTAATAGAGACTGAAAAGCCTTCAATTTTAATTCCATATCCTTATTCAAAAAATAATCACCAGGAGCAAAATGCAATAATTCTTGCTGAAAATGGAGGCTCAATTTTAATGAATCAAAATAAAATTTCTAAAGAAGTTTTTGAAGAGATCATAGAAAGAATTTTTAAAATAAAATCAAAAAATGGTAAAAATCGGTATGAAATATTAGATCTCATGAAGAAGAATATGGTAAATAATAATAAAATTAAATCTAAAATTGAAATTAAAAAATTAATTAATTATTTTTTAAAGGAATTTTGAATTTCTTTACATAAAAGACTATTATTTTCCTTACTCTGCAAGCTTATTCTTGCCCACTTTTCGTTTAGAAATTTAAATGAAGTGCATTCCCTAATTAATATTCCCTTATTTTCTAAGTATTGTATGTTCTGCGACAAAGATGTTTTACTTTCTATTAAAAAAAAATTGGTTGAGGAGCTATGTACCGTAAGGTGTTCAATGTTTGATAGTTTTTTGCATACTCTCTTTCTTTCAATATTTATCCAACTGTGAATCTGTCTTGTCCATTCTTCGTAGAATTCCTTATTACTTAGTAGGTCAATTCCTGCTCTGATAGCAAAGGAATTTAATGGCCAAGGATCTCTATTGATTCTCCATTCCTTAAGTTTTTCCGATGAGCCAATAACGTAACCTAATCTAAGACCAGGAATATTAAATATTTTGGTCAAGCTTCGTAAGACTAATAAATTATTATATTTTTTGGTTAATGGTATTAATGATTCTTTTTCTCCATTAGGTGTTATCGATAAGAAAGCCTCATCACAGATAACTAACTTATATTTTTTTAGAATTGCCTCTAATGAATCTTTCCCCCACAATTGGCCAGTAGGGTTATGTGGATTTGTTATCCAAATAACATCGCCTTTAGGATGAAGTGGAAATGATTGGGGAAAAATATTATTCCAGTTTTTTGGTAATTTGCAATGTATAAAATTGCTATTCCAACATTTTAAAGATCTTCCATAATCAACAAATCCAGGTGAAGGAATACAACTTATTCCAAATTTAGATGCTTCATAACCTGCCCAGGTTATTAGCTCAGAAGCTCCATTTCCTGGCAAAATGTTTTCAGGATTTATATCATGAAATTTACCAATTATTTCTTTCAAATCACACAAGTTTCTATCAGGGTAATATCTAAATCCAAGATTCTTAATTTCCGCATTTAATGAATCTATAAGTATTTGAGGGGGATCAAAGGGTACTAATGAGGCACTTGCATCAATAATTTCACAGGGTAATAAATTTAATTTTTTTGCGTTCGCAAATACATTTCCTCCGTGTTTTAAATTTGATATTTGCATGACTTCTTTTGTGTAATCGTTAAGTTCCGATTGATTCATTGTTCATTTTTTATTTTATTCAACCCATTTGAGATCTGATCCAATTGCCTCTTTTATATTTGATAATTGATGGTGATTCAGTTGCTTTATTAGTCCCTCAAGGATATCGGGAACTAATTGTGGCCCCTTATATATCCATCCAGTATAAAGTTGAATTAATGATGCTCCAGAACAAATTCTTTCCCAAGCTGACTCAGGACTGTCAATTCCACCAACGCCAATTAAAATAATTTTTTTATCAATATTATAAATATGTTTTACTATTTGATTCGCTTTTTTTTGTAGTGGCCTCCCACTTAATCCTCCGTTTTCTTCAGAAAGTAATAATCCAGTTTGCCTGATTTTTCTATTTTCAAGACCTAATCTATCAATGCTGGTGTTAGTAGCAATTATCCCATCGATATTTTCCTCAATTACTAATTGACAAATATTTTCAATATCTTTAAGACTTAAATCTGGTGCAATTTTTACAAATAATGGAGGACAATCAGGCAAGTTTTTAATTTCTCTAAGAAGTTCTTTTAGAAGAATTGGATCTTGTAACTTTCTTAGCCCTTCAGTATTTGGTGAACTTACGTTTATTGCTGCGTAGTTACAATATGGAATTAATAATTTAAGAGAGGTTAAATAATCATCTTTTGCTCGAGATAAATCTGTAATTTTAGATTTACCGAAATTTATTCCTAGACAAATGTTCTTTCTATTTTTTTTAAATTCAACACCCTGTTCAAGAAAGGTTTTAACTAGATTTTCAGCACCATTATTATTGAAACCCATCCTATTTAATGCTGCCTTTTCTTGAGCTAATCTAAATAACCTTGGTTTGGGATTCCCATTTTGTGCAAATTTAGTTACCGTACCAATCTCAGCGAATCCAAAACCAAAATCTCTCCAAATATTTGCAGCATTTCCATTTTTGTCAAAACCCGCAGCTAAACCAATTGGATTACAAAAGTTTATTCCGCATATGGTCTGAGTTAACCTTTGATCTACTACAGAAAATTCTTCCTTTAGATTTTTTAGGATAGAGGACACTACAGGCCAATTATGTTTTCTGGATGTGAATGATAGTATGCTAAGTGATAAATTAGTTAAATATTCTGCATCTATTCCAGAATCATTTTTTAGAATAGGATTCATCAAGTTTTTATAAAGATTTTTAAATACCCCCTTTTGTTCATTCATAAATATTTAGGATTCTTTTTTTTCTATTATCCAATATTTTTTATCTTTAGGAATTAATTTCCAATTACGCCATTCAAAAAGATAATATTGTTTTATCTTTAAGTGGTTTTCTTCACCAAGTAAGTTAATTAGTTCTGGTGAACTGAGCAGGTACTTTTTTTCTGAAAATTTTTGAATTAATTCATTTCTTGAGAATAATTCCTGAATTTCTGTAGGCGCATTTTTTTCAAAAAAATCAACTGAGCATTCTTCTTCTTTTAAATTGCTTATTTTAGATATGCCTTTGCTATAGTTTGTTGCGATTTGATCAACCCTATCATTTTGTTTATCCCCGCTATGACCTTTGACATATTCCATTATTAGGCCATTAATTCTTAATTGATCAATTTTTCGCCACAAATCAACATTTTGAACTGATTTTCCTGAGCTAGTTTTCCAACCATTTCTCTTCCAATTAATAATCCATTTTGTATATCCTTCTATGACATATTTACTATCAGTTCTTAATTTAAAGTTTTCTTTTAATTTATAGGTTTTTAATTTCTCAAGTGTTTTTATAGCCGCAGTCAGTTCCATTCTATTATTAGTGGTATTTTGTTCTGAACCACCTATTTCCAATTCGCTATTATCGTCGAAAATTATTAAACCGCCCCAACCACCTGGACCTGGATTACCACTGCAGGCTCCGTCAGTTGCAGCTTCAATCGCAATACTATCACTATTCATAATTTTTGAAGCCGATATTAAAATTATCGGCTTGAAAAAATGTACTCTTATTTAAGTGTAACTTTACCGCCAGCTTCTTCAATCTCTTTCTTTAAAGATTCAGCATCTGCTTTTGCAATACCTTCTTTTACTGTTTTCGGTGCAGATTCAACAAGTGCTTTAGCATCACCAAGACCAAGTCCAGTTGCATTTCTCACAACTTTAAGGACTTTGATTTTTGCAGCAGCATCAAAGCTTTCGAGAACTACATCAAATTCAGTTTTTTCTTCGGCAGCTCCACCATCTCCATCAGCACCAGCTGCTCCTGGAGATGCCATCACTACACCTGCAGAAGCTGCAGCAGATACACCAAAAGCCTCTTCAATTTCTTTTACAAGCTCAGATGCTTCTAAAAGTGAAAGAGATTTTAATGATTCAAGAATTTCTTCAGTTTTTGCGGACATTTTCTTAAAATTTAATTAGGGTTTGAATTTAAGATTCTGATTTTTCAGAATGTTGTTTAAGTGATCTAGCAATTCCAGAAGGCACTTCGTTAATAGAGATCGCAATTTTTGTTGCAACACCATTTATAGCGCCAGCAATTTTTGCCATCAATACTTCTTTAGATGGAAGACTTGCAATTTCTTTTATTTCAGAATCGCTAAGAAGTCTGCCTTCGAATAAAGCTCCTTTGGTTTCGGATTTTTTGATGTCTTTTTGAAAAGATTGAATCGCTTTTACAGCACCACCAACATCTTCTTTGATTAAGACAAAAGCATTTGTTCCGGTCAGTAAAGATTCAAGATCATTCCAATTACTATCTCCATTAATAGCTTTTCGCATTAATGAATTTTTAGTAACTTTGCAAATGCCATTAGTTGATTGCAATCTAGATCGCAAATCTGACATTTCTTTGATAGTTAAACCTTTATAGTCAAGAACCACAGCCATTTCCGAGTCGTTTAAGAGAGATTTAATCTCACTAACGATTTCTTGCTTATTCTCTAGTGTTCGGCCCATTTTTTTGTTTTTTAGGATCGTATTTAGGGAGAGCAGGAAAAGCGGCAAAGTTCTTTTAAAAGAGGCCGCTTTTATTAGATCCAAAAAGAAATAATTTAGACGAAACCTCGGTAGGAATTAAAAATTTAGAATAACTAAATAAACCTACTTTCTTTGGCCGTATTATTGCACTTTTAAATTATACTACAAAAGGTTAACCTTCAGGTTGGTAATCTTGTACGGCATTTATATCTACTTGAACAGATGGTCCCATGGTTGAAGTTACATAAAAACTTTTCCAATACTTTCCTTTAGCTCCACTTGGTTTATTTTTATCAATTGATTCTTGTAATGTTTTTAAATTGTCAAATAGCGCCTCTTTTGTAAAGCTTGCTTTCCCGAAGCGTACATGCACAATACCCGCTTTATCTGCTCTAAATTCGAGCTTACCAGCTTTGAATTCTTTTATTGCATTAGCAATATCACTAGTTACAGTTCCAGCTTTAGGATTAGGCATTAAACCTCTTGGTCCTAAAACCCTTCCTAATTTTGCAACCTTTGGCATCATATCTGGTGTTGCAATAAGAAGATCAAATTCCATATTTCCTTTGTTGATGCTTTCAACAAGATCCTCTTCTCCAAATAAATCTGCACCAGCAGACTTAGCTTTAGATACATTCTCTCCGCTTGTAATTACTGCGATTTTTATGCTTTGACCAGTACCATGCGGTAAAGCAACTGTGGTTCTTAATTGTTGATCTGTATATTTTGGATCAATACCTAAACGTATATGCGCTTCAATAGTTTCATCAAATTTGGCATTGGCATTTTCCTTGATAATACCAAGGGCTTCAAGTGGAGCGTATATTCGGTCTTCTATCTTTGTTGATAGAGCCGCCATTCTTTTTGATAGTTTTTTCATAATAATTTTGGGTCCGAACGGTTATTAGCTAACCTCCCCTAAAAAGTGAGTAATTTTTATTGAACTCAATCAGTAACAGATACACCCATATTACGAGCAGTACCCTCGATTACTTTCATCGCTGATTCAATACTAGAACAGTTTAGATCAGGAAGCTTAGTTTTGGCTATTTCTTCTAATTGAGATTTACTTATATTCCCAACAGAACCTTTTGCAGATTCACCTGATCCTTTCTCTATACCAGCAGCTTTAGTTATCAAGACAGAAGCAGGAGGAGTTTTTGTAATAAAAGTAAAGCTTCTATCTTCAAAAACGGAAATCTCAACTGGAATTACAAAACCAGCTTTATCTTGAGTCCTTGCATTGTATTCTTTACAAAATGCCATGATATTGACACCATGTTGGCCTAAGGCTGGCCCTACAGGAGGAGCAGGATTTGCTTTGCCTGCTTGAAGAGCAAGTTTTATAACTGCAACAATTTTTTTTGCCATTAGATTAGAAAAATTAAGCTGAGGTAGAAAAACATCATTTTACTCGATAAACATGAACAAGTTGAAATTAATTTTGTTTATTAATTTGTGAGAATTCTAATTCTACAGGAGTCTCGCGCCCAAATATGGAAAGTAATGCTTTTAATTTATTTCTTTCTCCAGAAACTTCTATAACTTCTCCTTGGAAATCCTTAAATGGGCCACTAGTTACGATGATTCTATCTTTTTCTTCAATATCTAACTTGATCACAGCTTTTTTCTCTGATGCCCTTTTAAAGATCCTATTAACTTCTTGTCTGGATAGTGGTCGAGGTTTAATATGGCCTCGTGATCTACCGCTACCTCTACCGTCTTCAGCACCAACAAAATTAATTACATTTGGAGTACTTTTTACAGCCATCATTGTATCTTCATCCAAAATCATTCTTACGAGGACATAACCTGGGAAAACTTTTTCTTCAGTAGTTTGTCTAGTCCCATCTTTTTTTAATTTAATTCCAGGAGTTTGGGGAATTTCAATTTCTATGATTCGATTGTTAACCCCTAATGTTACTGATCTCTGCTCAAGAGTCGCCTTAACTTTTTTTTCACAGCTTGATGCTACTTGAACCGCATACCATCTTGCGATACTGGTATTTGCTTTTGGAGAAGAAACGTTTGTAGTCAATTCATTACTCATTTTTTTCTTGAAGCTTAATTAAATTCTTTATAAAAATGGATATTAAGGGGATAATTTAACCAAAAATTTGGGAGGCTGCCCATCCATAGAATCTGCTGACAGATGCTATGGCTGCCGCAGAAAAGGATACCATAATTATAACCGCTACTGATTCACTAAAAAGTTGTTGCTTGTTTGGCCACACGACAAGTTTAAGCTCATCGTAGGTAGATCTAAAAAAATTATTCTTTTTTTTAGGCTCTTCTATTTCAGGAGAATCTTTTTTAGGAGATTCTTTATTAGTAGTAGGACTTGTCACAAGATTTTCTGGAATTCAGCATTTTGCTTTAATTTTATTTTAGCTTATTGATTTACTCCTCAGCTAGGTTTGAAAATAATCTCATCTTTATTAGCAGAGTTAAGTTTTATTGTGATATTTTTTTTGTTTTTAAAGTTATCCTCTAGAAGTTTTGCAGCCAAGGGGTTTTCTATTTGTCTTCTAAGTTCCCTGCTAAGTGGTCTAGCACCATATTCAGGTTCGTAAGAATCGTTTGCAATTTTACTAATAACTTTTTTGTCTATTGCGATATTTATTTTCTGTTCAAGAAGCAAGTTTTTTAAATCTTCTGTTTGTAAAATTATAATTTTTTGAAGTTCATCAATAGATAATGGATCAAACTTTACTACTTCATCAATTCTATTTAAAAATTCCGGTCTAAAAATTGAAGACAATGTATTACTAATAGAATAATCAAGAGTTTGTTGATCTTTTTTTAACTTTTCTTCGCCTCTATCAATCTTTTGTGAGTACTCAAGTATAAATTTCCCAGCGAGGTTACTTGTCATGATTATTACCGTATTTTTGAAGTCTACAGTTCTTCCTTGAGAGTCCGTTAATCTACCTTCATCTAAGACTTGTAAAAGAATATTAAAAACTTCTGTATGTGCTTTTTCTATCTCGTCAAGAAGTATTACTGAGTAGGGTTTGCGTCTTACAGCTTCAGTTAATTGTCCTCCCTCTTCGTAACCAACATAACCCGGAGGAGCTCCCAAAAGTCGTGCTACTGCATTTTTCTCCATATATTCACTCATGTCTAATCTTAAAAGTGCCTCTTCTTCATCAAATAAAGCTGATGCAAGAGATTTCGCTAATTCTGTTTTACCAACACCTGTTGGCCCCATAAATAAAAACGATCCAATAGGTCTTTTAGGACTTTTCATGCCAACGCGAGCTCTTCTAATTGCAGCTGAAACAACTGCTATAGCTTTTTCTTGTCCAATAACTTTTTCACTTAATTCTGCTTCTAGATTCACTAATTTCTTGCGTTCATTTGAAACTACTTTAGAAATTGGAATTCCTGTTATTTTAGAAATAACATCGGCAATATCATCAGGTTCAACTTGATATTTAAAAGGAAAATTCTTACTTTTCTTTATTTTATTAAAGTTTCCTTCAACCTCTTTAATTTCATTCTCTACTTCACTTAACTCTTCTTCAAGCTCCTCTAAAAAATCAAAATCATTTTCAAACTCTTGATTTGATTTGTCTCTAATTTGTCTGGTTAGTTTATCTTCTTCTTTCATCAAAATAGATAATCGCTCCATTTCGCGGCGCATATTATCCCAAGAATCTAAAAGAATATTTAATTTTGACTCTGATTGTTGCTTCGTATTCAATAGTTTTTCTTGAGCTTCGATATTTTCAACTTGTAAATTATTGAGTTTTTCATCAATTGATTGAATTTTGTTTTCTTGTTGGAGAATTATTTGAGGCTTGTTATTAGATTCGATTTTTAATTGTGCAGCTGCTTCATCAATTAAATCTATTGCTTTATCAGGGAGACATTTATCGCTAATGTATCTGTCGGCTAATTTTGCAGAATAATTCACAGCGTCTTCAGAAATTCTTATGCCATGATGTGATTCATATTTCTTTTTGATGCCTTGCAGTATTTTTGCACTCAATTCTACTGAAGGCTCATTAACTGTTATCTTTTGAAAGCAATTATTCAATGCCTGATCTTTTTCAATAGTTTCACGAAATTTCTCAGGTGTTGTTGTGCCAATGCATCTAAGTTCTCCTTCAGCTAGTAAAGGCTTTAAGATATTACTGATATCTGCAGTAGATCTGTCAGAACTTAATATTGAGTGGATTTCATCAATAAATAAAATCATTCCTTGGCTTGGGTCGTTTAGTTCATGCAGTATTAAGCTTAATCGTTCTTCTAGTTGACCTCTAAATTTTGTCCCAGAAACTAATGCCCCTAAGTCGAGTGAGATGATCTTAAGGTCTTTTAAAGAATCAGGAACTTTTTTATTTACAATTAACTGTGCGAGTAATTTCGCAATTGAGGTTTTACCTACTCCAGGATTGCCGATAAGTATGGGATTATTTTTGCTTCTTCTACAGAGTACTCTCATTAAATTATTGATCTCATTTTCTCTTCCTATAACAGGATCCAGTAAACCTTTTTTAGCTGATTCTGTTAAATCTTTTCCATAAATTGAAAGAGCTTTTTCATCTTTTCCAACTTCTTTTTTTGTTTCAATTTGAAGTTCACTTTTAGGTAATTTAACGATAGCTTTTTCTAATTGTTCTTCTTTGGCTAAAGTCTCTATATTTGTTTCAAGATTAGATTTATTATTTATCTTAATTTCGTTATTAACTGAATCTTTTGATTGATTAATATTTGGGAAAAATTTTAATTCTTCTTCTAATTTTTCTATTGAAAGATTTCCTTCTTGAAAAACATAATTACCAATTCTTAAATCTCTTCCAAGAGCAATTAGTAAATGAGGGATTTCTATTAATTTAGATCCCCATTGGATTTTAATCTGATTTGCATTATCTAATAAAATCTCTAAATCTTCTCCGATGGTAAAAATATCTGACTCATTTGTGGGAGTTTCTTCTAAAAAATCTTCTGTTATATCTAAAACAATATTATGGTCTAGGGATAATTTTTCAATGAACGCATGAAATTCACTTGATGAAAACAATGTATGAATTATGTGTTCAATATTAAACTCGCTATGATCCCACTTTTTTGCTGTTTCTTCCCCTAAAAGGAGAAGATTCCAACTTATATCGCTAAAAAGTTCAGGACTGGATGTAAGGGTTTCTCTCATAAACTATAAAAACTATAGTTGATTATTAATTAATATTCTAAATAGAATATGCATTAATAATCATCCAACAGTATTCAAATTGTAAGATGGAATTGAGAAAAATGTTTATGAAGGGTATGGTTCAGATTTTGAGTTTAAAAAAAAGTATTAATTTATATCTGAGTTTTTCTTAAATCAAAAATTATATTTGTTTAACATATATATTTCAGATATTAGCCAAATAGTTCAGCTATTAATAGGATTTAAATAGTAATAATTAAATTGTGAAAGAAACTATTGATTTTCTTATTGACAACATTGAAGCAAGGCAAGTCCTTGATTCAAGAGGCAATCCGACTGTAGAGGCAGAAGTATTTTTGGAATGCGGAGCAAGTGGCAGAGCAATCGTTCCGAGCGGAGCCAGTACTGGTGCTCATGAGGCACATGAATTAAGAGATGGAGGTTCAAAATATATGGGTAAAGGTGTTTTGAATGCTGTTAATAAAATTCATGAAACACTATCACCAGCTTTATGTGGTTTGTCAGCTTTAGATCAAACCGCTGTAGATAATTTAATGATTGAAATTGATGGAACTCCAAATAAATCTAATCTTGGAGCAAATTCAATTCTTGCAGTAAGTCTTGCAACTGCCAGAGCGTCAGCACATGCTTTAGACCTACCCCTCTATAGGTATCTTGGAGATCCTTTGTCCAATCTTCTTCCAGTACCATTGATGAATGTTATAAATGGTGGTGCTCATGCACCAAACAGTCTTGATTTTCAGGAATTTATGCTTGTTCCACATGGAGTTAAAAATTTCAGTGAGTCTTTAAGAATGGGGACTGAAATCTTTCACTCATTAAAATCTTTACTTGATACCAAAGGCTTATCAACTGCTGTAGGAGATGAAGGTGGGTTCGCACCTAATTTATCATCAAGCGAGGAAGCAGGGGATTTATTATTAGAAGCAATTCAAAAAGCTGGTTTTAAACCTGGTGAACAAGTATCTTTAGCTTTAGATGCTGCTAGTACTGAATTTTATAGTAATGGTATTTATAAATATGAAGGAAAAAGTTTAAATAGTTCTGAAATGATTTCATATCTTTCAAGATTAGTTTCTAATTACCCAATAGTTTCAATAGAAGACGGATTGGCAGAAGATGATTGGGAGGGTTGGTCAGAATTAAATAAAGAATTAGGAAATAAAGTACAGCTTGTAGGCGATGATTTATTCGTTACTAATACAGAAAGGTTAAGGAAGGGGATTATAGAAAAATCTGCTAATTCAATCTTAATAAAGGTAAATCAAATTGGAACATTAACTGAAACTTTGGAAGCTATAGAGTTAGCCAAAAAGTCTGGTTTTACAAGTGTAATTAGTCATAGGAGTGGCGAGACTGAAGATACAACAATTGCTGATTTATCCGTTGCCACAAGATCTGGTCAGATCAAGACAGGCTCTTTGAGTAGAAGCGAAAGGATTGCAAAATATAATAGGCTTCTAAAAATTGAAGAGGAGTTAGGAAATCAAGCAAGATTCGCTGGAGCTTTAGGTTTAGGTCCCCAAAATATGTAGTATTTTTAGCGCTTAAGTTTCTCTAAACGTGAGCCTTTCCTCATACTTAATTGGCACTTTATCCAATCAATACTTATGGGTAGTGCAAAAAATAATGGTAATAATGCTAAATTGTTTTGTTTATTTGTTACGAGTAATGCCGATGCAATTGATAAGCTTCCTATAAGAATTGAATGGCCTAATGTTTTTTGAGCAGTAAACATTTTTTTGAATTGTCTATCAGACTCTCCCATCCTTATCTGCAATTGTAAATCGCCCTGCTCTAATCTTTCTAAACTTTCATCTATTCTTTTTGGGATGCCTACAGCTTTGGATCCTAGTTCACCTACTTGTCTTCCTAATTGATTAATCATATCGTTAGGTGTTTGATTATTAGAAGTCATAAGTTCTATTAAATAAGGCTTGGTAACTGATACAAGATTAAAACTTGGGTCAAGCATTCTGCCAACTCCTTCAAAAGTTGATAAAGCTCTCATTACAAATATTAGATCTACCGGGAGTTGAAATGGTGTTTCATAAACAAGTTCGTATAAATCTCCAGATAATTTTTCAATAATGTTTGGACTAAATGGTGGAGTTAAAGCTTCTTTAAGCATTAACCTTACTAACCTTCTGACTGGTCCTATATCAATATCTTTTGAAATTAGGCCAGCTTCTTGTAATTGAATTACAAGTGATGAGGCATCTCTTAAAGCGGCAGCCTTAACCATTGCCCCTAAGCTTGTTTGAAGTTTGTTTGAGATATTGCCCATCATCCCAAAATCATAAAAAATCAATTTTCCTTTATTTGAAACTGCTAGATTCCCTGGATGTGGATCTGCATGAAAAAAACCATAATTTACTAATTGTTTTAGGTAGCTAATAGCACCTATTTCTGCAATTTTTGGCAAATCAATTTCTTTGGATTGTAATTTTTCTAAATCGCTTATTTTTGTGCCTTCGAGATAACTTAAACAAAGCACTTTTTCACTGCTCATATCCCAAATTACTTCAGGAACTTCAACATATTCATCATCAAGA
The DNA here is from genome assembly GCA_902535025.1 of uncultured Prochlorococcus sp. Classification (GTDB taxonomy): domain Bacteria; phylum Cyanobacteriota; class Cyanobacteriia; order PCC-6307; family Cyanobiaceae; genus Prochlorococcus_A. The sequence continues at coordinate 45,586 of CACARV010000001.1, forward strand.
AATTGCTGTCTAAATCTTGCTGCGTATTGTGCTTCACAATTAAAATCAAGCTCCTTCATTAGAACTTTCCTGCACTCTTTAGCGATCTCAACCCAATTTCTACCACGACTCCAATTCTTGTTTTTCTGCAATAATCCTGCTATTTGTTGCATTATTCCTAAATCGATAATAAATAATTCTTTTAAACTGGGTCTTTGAACTTTAAATACTACTTTTTTACCATTTTTCAAAGTTGCCCTATGAACCTGAGCTAGTGATGCTGATCCTACCGGATCACATATTATTTGATCTATTTCATTGAACTTTGTGCCTAATGCTTCTCTAATAGTTTCTTCAACTTGTTTAAATGAAAAATTAGGAACTTGATCCTGTAATTTCGATAATTCTTTTATCCAGGTATTAGGAATTAAATCAGGTCTCGCAGATAATAATTGTCCAATTTTAATAAATGCAGAACCAAGCTTAATTAATTGATTAGTAAACCACTTTGCTCGTTTAATTTGGACTCTTCTTTTTTTATTAGTCTTAGTTTGGAAAATTGTAAATCTTAGATTATCAAGCCACAGATACATCAAAAGCGAAATCAGGGTTATCCAAATAAGAAAGGCCCTCTTCAATTTTTTAAAACGATCATGAAGAATGCGAAAACTCATTTAATTTGATTATTTATCGTGTTATTGAATAGTTCAATTTGCTTGTTAATGCCTTCAATTTCATTTAAAGCCTTTTTAATTTTTGAATTTTGATCAGTATTTGTTTTTTCATTTTCTTGGATATTCTCTGCTTTTTCCATTCTGGAGGCTTCTTCGATTATGGATTCCTTTAAATTATCAAATTCTTTTTTGAGTATTTCAGGAGCATCCTGAGCAATATTTGTTGCTTCTTCAATTTTTTCAACTAGAATCTCGTTTAATTTTTCTGTTACTTTTTTAATGGCCGCTTTTAAAAGGTAATCGGAGGTTTTCATAAAAAATATATTGTTTCTGAAGCAATGAATTTATTCAACATGTTCTAATAATAAATCAATACAGAACATTTCAGGTAACTTACTATTTTGATAATTTAATTTTTTATTTTTCCTATGTAAGTTTGTTTCTATATTAAGCTTTTTTCTTTTTTTTCTTATAACTTATATCTATACAGGTTAGGAATTTACATTAAAGATATCTTCTAACCAAAAACTCATCTAATTCACTAGTAAAAGGAGTTTTATTAAATTGGAAATCATTGAGTCAGATGTAGTCATTATCGGAGGAGGTCCAGCAGGATGCACTTGCGCACTTTATACATCTCGTTCAAACTTAAAGACTGTAATTTTAGATAAAAATCCATCTGTTGGAGCCTTAGCAATAACTCATCAAATAGCTAATTATCCAGGTGTTCCAGTTGATATAAGTGGTGAGAAATTACTTACTCTAATGAGAGAACAGGCTGTACAATACGGTACAGACTATAGAAGAGCACAAGTTTTTGGAATAGACGCAAGTGGAGAGTGGAAAATTGTTTATACGCCTGAGGGCACTTTCAAGGCTAAAGCACTTGTTCTTGCAAGTGGAGCTATGGGTAGGCCTGCATCATTTAAGGGCGAAGCGGATTTTCTTGGCAAAGGAGTAAGTTATTGTGCTACATGTGATGGAGCTTTTTATAAAAATAGAGAAGTTGCCGTTGTTGGAGTGAACAAGGAGGCAATTGAAGAAGCAACTGTTTTAACTAAATTTGCATCAACTGTACATTGGATTACATCAAGTGATCCTAAGTCAGATAATGAAGAAGCTATGGAATTGATGGATAATTCAAATATAAAACATTGGAGTAGAACAAGATTATTGGAAATATTGGGTGATGACATGGGTGTAAATGGGGTTGTTGTAAAAAATAAACAGGAAGAAAATCCTATCAATTTGAATTTAGATGGAGTTTTTGTCTATATGAGTGGTTCAAAGCCAATTACTGATTTTTTAGGGGATCAAATTGCCTTGAAAGAAGACGGAGGTGTAATTGTGGATGACTTTATGTCTACAAACTCTGATGGAGTATGGGCTATTGGAGATATAAGAAATACACCATTCAAGCAGGCTGTTGTTGCTGCTTCTGATGGATGTATTGCCGCAATGTCAATTGATAGATATTTAAATAGTAGAAAAAATATAAGAGTAGATTGGATTCATTCTTAAAATAAAGATCTCTTATTTGATTTAAAGAGGTATTGCTTCAGAAATATAAGCGACTCCCCCGTAGTAACTTAAATCATCCCTTATGTTGTCTCTTATTTTATCTATTAATTCTTGCTCACAAAAAACAATGACGTGAGCATTGGATCCTAATCCTGTAAATTCCATATCTTCAGTTACAACTCTTTCAGGCCCTCTGCCTGTGGCATGTTTCATAACTGTATATCCAGGAACATTTGCATTTTCTAATGTTTTAATGATTGCATCAAGCTCTCTTTCACTAAATATTAGGTCTAATCTTTTCATTTTTATAAAGGGGAAAGTGGGATAATGGAATTAACTAAAGTCATATAAATAGGAATGCCAAGAACTATATTGAACGGGAAAGTTAAACCTAGTGTTGTTGAAATATAAAAACTAGATTTAGCTTCTGGAACTGTCATCCTCATAGCTGCAGGAACTGCTAAATATGAGGCGCTTGCACATAAAACCACAAATAAAAGTGCGTTGCCAGGTTCTAAAGATAAAAACCTTGCAACAAAAACACCTATAAATGCATTAAATAGAGGCATGAAAATTGCAAAGCCAATCAAAAATGAACCAGCATTTTTCAGCCTAGGCAATCTTTGAGCAGCAACTATTCCCATATCTAACAAGAAAAAGCATTCTGCTCCATAGAATAATTGTCCAGTAAATGGCTCCATTTTTGTAATCCCAGAGGGATTACTAGAAGCAGTCAGAAATCCTACAATTAAGCTTGAAAGCAATAAATACACTGAACCATTTAAAAATGATTCATGTAGTATTGCACTTAGATGCATTTTTCTTGATTTTGGCCTATTTTTTGGAGCAGCAAATTTTACTAATAATAATCCCACAATTATTGCAGGAGATTCCATTAAAGCTAAGGCACCAACCATAAATCCATCAAAAACTATTTTTTGACTTTCTAAAAAACTTTCTGCGGAAATAAACGTAACAGCACTTATTGAACCGTATGCCGCCGCTATTGCCGCTGAATTAAAGACATCAAACTTAAATCTTAAAATTAAAAATCCAATCAATGGGATTACCAGTGACATTAGTATGGCAGCGCTTAAAGTCGGCAATACTTGATCAGTAAAACCACTTTTCTGAATCTCTATACCTCCCTTAAAGCCAATAGCCAAAAGCAGATATAATGAGAAGAGTTTAGGTAATGGAGCTGGTATTTCTAAATCAGATTTAAAGAGTACTGATATTGCTCCAATCAAAAAGAAAAGAACTGGGGGGGCTAATACATTTTGCAGAATTGGATTTATTTCCATAAATTATTAGGCTAGTTCATCTAGAGCAGTTTCCAAAGCTTCTTTTCTTGTTTGAATTATGCCTTCAACTCCAAACTTAGCTAATCTGTCCTTTACTTTTTCATTGGCTCCTGCAACAAATGCTTTTCTAGAATTATTTTTTGCTTCTTGCATCATATCCTCTATCGCGAGAGTCGCCGTCACACCAAGTCTTGGCACATCGGTGATATCTAATATTAAAACCTTGTAGTTTCTTACAAGCATCATTCTCTCTGATATGCCCTTAGCTGCTCCAAAACTAAGTGGCCCCTTAAGTCTAAATAACATTACTTCTCCTGAACATCTATCGAGTAATGCTTTTTCATCAGGAGGCAATGCATTTTTAACTTGATCATCTTTCGATAAAGGATTATCCTCATCCATACCTTCTAGTTGAGTTTCTGTTATTGAATCAATAGTGAGCATGTTTGCTATAAATACACCAACTAAAACTGCCCAAATTAAATCCCAAAAAACAGTCATTAGAAGTACTCCGTACATTACTACTGAAGTTTTTAAAGATAATTTATGAGCTCTCCTTAAGAATCCCCAATCAATAATATCTAGACCAACTTTTATAAGAATTCCTGCCAGCAATGCAGTTGGTATTTGCTCCGCTAAAGGTCCTGCTCCAACTAAAACTATTAACAGCACAATTGAGTGAACCATGCCAGAAATGGGCGTTGAGCCTCCAGATTTAACATTTATAACTGTTCTCATTGTTGCTCCTGCTCCAGGTAAACCTGAAAACAGACCTGCAACAGCATTTCCTATCCCTTGACCTATAAGTTCTCTATCAGAATTATGTTTTGTTTGGGAGATATTATCTGCCACTAAAGATGTCAGTAGGGAGTCAATTGCGCCAAGTACTGCGAGGACTAAACCTGCCTTAAAAATAATTGGAAAATATTGATTAAAACTTGGGAAATTTAACGATGGAACTCCCCTTGGAATATCCCCAATTCTATCGATAGCTCCATCTCCAAAAATTAATATTGATATTGGAGTTACAATTAGTAGGGCTAAGAGAGGAGAAGGAACCCATTGACTTATTTTTCTAGGGGTTAGAAATACTATACCTAGCGTCATTACCGCTACTCCAATAGCGGCACCGTTGGGCTGAAAATTTGAAAATACAGTAGATAAAGATTCTATTACTCCACCTCGAGTGCTAATTCCTAGTAATGGTCCAATCTGAAGTGCAATAATTATTACTCCAATACCAGACATGAATCCTGAAACGACAGAATATGGAACTAAAGTAATGTATTTACCTAGTTTTAGAATTCCAAATAATATTTGTAGCAAGCCTCCAATTACTACCGCTGCCATCACTAAGGGTAAAATTTGTCCTGCAGTTAGATCTCTTGGAACTCCTACTGCTGCTAAGCCCGCTACTACACCAGCAACAGTTACGCTCATGGGACCGGTAGGTCCACTAACTTGAGCAGGTGTTCCGCCGAATAATGCTGCTAAAAAACCAACTACTACCGCTCCATATAGTCCATAAATTGCTCCGCCAGGCCCTAATGCAGCGTTACCAAAAGCAAGAGCGAGTGGCAGTGCAACCACTGCGGCAGTGATCCCTCCAAGAATATCGCCTCTTACATTTTTTAGATGAAATCCATTAATTATTTTCAAAGATGCTCTCCTTTAAATGAATACTTAACTAAAAGATATTATCTCTTTATGACGTAAATTTGTGCAAAATGAAGTTTGAGCAAAATATTTTTGTAACTTTTTATTCTCCTTTTTAAAATAATTAAGTTAATTTTCCTGAAGAAAAGGAGTCTCTGATTGATTTATGTGCGAGGTAAACGATTAATGTATTAAATAAATATTTACTACTTTAAATAATATTCAAATGAATTCGATTATTCGCCCAAGAAGATTAAGAAGAACTAAGGCAATTCTAGAAATGGTAAGAGAAAACCATCTAAAGGCTTCGGACTTTATATATCCATTATTTATTCATGAAAAAAATTTTAAAGAAGAAATTTCGGCAATGCCAGGAACTTTTAGATGGGATATAAATGGCTTAATAAAGGAAGTAATAAGAGCATGGGAATTGGGAATAAGATGTGTGGTTCTTTTTCCAAAAATCAACGAGAACTTAAAGACTGAAGATGGAGCAGAGTGTTTTAATGAAGACGGTTTAATACCTAAAGCTATTCGAATATTAAAAAAAGAAATTCCAGAAATGGCAATAATGACAGATGTTGCTTTGGACCCATACTCGTGCGATGGACATGATGGATTAGTTGATGAGACTGGAAAAATATTGAATGATGAAACCATCGAAATATTAAAAAAACAAGCTTTAACACAAGCTAGAGCTGGAGCAGATTTTATTGGCCCTAGCGACATGATGGATGGGAGAGTTGGAGCAATTAGAAATTCTCTCGATAGTCAAGGTTTTAGTGAAGTAGGTATTATTAGTTATACAGCAAAATATTCATCGGCTTATTACGGTCCATTTAGAACTGCTTTAGATTCAGCTCCGAGAGAAAATAGTAAAAAAATAATTCCAGATAATAAGTCTACATATCAAATGGACCCTGCTAATTCAAAAGAAGCTTTAATTGAATCTGCATTAGATCAGTATGAAGGAGCTGATATTTTGATGGTAAAACCTGGAATTTCATATTTGGATATTGTATATAGACTAAGTACTTTTTCAAATAAACCAATAGCTGCATACAACGTTAGTGGGGAGTATTCCATGGTAAAGTCTGCTGCTATGAAGAACTGGATTAATGAAAGAGATATTGTGTTAGAAACGTTGCTTAGTTTTAAAAGAGCAGGAGCAAAATTAATACTCACTTACCATGCTTGTGATGCATCTCAATGGTTGCAGGATACTTAAAAACTCATTATTAACAAAAATTTAGTTTATTCTAAGGTTATTAATAGATTAATTGCTTTGTTTTGAAGTTTTCACATGAAGTAAATAGGATTGGTCACATTGCACTTAGAGTAGAGAATCTCGAAAGGGCGAAATCTTTTTATATTAAGCTGGGAATGAATTTGGTTTGGGACGACAAAGATTGGTCTTATTTAGAAGCTGGTAAAGGGAAAGATGGACTTGCATTGTTAGGCCCTAATTACAAAGATGCAGGACCTCACTTTGCTTTTCATTTTGAAAATAAAAAAGAAGTAGAAAATATTCAAAATGATTTAAAAAATTCTGGTGTAAAAGTTGGCCCTTTACATGAACATAGAGATGGAACAGCATCTTTTTATATGAAGGATACAGAAGGAAATTGGCTTGAGATGCTTTATGTTCCTCCTGAAGGGATTAAATCTAATGTTTGATTCTTTATTTTTTGTATGCAAGAGAAAAGTTATTCTAAAAAATCACATTCAGATAACACCTTAGAAGAGGAATCTATAAGCCTTTTAGAGTGGGATTCATTAAAAACGCATCTATCTTCATTCGCCTCAACTGAAATGGGTAAACGAGCAATTTTAAGTTTTGGTATTCCTTCAGAATACGAAGTATCTAAAAGACTTTTAAATGAAACTGTCGAAATAAATGAGCTAGAAAATAATTTAGATAAATCAATTAGTTTTTCTGATGTTTTTGATATTAGTAGAAATATTGAAATTTGTTCTAAAGGAGGTGTAATTTTATCTTCTGAATTGTTAGAAATAGCGAAAACAATAGCTGCAGGAAGAAATTTAAAAAAAATCTTATTAGATTTTGAACAAAGGCCTTATATCTCATCATTTACAAAAACTTTAATTGACCATCAGAATATCGAAACGACTTTTAAAAAAGGCATTGAATCTAATGGAAGAATTTCAGACGATGCTAGTAATGAACTATCTATTCTTAGAAAAGAATTACTATCTAAGAAACTTGAAAGAAAAATTTTAGTTGAGAAATTTATTCAAAAGAATTTAGCTTATTTGCAAGATACTACTATTGGAGATCGATATGGGAGGCCTGTTTTAGCAGTGAAAGTTAATTATGTAGATAAATTTAAAGGCATAATTCATGACTCTTCATCTTCAGGAAATACAGTATATTTTGAGCCTGATAGTGTAGTAAATAACGGTAATAAGATTGCTTCTTTAGAGGCTAGGATCACAGCAGAAGAATTTAAATTACTTAAGAAATGGTCTCAAATTGTTAGTGATAATTCAAAAAATCTTATTGAAATGGCATCCATTTTATTGAGATTAGAAAATGCTCTAACCCGTTCAAGATATTCGAAATGGATTGGAGGCAAAATTCCTTGTTTTGAGAAAAATCCTATTATTTCCTTAATTGGTTTTTCTCATCCCTTATTGATTTGGGAACATAAGAAAAAAGGAGCTCCTCCCCCAGTGGCTGTCGACTTTCATATAAATAGAAAAATTAAGGTTGTAGCCATTACTGGCCCAAATACTGGAGGTAAAACTGCAGCTTTAAAAGGTTTGGGATTGTCTTTACTTATGGCTAGAGCAGGATTATTGATACCCTCAACTAATAATCCTATTATCCCTTTTTGTCCAAATATATATGTGGATATAGGAGATAATCAATCATTAGAAGAAAATCTATCTACCTTCAGTGGGCACATATCTCGCATAAAAGAGATTTTAGATTCACTTGATAATAGAAAAGGATTATCAGTAGTTTTATTAGATGAGATTGGATCTGGTACAGATCCTCTTGAGGGTAGTGCTCTTGCGATGGCTTTATTAAAAGAATTTGCAAATAAATCTGATATCACTTTAGCAACTACACATTATGGAGATATTAAGGCTTTAAAATATAATGATTCCAGATTTGAAAATGTATCAGTTGCTTTTGATGAGGATTCTTTGAAGCCAAAATATATACTCAACTGGGGTATCCCTGGGAGAAGCAATGCCTTGTCAATTTCAAAGAGAATTGGTCTCGATGAAAGTATACTCAATACAGCTGCAAATTATCTAAAGCCAAAAGAAGTTGATAATATTAACAGTATTATTAAAGGACTTGAGGAAGAGAGGATCAAACAACAAAATTCTGCGGAAGCGGCTGCAGAACTAATTGCAAGAACTGAAATATTACATGATGAACTGAAGAGAAATTATGAATATCAAAAAATAAATGCTGAAAAAATCCAGGAAATTGAAAGGTCTAAATTATCAAAACATATTGTATCCGCTAAAAAAGAGGTGATAGATTTGATTGAAAAATTAAGAGATAAAAATGTTAATGGAGAGGATACGAGAATTATTGGAAAAAGATTAAAGGAAATTGAGAAGGAACATTTAACCAAAAAAAAATTTGAAAAGTCAATATCTTGGAATCCGCAGGTAGGCGATTTTGTAAAAATAAAAAGTCTAAATAGTACGGGACAAATTGTAGATTTAGATAAAAAAGGTGGTTTTTACGAAGTTAAATGTGGTTCATTCAGAAGCACATTATCTGTAAATGATTTTGAAGGTATTAATGGAGAAAAGCCTAATTTCAAAAGTTCAAAAATTGAGATCAAGTCTTCAAGAGAAGATTTTTCTTTTTCTAAAATTAGAACGAGTAAAAATACAATTGACGTAAGAGGACTAAGAGTTCACGAAGCCGAAATTATTATTGAGGAGAAAATTAGAAAATTTCATGGACCGCTTTGGATTGTTCATGGGATTGGAACTGGGAAATTAAAACAAGGTTTAAGAAAATGGTTATCAGGTTTAAATTATGTTGATAAGATTGAAGATGCTGCAATCAATGAGGGTGGACCTGGTTGCAGTATTGCGTGGATAAAATAAAATTTAAAATATCTATAAGACCATTTAATTAAATAAGTGTATTAAGTGCAATTTATTGATCAAGCAAACATTATTCTTAAAGCTGGAAAAGGTGGGAATGGAATAGTTTCATTTAGAAGAGAAAAATTTGTTCCTGCGGGAGGACCTTCTGGGGGTAATGGTGGAAGAGGGGGTTCAATAATATTGGTCGCTGATAATAATCTTCAAACATTGTTAGATTTTAAATTCAAAAGAGAAATAATTGCTGAAGATGGATGCAAAGGAGGTCCTAATAAAAAATCTGGCGCTTCAGGTCAGGATACAATCCTTAAAGTTCCTTGTGGCACAGAAATCAAGGATACTAACACTGGCATTATTTTAGGAGACTTAACTAAAGATAAACAGAGCTTAACTATTGCCATTGGAGGAAGAGGTGGACATGGTAATGCTTACTACTTAAGTAACCAAAATAGAGCCCCAGAATCATTTACAGAAGGGAAAGATGGTGAGATATGGGAGATTCAATTAGAACTAAAACTCCTCGCAGAGGTTGGTATTATTGGTCTTCCAAATGCAGGGAAAAGTACTTTAATTTCTGTTCTATCATCAGCTCGTCCAAAAATCGCAAACTATCCTTTCACTACTTTAATTCCTAACTTAGGTGTAGTAAGAAAAGTTGATGGGAATGGTTGCCTTTTTGCTGATATACCTGGATTAATATCAGGGGCAGCTGATGGAGTAGGTTTAGGGCATGATTTTTTAAGGCACATCCAAAGAACTAAGATACTTGTACACCTAATTGATTCAATTGCAGAAAATCCCATAAATGATTTTGAGATAATTGAGCAGGAATTAAAAAAATATGGGAAAGGTCTTCTAGATAAGGATAGGGTAATAGTATTAAGTAAAATGGAGCTTGTAGATGAGAAATATTTGAAAATAATCACAAAAAAGTTGGAAGATTTATCTAAAAAGAAAGTTTTAGTTATTTCTTCATCTTTAAAAAAAGGTTTATCCTCACTGCTTTCTGAAGTATGGAAAAGGATCTAACTTAAATCAAAATTTTTTTTGTATTTAAATACACTTGATTTAATAATGAAAATTAGCCATAAATAAGATAATTCTTTAAAAATAATATGAATTTCTACAGTTGTTTTGATAAACAAGGAAAAATAATAGCTAGATGTCAAACAATTCAAGATATTGAAGTTCTTAAGAAAATGGGAAGACCGATTGTAGAAGTTAAGGAAATGAAAAATGAAGAGTCGGTGGTATGCTCGCTGACAGGTAGCCCATCAGATTTTAATATGGATTACTAAAAGAATTCAAGAATTTTAAAAAAGGGCTTTTTGAGCCCTTTTTTTATGCATTATCTAATAATTAAGAAAAATTAATCATCGTAAACAAGACATTCTGGTTCGTCAGGGTTGGCGTCGCAAAATAATTCTAAAGCATTTGGATCATGTTTATCTTCAGGATGATGATCTTTATACTCTTCAAGTTCTTTTAGTTCTTCAGTAAGATGTCTGACCTTTGGAAGATTGCCCTCTGCTTTAGCAGATTCGATTTCCGATTGATCTTTTTGGATGTGTTCGTCAATGGATTTCATTTTAAGCTTTTCGTACTTTAGTAGACATACATAACATAGTTAATTTCTAATGAAATTGCATTATCTATGAACTAAATAAGTGTTAATTACAACATCTTTTTTGGTTGAAATTGATTTACATGTTCTTTAAGAACCTAATCTCATTATTTCCTTTAGCGATGGTAAAACTGGTATGAGTTGATTTGGGTTTAAAGGAAATAAAGTTTTGTAGTAATCTTTTTTCCATTCATTGTCGTAGCATGTCTTATCTACATTAGATAATTTAAAAAATTTTAGTCTCCATTCAATAATCTTCTCGAAATTTGATAATTCTTGTTCAGTACATTTGAAAAGTTTGTTATATATCAATTCCCATCTTATGAGCGTTGGAAAAAGGTAAATATCTGCGTATGTTAACTCTTCTCCATTTATCCAGCCACCTTTGTTTTTCTGAAGTAAATTTTCAACTTCATTTAAAGCTTCGAAAAGATTTCGACTTGCTTTTTCGTATGCTGACTGGTTTCTGGCGAAACCACATTTATATACGCCATCATTAATGTTGTCATTAATTAAATCTAAAATTTTTTGATTACAGTCTTTAATGTTTAATGCTTGATATTTTGATTGAATTTTTATTGAATTGAGTAGTTTAATTATCTGGGAACTTTCATTAGACAAAATATTTACTTCATTTTTTACAAAACTAATTAAAAGAGGTAATGTCGCTCTAAAAATGATCTTTTCATTAGCTTTTTTGTAAAGGTCAGAAAGTCTTATACATCCATTAATCTGTGTATTAAAAATCCATTCGCCATGCTCAACATCTGCTTTTAAAAAAATAACTTTTACTTTTTTAGATAAGTGTTTTATTTCATGGACGAGTAAAGTTCTTTGGCACCATGGACAAGAATTCCCTACCAATAAATAAACTTGTCCATGTTCTTTATTAATATCGTATTCACTATCAATTGTTATACCTTTAGGTCTTTTATAATTACCATGTAAATCTGATGGTGCGAAACCATTCATTAATTGGGTCCAAAACCAAAACCAGAATTTTTTGGAGGCCTTAATAAGGTATTTATTTTGCATAAAATTTTATTTTGAAGAAAAAATGACTATTCAAAGAATACTTATCGTTTCAGGCACTCATGGGAATGAAATTAATCCTATTTGGGCGGTCAAGCAATTTAATAGTGAAGAAAATAGTTTGAATCATGGTATTGAGTATGAGTACATAATAGGTAACCCTGTTGCCTATGAAAAAGGTTGCAGATATATAGATATAGATTTAAATAGATCATTTAAAGCAAGTGAGAATATTGATCAATACAAGAATAGCTTTTATGAAACTAATAGAGCCAATTTTTTAGTAGATCAATTTGGAACTGACGGATCTAAACCCTGTCAAATTGCAATCGATTTGCATACTACTACTGCAAATATGGGAACAAGCATTGTTTTGTATGGGAGGAGATTAAAAGATTTTTGTTTAGCTGCATTACTTCAGAACAAATTTGGATTGCCTATTTATTTGCACGAAAAAGATAAAGTCCAAACAGGCTTTCTTGTAGAAGCTTGGCCATGTGGTTTAGTTATTGAAATAGGAGCTGTCGCACAAAATTTTTATGATCCAAACATCATAAATAGATTCTTAATAATAATTAGATCTTTAAGGGCGGAGATAGATAAATTGAAAAATAATCTTATAGAACTCCCAAAGGAATTGGTTGTTCACGTTCATCAAGGGAGTATAGATTATCCAAGAGATGAAAAAGGAAATATTGATGGCATAATTCACCCTGAAAGAATAAATCAAGATTGGAAATTGATTAAAAAAGGAGATCCATTATTTCTTGATAGTGAAGGGATTATTCATAAATATGATGGAGATCAGTGTGTTAGACCGGTTTTTATTGGCGAAGTTGCTTATAAAGAAAAAAAAATTGCGATGAGTTACACAAAGAGAGAAGTTATTTGTTCCAATAATCAATGGGTTCATGATTTTGAAAGCCTTTAAATTAAGAAACCAGAACAATAAAATAATCTTATTAAAATAAGTATTTTTTATTTAATAGATAAGTTTATTTAATATTTTATACTTTATATTTTTTTTATTAACTTTAATCTTGCTAAGCCTAAATCCTTTCGCTCCAGTAAATAATAGCTCCAAAACCCTCTAGTTGCAGTCTTCTATACCTGGCCTTTTTCAAGGAAACTACCTCTTTCGATCTTTTTCCGTTAAGAAGCCATTCGATTATTACCAAGTTAAATCACCAATCACAAAGAAAATATTAAGATATGGAGGTTCTTTTATTCGAAGTTGCAAAATTAATTTTACTTGTAGAAAAATAATTTACACATTTTTAGCGATTTTGGTCTAAAATCTTTGGAGCGGATATTTTCCGTTTTATTTACACGTCTCAATTAGAGACATACTTTACGAACTCATGACAACTATTCAGCAGCAGCGTTCTTCGCTGCTAAAAGGTTGGCCACAGTTTTGTGAGTGGGTAACATCAACTAACAACAGAATTTATGTTGGTTGGTTCGGCGTCTTAATGATTCCATGCCTTCTTACAGCAGCGGCTTGCTTCATCGTTGCATTCATCGCAGCACCACCAGTAGACATCGACGGAATTAGAGAGCCAGTTGCTGGTTCATTCCTATATGGAAACAACATCATCTCAGGTGCAGTTGTTCCTTCATCTAACGCTATTGGTCTACACTTCTACCCAATTTGGGAAGCAGCTACTGTAGATGAGTGGTTATACAACGGTGGTCCTTACCAGCTTGTAATTTTCCACTTCTTAATTGGTATCTCAGCATACATGGGAAGACAGTGGGAGCTATCATACCGTTTAGGTATGCGTCCTTGGATCTGTGTTGCTTATTCTGCACCAGTTTCAGCAGCTTTCGCAGTATTTCTTGTATATCCATTCGGTCAAGGTTCATTCTCTGACGGAATGCCTCTAGGTATCTCTGGAACATTCAACTTCATGTTTGTTTTCCAGGCAGAGCACAACATTCTTATGCACCCATTCCACATGGCTGGTGTTGCTGGTATGTTCGGAGGATCTTTATTCTCAGCTATGCATGGTTCACTTGTTACTTCATCTCTAATAAGAGAAACAACTGAGACAGAGTCTCAGAACTATGGTTACAAGTTCGGACAAGAAGAAGAAACATATAACATCGTTGCAGCTCATGGCTACTTCGGTCGTTTGATCTTCCAATATGCAAGTTTCAACAACAGCAGAAGTCTTCACTTCTTCCTAGCTGTTTTCCCAGTTGTTTGTGTATGGTTAACTTCAATGGGTATCTGCACAATGGCATTCAACCTTAACGGTTTCAACTTCAACCAGTCAGTTGTTGATGCAAACGGTAAGATTGTTCCTACATGGGGCGATGTTCTTAACAGAGCAAACCTAGGTATGGAAGTAATGCACGAGCGTAACGCTCACAACTTCCCACTTGATCTAGCAGCAGCTGAGTCTACAACAGTAGCTCTTTCAGCTCCAGCTATCGGTTAAGCTTAAAGTTCTTAAATTTTACAAGCCCCCTTTTGGGGGCTTTTTTTTTGTTTAATTTTCAATTGTTTTCATATAATGTTTATATAGATAAAACATTTGATATTTTTATGAGTAGTAGTTTTGGAAAAATTTTTCGTGTTAGTACTTTTGGAGAATCACATGGTGGTGCAGTAGGAGTCATCCTTGATGGATGTCCCCCAAAGTTAAAAATAGATATAGATCTAATACAAAATGAATTAGATAGGCGTAGACCCGGACAAAGTGACATTACAACGCCTCGAAATGAAGAAGATAAAATTGAAATATTAAGTGGGATAAAGGAAGGGTTAACACTTGGAACTCCAATAGCGATGTTGGTAAGAAACAAGGATCAAAGACCAGGAGATTATAATAATTTGGAGCAAGTATTTAGACCGTCTCATGCAGATGGTACGTATCATCTGAAATATGGAATTCAGGCAAGTTCTGGAGGAGGAAGAGCCTCTGCAAGAGAAACAATTGGTAGAGTAGCGGCTGGTTCTATAGCAAAACAATTATTAAAGACCTTCTGTGACATTGAAATACTATCTTGGGTCAAGCGTATACATGATATTGATTCCGATGTAAATAAAGAGAAGATTTCTCTCAATAAAATAGATTCTAATATTGTTAGATGTCCTGATGAAAATGTATCAGCAGAAATGATCGAGAGAATTAAGGAATTAAAGCGTCAAGGAGACTCTTGTGGCGGTGTTATTGAATGTCTTGTAAGAAATGTTCCGTCTGGTCTTGGGGTGCCTGTTTTCGATAAATTAGAAGCTGATTTAGCGAAGGCTTTGATGTCTTTGCCAGCCACTAAAGGCTTTGAAATAGGTTCAGGTTTCTCTGGAACTTTTTTAAAAGGAAGCGAACATAATGATGCCTTTATTAAGTCTGATGATAATACTAAGTTAAGAACAACATCTAACAATTCAGGAGGTATACAGGGAGGAATAAGTAATGGCGAAAATATTGAGATGAAGATAGCTTTTAAACCTACAGCAACCATCGGGAAAGAACAGCAAACAGTAAATGCCGAAGGGAAGGAAGTATTAATGAAGGCAAAAGGAAGACATGATCCCTGCGTTCTGCCTAGAGCAGTTCCCATGGTTGATGCTATGGTCGCTTTAGTACTTGCTGATCATTTGCTTCTGAATCATGCTCAATGTGGCTTAATGAATAATTATTAGCTTTGTTTGATAAATTATATTTTTTCTTGATTTAATTATTTTTGTTATTTTTCAGCCATTCATATATTTTTGGATCAAATTTTTTATTTTTGATACCTTTATTTCCTATCACTATTGCTTTATATCCTAAAGATTTATAAGTTTTTACATCATTTATTGATAGACCTCCAGCAGCGATGAAACTAATATTTTTATAGTTATATATATCTATGGAATTTTGTTTACTTTTTATTGGATAAATTTTGATAATTTTGCAATTTAGATTTATTGCTTCATCAAGATCTTTTAAATTATTAATTCCTGGAATTAATAAATAATTTTTTTGCTTCGAATAATTGAAAAGATCTTTATCCCAAAATTTCATCATCGAAAAATTTAATCCAATTTTTAAAGAATCTTCTATTGATTGATTATTAACTACGGAGGCAGATCCTAAATTAATTTTTGGATATTTGATTTTGATATCGGATACAAAATCAAACCAATTTTCGTTGTTTGACCAACTTATTTCAATATTCTTTAATCCTAATTTTACTAAGCTTTCTAATTCTTCAAAAAATGAATTCCTTATAGAGATATTTGAGTAAATATTATCCTCAGGTTTAATAAGTAAAAAAAAAGACTCTTTTTTAAGTAACTTCAAAAAAGAATCTTTATTATTATTCATTAGAAATTTAATTTCTAAAAACTAAATATAATTTGCTACTTTGACTTCCGAACGATTAATCAAATCTTGAATATCTTCAGTATCTATAGTTTCTCTTTCTATAAGCATTTGTGCCATTTCATCAAGGACGTGCCTATTATCTGATAAAACTTTGGTAGCTCTCTTATAGGCTACATCAACAAGCTCTGAAACCTCTACATCTATGGTTGCTGCAGTATCTTCTGAAAAATCTCTTGTAGAGCTCATGTCTCTTCCAAGAAACATTCCACCTTGAGATTGTCCTAGAGCTACTGGTCCTATTTTGTCGCTCATGCCAAATTTAGTTATCATTTGTCTTGCAACGTTTGCAACTTGTTGCAAGTCATTTGAAGCACCCGTAGTAACTTCTTCTTCCCCGTAAACTATTTCTTCGGCAACTCTTCCACCTAGAGCAACAGCCATTTGATTTTGCAGGTAAGAACGTGAGTAAAGGCCTGATTCCATTCTTTCTTCACTTGGAGTAAAAAATGTTAGACCTCCAGCTTGACCCCTAGGAATTATTGAAACTTTTGCTACAGGATCATAATCAGGCATTAATGCTCCTACGAGAGCGTGTCCTGCTTCATGATAAGCAACCAATTCTTTTTTCTTATCACTAATTACTCTATCTTTTTTTTCTGGTCCGGCCATTACTCGTTCTATGGCATCACCAACTTCGTCATTTGTAACTGTATCAAGATCTTTTCTAGCAGCTAGTATCGCTGCTTCATTTAATAAATTAGCTAAATCTGCGCCCGTAAATCCTGGTGTTCTTCTAGCAACTTTATCTAAATCAACATCTTTTGAAAGTGTTTTATCTTTAGCGTGAACATTTAGTATTTGTAATCTTCCAGCGTAATCAGGTCTGTCAACGGTTACCTGTCTATCAAATCTTCCAGGACGCATTAAAGCAGAATCTAAGACATCAGGTCTATTAGTTGCAGCGACTATGATTATTCCAGAATTACCTTCGAAACCATCCATTTCGGTAAGAAGTTGGTTTAAAGTTTGTTCTCTTTCATCATTACCTCCACCCATGCCAGCTCCTCTTTGCCTTCCAACTGCATCTATTTCGTCGATGAAAACTATGCAAGGAGCGTTCTTTTTGGCTTGTTCAAATAAGTCTCTAACTCTGCTCGCACCAACACCTACAAACATCTCAACGAATTCAGATCCAGATATAGAGAAAAAGGGGACACCTGCTTCTCCAGCAACAGCTTTTGCAAGTAAAGTTTTTCCTGTACCTGGAGGGCCAACAAGTAGAACACCTTTTGGAATTTTTGCTCCGACTGCCGTAAATCTGTCTGGACTCTTAAGAAAATCTACAACTTCTGTTAATTCTAGTTTTGCACCTTCAACACCTGCTACATCTGAAAAAGTTACTTGTGTGGATGGTTCCATTTGTAGTCTGGCTTTGCTCTTACCAAAACTCATAGCGGGGTTACCACCCCCGGCATTTCCACTTTGTGATCTTCTGAAAAGAAAAAATAATCCTCCAATTAACAAGACTGGGAAAATTAAACTGCTTATAGCCTGTTGCCATGGATTAGCTAATTTTGTTGGAGTTACAGCTATATCTACATTATTCTCAGTTAAGATTTTTAGTAAATCTTTGTCAGGGGCTAAATTAACCTCAGATCTGCTTCCATCATTTTCAACAACTTGAGCTGTAGCGTTGTCTGGGGATATTAAGACTCTACTGATTTCTTTATCTTGAACTGCCTCTATAAAATCACTATATCTTAAAGTCTTTGTAGCATTCTCTGTACTAGGTTTATCAAAAACGGAAGTACCAATGAAAATTACAGTAATTACAGCTAGGACATAAAGTCCTACGTTTCTCCAACGTTTGTTCACAATAAATAATCTGATTAAGTTTATAATACTAATAATAAAACATTATTAAGAGCGTCTTAGAACATCCACTACACTTTTAAATGCGAACCATTCGGGAATTGGTTCGCCGCTCCTCAATTTCTTCCTAAATTCTGTACCACTTAGTTTCATAATTTGGTAATTAAATTCCTTAGCCTCTTCAGCTGTAATGTATCCTTTTTCTTTGGTATAAACCAAATTTTTTGAAGGTACAGTTTGCATCATCAATTCTCTTGCACACTTATTTGCGAAATTCTGCGCATCATAAGGGCCATAAAAATCTTCACCAGTTGATGATGATTTACAACCAGCCATATCTCTACCAATAATAAAATGGGTACAGCCATAATTTCTTCTGATTATCATATGTTGAAGTGCTTCTCTCGGCCCTGCCATATGCATTGAATAAGGCAAAAAAGCCCATTTAATTCTTTCATCAGATATTTCTTCTTCCAATTCTTTATAGGTCAAATATCTAATTTTTCCAGGGATATCATCTTGTTGAGTTGGCCCGCAAGTTGGATGTACTAAAACGACTGAATTAGGAGAAACATTTTCTGAGAGTAAAGCATTAGTAAATAATTCATAATGTGCTCTATGAATTGGATTTCTGCATTGAAATGCAACCACATCATGGTTTGGTGGCAGTTTAGATCTAACTTCTTCAGGAGTTTTACAGGGGAACTCTCTAACTGGCAGTTCGAGACCATAAACTCTTCCCCCTATATAGAATCTCCCCCTCTCATTAAAGATCATCTTGACAGCAGGATGATCTAAAGAATTAGTACCATAACAAAGTTGAGCTTCTAGTGATTTATCAGGCTCCCATACAGAGCTCACTTCTAAAACTGCTATTTTTTGTTTTTTATAAGTAAGTAATATTGTCTCTCCAGCTTTTACTTCTTCATTATTTGAATCAAATACTATAGGCAAGCCAAAAAGCAACCCGTTTGTATCTCTATTTTTTTTAATTACCGATTTGTAGTTATTTTCTTCCATAAAACCTTCCAATGGAGAAAAAGCACCAACCATCAAAAGTTCTACATCGCATGCATTTCTCTCGCTGCATTCAAACTCATAAGTAACGTTGGATATAAGATCATTTTTAAGGTTTTTATTATTGATAATTAAATTTTTTAGTTCCCCTCCATAAGGAGGTATTAGTCCACTAGTATCTGTTTGTGTTTTTTGTTCTAGCACCATTTTTGAATTGATAAAAAAAATTTTGAAAAAAAAAGAGGGTTCAACCCCTCCTTTTTTATAAAGTAAAATTTATGCCTTTCTTCCGTATAACTCTCCGATTATTTTTACATCAAGTGGATCTTTTGAACCCATATCTGTATCTGAAGGTTGGATAGCTTCAAAAGTACCAGCAAATTCATCTGTATCGGAATCTACGTTGTTTATTGAGAGGGTAATAACTCCGGTGCCATTTACATCAACTTTAATATTTTCTTTAGCAAGTTCTTCATCATCGCCACCCAATGCGACTAAACCTTGCGCATATTCAACTCCAGTATTTTTAGCTCTTGCTTTAGGATCTAAAAAATCGCCAGTTCTATAGTTAGGTGTAAATGTGGAACCACTAACCTCAGTACCTGGCTCAATTGATGATGGTAAATCAGCTGTGAGATCTTTTGCTGAGAATGCAAATGGCACCTCTAATCCACCAGGAGTTAAGACAGTAATAAGTTGAAAATCAATACCACCTTTTTCTGTAAAAGTACCTGAGTCTATATCTCCATAAACTTCTGTCACTGTGGTGTTATTTCTTGGACTAATAATTTTTGTAGAAACAAATTCTGCAGCTTTTCTTTTCGTCCCTGGAACTTTTACATAAACTTCAGTTGGATGCATGCATATTCCTTTAAGGCTATCTCCATTCCCTAAGGAAATTGATCCGATAAGAGTTGAGTCTAAAGTAGGGCAATCATTAGCTTTACCTGTATTAACAACATCTGTGAATTGTGCATTTCCTCTTTCAGAAAAAGCAAATGTTTTAACAGGTACGAAAGCAAAAGTTATACAAAGTGAAATAACAAAAGCTAAGAATGAACGAATTCTCATAATTAAAATAGCAGTGAAGTTCTGTGACAAATGATTAATGGTGACCAAAATAGTTCAGTAAGGATATTACTAGGGAAAGGATCATAAAAGTCAGCACTTTTAAATCCTCGAAACAACCCGTAGCTTTTTTTAATTTTTAAAAACTTGAATTATTGTAAGCTATCGCATTATTTTTAATGATGAAGATTACAAAAAAATACAAATAAAAAAATATTTTAATTTTTTACCGAAATAACTTGAGTTATTAATTTATTTGCTAAATCAATTTTTGATGTTTTTTTTATATGATGCTCCATATTTTCTGTATCGAATAGCCAACCTTCATTTTGTGCCAAAAAGCCAAATCCTTGCCCTTCAAGATCAATTGGATTTGCGAATAGATAATCGCAACCTTTTTGGATAATCTTTTCTTTAATTGTTATTCTTGCTTTCTCAATAGATCCTGTAAAAGCGCAAAAGCCTACAAAAACTTGTTTGTCCTTTTTTGATTCACTAATTATTTTTAAAATATCTGGGACTAGCTCAAAATTATTATTCAAATGATGATTAATTTTATTTTTGGGAATTTTTGATGAAGTATCGCAAATTATCTTAAAATCAGATACCGCTGCGTTCATGAAAAAATAATCACAATTTGAAATTTGATTTTTAATTGCCCTAATTAAATCAACACTAGTATCAATTTCATATCTTTTTATTCCATCAGTAAGATCTTTATCAATTTTTAGTGGACCATGGACATATTTTACTTGTGCTCCTCTGAACCTTGCTACTTGAGATAGAAGTAGGCCCATGGCTCCAGAACTTTTGTTTGTAATATGTCTTGCTGCGTCAATTTTTTCTGAAGTGCACCCTCCAGTTATTAAAATTTTTTTATTAATTAGATCTTTCCGATAAGTATCATGGTTGTGCGAGGTTATAAATTCAAGAGCTAATTGAATTAGATCATTTGAAGGTATCCTTCCGATACCAATAGCATCACATGCTAAAAGACCTTCACTGGGGTGCAAAGATAAAACATTTTCGTAATTCTGTAAATTCTCATAATTATTTTGGACAGCTTTATTAAGCCACATTTGTGTATTCATTGCTGGTGCAACAATAATTGGTTTTATATTTGCAATCAAAATACTTGGGATCAATCCTTCTGCATTTCCAGTGACCCACTTCGATAGTGTTGTAGCTGTTAAAGGGGCAATAATTAAAATATCCGCCCAATTGTTTAATTCAATGTGAAGAGGTTTTGATTGACTATTTAACCATTGATCACTTTCTAAAATGCAAGGGTTTCTACTAAGTATAGAAACAGAAAGTGGATTTATAAATTTTTCTGCATTTTTAGATAAAACGCATCTTATTTCATAATTTTCCTTCGCTAATTGGCTAACTAATAGTGGAATTCTTACGGCTGCAATACTACCTGTTATTAATAAGAGAACCTTAATTTTGGAGTCTTTACCGTTAGTTTTCATCGAAAGGTTCCTGATCTAGGAGATGTATATAATTTGATGTTAATTCAGGTCTGTTTATTGCCAGAGCCCTAAGAAGGTGCCAGTCATTTAAACCATCAAATGGTGTTTTATAGTTGTCATCTTCTAGCCTTTTTGCCAATTCAAGTGTCATTTCTTCATCAAAAGAATTTACTAATTCCTGACTAATTTTTTTTTCAGAAATAAATTTCATAATGAATGAAACCAATATATCCTAATGATAAAGCCTGGAGTAAATTTTTTAAAATTGATGGAAATTTTTAGTACACATTTTTAAAAATATGAGAATCTTGAAAAATCATCATTTTTTTGAAGCTTTATTAAGAAATTTATCTTCATTCTCAATCATACATATGTGAACTCTCCCCATCAAAAATATGATTTCCTAAAATAAAGGGGCATATATTAAATTATGTCGCAAAACAAAAGAGAGCAAGTTATTAGTCACCTACGTTATTTAAGGCAAGAACTAAGAGAGATGCATTTAATCTTGAAAGAAGATGATTTTTTTCCTGAACCAGGAGAATTAAGAGGAATAATAGCTCAGTTAGAGGCTTTGCTTGAATTAGTAGAGGGAAATACTAAAATTCCACTAAACTCTGAAGCAGCTTAGTTGAAACCAAAATGGTTCTTAAACCTCAAAAAACAAATTTTCAACTAAAGATTGTAGAAAACCTCCAAACACTAAGTTTATGGGCTAATAATCCATGGAGAAAGTATTCACTATCCTTAATTATTCTTCTAGTTGGATACTTTTTAGGCAGCTCTCTTGGGATGGTAAGTGCCGTTGTAGAAATCATGGATCCTGTAGCTGCTCTCTTATCGGTTTTTTTTATTGAAATCTTAATAGTTCTTAGAAGAAATTTTCGAGTTGAAAGGAGAAAGAAATTTTTAGTGCTTTTACTGGATTCCTTAAGATTAGGATTATTTTATGGCTTTTTTACTGAGAGTCTCAAGTTACTGTAGATTTATTTAATAGATATAGTAATGCCATTCTTATAGGAATTCCATTTTTAACTTGATCATTGATTAAGCAATTAGGGTATTGATCTACTAGCTCACTACTGATTTCAATATCTCTGTTAATCGGCCCAGGATGAAGAATTGGAATTTCTTTACTATTTAAAGATAATTTCTCTCGAGTTAAGCCATAATTCAAGCTATATGAATCAATGCTGCTAAGTAAATTCCCTATCATCCTTTCTTTCTGGATCCTTAAAACAATAACTGCATCTGCAATTTTTATTGATTCTTCGAGTGATCTACAAATTGTTATTGATCCTCTTGTCTTAACAGGGTCTTCTAGTTGATTTGGCGTAGGAGTCGTTAAAAAATTGTTAAATTCATCAGATATTAATGTTTTAGGACCACATAAAATTACGTCTGCGCCAAAAGCACTCAAAGCCCAAAGATTTGATCTTGCAACTCTTGAATGGTTTACATCTCCAATGATTAAAATTTTTTTGGAGTTTAAAACTTCTGGACTCAGTGATTTTTTGGAAAAGAATTTTATTAATGTGTAAATGTCAAGCAATCCTTGACTAGGATGGCTATGTAATCCATCTCCAGCATTAAGAACGGATGTTTTGGAATTTATTGCATCAAGCTTTTTAGCAATCTCAAAGGTTATGTAACTTGATGAATGTCTAATGACTAATGTATCTGCCCCCATGGCGGAGTAAGTTATAGCGGTATCAATTATGGTTTCGCCTTTTGTTAAGGAACTCGATGATGGAGCAAAGGTTTGCACATCCGCAGAAAGCCTTTTTGCCGCCAGTTCAAAGCTATTTTTTGTTCTTGTACTAGCCTCAAAAAACAAAGAAGTAACCAGGGCACCTTGTAAGGCAGGTATTCTTTTCGTACCTGCATTCTTTAGTGCATCAAATCTTTTCGCTAATTCAAATACTGATTTGTAATCTTGAATTGAGAAATTAGCGAGTGTGTGAATATGTTTATGAGGCCAAATTTGCATTACGCTTACAAAGATAAATGATTATTAGAATTTAGGTGTTCTGTCACCTTTTACTCTTTTACTTACACTCCTGCTATTTTTGAGATACCAACGCCATTTTATATTTTTTGCTTTGGATATGCCAATTCTTGTAGTTTGCATAAGATCTTTTTGTTCTATAAGGGAATCTCTTTGAGAAATCCATAAAGAATTGTTATTAAGAATTTCAAGAGAATTTAATGATATATCTATATCAAAGGCCTTAGTTAGTAGACCTGGACCAGAAGCTAATCTTTCGTTTTTTTTTGGGATGTAAACTGCCCTTATTAATACACCACTTGCAAAATTTTCTTTATCAGTTACTACATTTAAACAATGATGAATGCCATAAGATTTATAAATATAAAATCTTCCAGGTTGACCAAACAATGATTTATTAGACGGATTCATTGTGCGGTAGCCATGACACGCCTCTTCTTCCTGTGAATAAGCTTCAGTTTCAACAATAATTCCTTTCATTTGATTCTTACCATTATTTCTTATCAGGTAACAGCCTATTAAGTCTGGAGCAACGAGTTTAGAATGCCGATAAAAAAAGTTTTTTGGAAATAATTTTTTTTCTATTTTTAAATATTCATCTATTATTATTTCTAGCTGAGAAATATAATTGAAGCTATTTATTCAAATTAATTTTCAAAGTCGAGATTTTTACCGTGTATGAAA
This sequence comes from uncultured Prochlorococcus sp., assembly GCA_902535025.1. Classification (GTDB taxonomy): domain Bacteria; phylum Cyanobacteriota; class Cyanobacteriia; order PCC-6307; family Cyanobiaceae; genus Prochlorococcus_A. The sequence continues at coordinate 69,923 of CACARV010000001.1, forward strand.
ATTTGAAATTCTTAAGGAATAAAAAATAAAAGATTCTGAATATACTATTATTTAATAAATAATTACCAAGAAAGTATGACGAAGATAACAAAAGATGAGGTAAAAAAAGTTGCCCATTTAGCCAGATTGGAACTCAACGAGCATGAAATTAATAATCACGCTAAACAATTAGAAAAAATTTTGCAATATATAGACCAACTTGAAAAAATTGATACCGATGATGTTCCCTGTACAACAAGAGCTATAGAAGTGATTAACGTCCTAAGAAAAGACGAAAAGAAAAACTCGGATTGCACTGAGGAAATATTAGAATTGGGTCCTTCTAGGGAAGATAGTTACTATAAAGTCCCTAAAATTATTAACGAATGAATTAGTTACTTCCTATAAATGTTCTATTGACTATTTTTAATAAAGATTTTTTTATTTTATAGCCTGGATATAAATTTATCAGTTTTCTAATCTTCCCCCTCCTTTTACTATGGCTTCTAACACCTATTAATAAATCATAAATAAAGTTAAAAATATCTTCTTTACTTTCAAATATACCAACTCTTTGAGGTGAACCCTTAATATCCAATAATGGTTTGGTTTTTTCATAAGCTACCTTATATTCAAACCAGGGAATAGAAGGCCAAAGATGGTGAATTAGATGATAATTTTGACCCATAATTAGTAAATTCATAAATTTGCTTGGATAAACTCGAGAATTTATCCATTTGTTTCTTGACCGAAAAGGTCTATGAGGAAGATAATCAAAAAATATTCCTAGAGTAACACCTACCATTAATGCTGGTCCGAACCAAAGATTATAGATTAGATTCATAAAATCAAACTTTATACCAGCCAAAATTATTGTTATGAAAATAGATCTTTCGATTCCCCATTGAAGTAATTCATATTTTCGCCAAAGTTTTCTTTGAAAGAAGAAGATTTCATGATAAAAAAATCTTGGAGCTATAAGCCATATTGGACCGAATGTGCTGACAATATGATCTGGATCATTTTTAGGATGATTCACATGAATATGATGTTGTAAATGTACTCTAGTAAAAACTGGAAAACTAAATCCTAAAAGAATTGCTGAGCCATGACCCATTGCTTGATTTATCCAAGGAACTGGATGAGCAGCTTTATGACATGCATCATGAATGACAGTGCCTTCAATATGCAAAGCTAAAAAAGCAGTGGCTACTAGCAATGGTAAAGGCCATACCCCTCTATACCATTGCCATATGCTTAGAAAAGCTAGAAAATAACCAGCAAAAAAAAGTGCTAATGTAGGATTCCAAAAACTTGGGGGATCTACGTAATTTTTTATCTCCCTTTGCCAATTAAACGTTTTTGAAGAATTAGAATTTTTTTCTGTATTTTTACTAGTTAAGTTCGAAATCGTTTCTTATACTCTTTTAACAATATAACTAAAATTTTTAAATCATTGTATTCTCAAATAAAAAAAAATTATTATTATCGATATTTATTAAATTTTATGTATCAAATTAATCATCTTAAGTTAAAAATATTTTTAAAATAAGCTTCTTTCAACTAGTATTTTATTTAGGCGGTCGTGGCGGAATTGGTAGACGCGCGAGTTTTAGGTACTCGTATCTTCGGGTGTGGGAGTTCAAGTCTCCCCGACCGCATTTAAGGGAATTCGGATACAAAGTTTATTTATCAATATCAAATACTTATAATTTAGTTAATTACTTTAACGAGAGATTTGATAAATTATTTGGGATCTTTCTATATTTTTATTGGAATTATATTTATCTTAGTGCCGTTAATCTATCTCGAGCTAGGACGCCCAAAAGACTTTATGAGAGCTTTTTTGAATTTACTCATAGGTTTAGTATTGTTGATTAAACATAAAACTATAGATGAATCATTTTTTATAAGTATCCTCTTATTAACATTTCTAGTTTTTGTTTATGTGTTAGAGCTGTTTTCAAATAGATGGAATCAATTGACAGATAATGAAAAAAATAGATTAACTACTTTTTTGGAATTTAAAAATAATCTTTTTAAAATTTTAGAGGCTATTAATCTTGTAGTTGGGAGTTTTACAAAACCTTTGATAAATTTTTTTAATTTTGATAAAAATAATCAAAACATTAGCCAAAAAAAGTGGGTAAGAAATGATAAGAATGATAATATTAAAGTCTGAAATCAGATAAACTTGTGATTTAAATATGCCAAAAAAGCTACAGGTCAATTAAGAAAGAATATAATAAATTAAATTTGTTTTAAAAAATTCTATTGATCACCAATATTTCTCATGTAAACGTATGAAATCTCAAATTAACAAAGAACACAATTCAGCCTTTTCTTACAAAGAGACTTTAAATTTACTTAAAACCGACTTCTCAATGCGTGCTAATTCAGTCGTAAGAGAACCTGAAATACAGAGCTTTTGGGCCAAAAATAAAATAGATTTTGAATTGGGTTCAAATAGTTCAGGAAAAACTTTTACATTACATGATGGCCCACCTTATGCAAATGGAGCTCTGCATATGGGTCATGCTCTTAATAAAGTTTTAAAAGACATAATAAATAAGTACAAAACATTAAAAGGTTTTAGAGTTCATTATGTTCCAGGATGGGACTGTCATGGATTACCAATTGAATTAAAAGTACTTCAGAATTTGAAATCTGATGAAAGAAAGAATTTAAATACCCTGAAATTAAGAAAAAAAGCAACAGATTATGCATATGTTCAAATTAATAATCAAATGGCGGGTTTTAAAAGGTGGGGTATTTGGGGAGATTGGGATAACCCTTACTTAACTCTGAAGAAAAATTATGAATCTGCTCAGATTGGAGTATTTGGGAAAATGTTTTTAAATGGGTATATATATCGAGGTCTTAAACCTGTACATTGGAGCCCAAGTTCTAGAACTGCACTCGCAGAAGCAGAACTAGAATATCCTGAAGAACATTTTTCAAAAAGTATTTATGTTTCCTTAAAAATAAATAAAATATCTGATGAAATCCTGTTGAAACTTGGTCAAGAAAATCCCGATATCAAAAAGGATCTGTTTCTAAGGAATTCTTTCATAACTATTTGGACTACAACTCCCTGGACAATACCAGCGAATGAGGCAGTGGCAGTAAATCCAAAAATAAAATATGTTTTTGCTTGTGATAAAGATAAACGAATATACCTTTTTGCAAAAGAGTTATCTTCCGAAATTAGTAAAAAATTTAATAAAGATTTCAAAATTATCTTAGAAGTTAAAGGCGCTACTTTGGAAAATACTCAATATCAACATCCTACTAAGAACAAAAATTGCAAACTTGTGATTGGAGGTGATTACATCACTACAGAATCTGGTACCGGAATTGTTCATACTGCACCAGGTCATGGGATAGACGATTTTAATGTAGGACAAAAATATGATCTACCTATTACTTGTGTTGTTGATGAGAAAGGAAACTTAAATCAATTTGCAGGACAGTTCG
>CACARV010000002.1 GCA_902535025.1 uncultured Prochlorococcus sp.
TTGGTAATATTATCCAGGAATATTTCTTTCTATATAAGCGTCAGTTAAAGCTAAAATTAACCCAAATAATGTTGAAAATATAGCAATTTCAGTTGATTCCATTTTATTTTTGAATTAACCTTAGTTTGCTAAATAATTCAAAGTTCGGCAACAAAACTAATAATTTACTATAGTACACATATACTATTAGCTATTTATTATGAACTCAGCAGCTCCTGAGTTTCTTTTCGTTAGGCCTGGTGATTATATCGCAATTAAAAAAGAAAATTGCGAAAATACTAAGGAAAAGAATAAAAATTATTGGGTCGGTCAAGTTATCGACTGTATTGGAGGAGCTAGAAATCCAAATTCATGGACCTTGTTTCAAGTTGCCAATATTGATAATGGAGAGATCACTATAATCAATGCGGATATTGTAGAAAGAATTTTGAAACCTTCTGAAAGTTAAGCTTAGGGATAATCAAACAAACTTTCTACAGTATTAAAAAAAGAAAAGGCAAAATGTACACTTTAAAGGGAATTACCCCAGTTCCAAGCAGGCAAGTCCATATACTTGATTCATTGGGCAGGGAGGTTGAATGCCTTTATACATTCTGTAAGTTTTTGATATTTCCTCAAATCCCAAACTTGATAAAAGATAATTTGCATAAGGGTTCAGATTAGAGCAATCCAATAAGATTTGAGCATCTAAATCACCAACTAACTCTCTTATTAATAATTCAGCAAGTGGTGGAGTATCCGCTAAAAGAGGTCCGATTCTCCAGCCTTGCTCATTATCCTCTAATACACAAGGTCTTATCCTGCCAAATCCATGGCACATCCCATTATTATCGATAATTGCACTGACATTACCATGAGAATTTTTCAACCAGTCATTTAAAAAATGTGGTCTAGGACTAGGTTCTCTTTGATCATCATAAATTAAGACCGCTTCAGAGGAAATCTTATTACCAGGGACAACTTTAAAGGAATGAAATTGATCTTTATAGAAATTTCTCACTGGCAAATCTTGAAACCCATTTAATTTCCATCGATTTGTAATGGAAGATTTTCTAAAACCCCACTTTGCGTAATCATTTAATCTATCTTGGGCAGCCTCAAGACCAATACAATCAACATTTTTTAAATATTCGAGGGCATGTTTCCATAATCTCACTCCATATCCATTATTTCGAAATTCTTTTTTAACGATAAATAAACCTATAAAACCATACGAGGCATTATATTTAATACACGCAATAGAACCAATAGGATTATTGTCGAGACAAGCTACCCATATTCCTTGTTTATCTGTATTTCTATAAATTGTTACGTCATCCATCCCAGGAGAAAATCCTTCTAACCTTGCCCAGTTTGTGACTTCTGGTATTTCATTAATAGATATCAATCTAATTGAAAATTTTTCCCTCATAGAAATATACTAACCAAGAAAAATTTAAATTTTTAAAGACAATATTAATAAATTTGATTATTTCTTTTAAGTAATTCACTTTGATTTAAGTGGCTAAAAACCTTAGTTATTAAAAATTTATCCTCTGATATATTTAATACTATTAATAGGAATAAAATGAGAATTTCTGATAAATTTCATTTGGAAGACATTAATAAATTAAGAAATACAGTTCTCACTGGTAAAACAGAAGATATAAGATGGCGGATCCAACATATCAATATAGTTTCTAAACTTTTGGATGAAAATAAAAAAGACATTATAAAATCCCTTTATTTTGATCTAGGTAAATCTGAAATTGAAGGGCTTTCAGAGATACTTTTAGTCAAAGAAGAAATTTCACTAATAAAAAAGAAACTCAAATCTTGGATGCGACCAAAAAAAATTAATACACCTTTTTATCTATTTCCATCATCCTCCAAAGTTGTTTATGAACCTTTAGGATGTGTCTTAATTCTTGGTCCTTATAATTACCCATTACTTTATGTTTTAAAGCCATTGGTAAATATTTTCTCAGCAGGAAATACTGCAGTTATAAAACCATCAGAGAAATGTCCTGCGACCTCAAGACTTATTAAAAAGCTTACTTCCAAATATTTCCGCAAAGATGTCCTAATGACAGTAGAAGGTGATTATAAACAATCCATAAAATTAATTGAACAAAATTTTGACCACATATTTTTTACAGGAAGTACTGAAACTGGAAAATCCATAATGAAATTAGCTTCAAAAAACTTAACTCCTTTAACTCTTGAGTTAAGCGGAACAAATCCTGTAATTATTTTCAAGAATGCAAATTTAGAAGTAGCTGCTAAAAGGATTGTTTGGGGCAAATTTTTTAATGCTGGTCAATCCTGCATGGCTCCGAATCATATATTTGTAGATAAAGAAATTGAAAATATTTTTATAGAAAAATTAAAGAAATGCATAGTAAGTTTTTATGGAGATAATCCAATTATTTCCGAAAACTTATCAAAATTAGAGAAAAAGCAATTTACAACAACAGTAGAAATTCTCAAAAAATATAAAAAAGAAAAAAGAATTTTATTTGGGGGGACTTTTAGTAAAAAAAAGTTTAAAGTATCTCCTACAATTTTGAGAACTAAATTGAATGAAACAGATATCTTGCAGAAAGAGCTATTCAGTTCACTACTTCCAGTCATTGGAATCAATGATAAGGAATCAGCTTTAAAACAGATTAGTCAAACATCAAAACCATTAGCAATCTACTTATTTGGAGGCAATAAAAAAATCCTTAACCATATATCCAAAGTAACCAGCTCAGGAACAATTTGTATAAATGATGTGATGTTACCAGTCCTTATTCCAAATTTACCGTTTGGAGGGGTTGGTCAAAGTGGTATTGGTAAATTTCATGGAGAAGAAGGGTTTCGAAATTTTTCAAATCAAAAATCTATTACTTTTAAAGGCTTTTTATTTGATTCAAATCTGAGGTATCCTCCCTACGAAAGAATAAAGAAATTTTTAAAGTTTATTTTTCAGATTTAAATTACTTAAATTGTTTTCAAAAAACTAGCGATTTTAAATTTAAAGATTATCTTTAAATAAATAGTGAGTTTTATGAAATTTGCATTTTTAGTAATTGCCATATTTATTAATTTTTTTTATCACTCATTGATAAAATCAGAAGAGAAAATATTTTCAGCAAAAAATAAAATTGAGAATATTGCTAGAAAAGAATCAATTACTGAAGAAGAAACTGAAATAAAAAAAATTCATATTGTAAAAAGTGGAGATACATTATCAAGTATTTCAAAATTCTATTCAATAAATAAAGATTTAATTATTAAATTGAATAACTTAAAAGATGAAAATTATATCTTTGTTGGCCAAAACCTTATTATCTCCAAATTTACAGAAAATCTTACAAAACATTCAGATTTAATAAATAATTATCATATTGTTCAAACTGGTGAAAATCTTACTGAGATATCAAACAAATATAATTTAAAAGTAATCGATCTGATAGAGATTAATAATCTCAATAATCCTGATTCAATTAAAGTTGGTCAAAAGCTAATAATAAGAAAAAGGAACACAATTAATTCAGAAAATTATGAAACTATTGAAAATAAAAAAAATAATGAATTACTTAAATTTGAGGAACAAATTTATGGGCCAATAATTGTTAAAAGTAAAACTTATGAAAAAATTAAAGACAGAAAAGTTTTAAATGTTCTAAACAAAGAAAATAAAAAACTAATCCTTTCAATTAATTGCGACAAAAATGAATTAGATGTAAGAATACCAGGCAGAAAATGGAGGGGAGAGGAGCCTGCTAAAGAAGAATTCGAAAAAAATCTAATAAATGATTTTTGTTAGTATTTTAATTAATATGTGTGAATAATTTATCTAAGACTATAAATGATAGGTTATTCTTTTAAAAGATAAATTAAAAATAATGGCAATTTCTAGAGGAGATCTCGTAAGAGTAAAGAGACCAGAATCATATTGGTACAACGAAATAGGTAAAGTTGCATCAGTTGATACATCAGGTATTAAATATAACTGTGTTGTTAGATTCGACAAAGTAAATTATGCTGGCATAAGCGGAACTGATGGTGGAGCAAATACAAATAATTTTGCTGAGAGTGAATTAGAGAAAGCTTAAATAATTGCCTGAGTTACCTGAAGTAGAAACTGTTCGCAGAGGCTTAGAGCAAAAACTTAATAAGTTTATTATTAAAAAAGTAGAAGTTTGTAGGGATTCAACTGTTGCTTTCCCTTCTAATAAGGAAGAATTTATAAATGGGTTACAAAATTCACTTATATACAAATGGGATAGAAGAGGAAAATATTTAATAGCTGAACTAAAAAAATTTGAGAATAAAAATATTCAATATCCTCTAAAAAAATTCTCAAAAAGTAATGGATTTCTTGTAGTACATCTAAGAATGACTGGGTATTTCAAATTTATTAATAATCTTACTCAGCCTTGTAAACATACAAGAATAAGAGTTTTCGATAAAAATAATAATGAGCTTAGATACATTGATTTAAGAAGTTTTGGTCAAATGTGGTGGATCAAGGAAGGTTTATCGCCTTATAAAATAATTAAAGGATTAGGTTCACTTGGACCAGAACCATTCTCTAAGGAATTTAATACAAATTACCTCAAGAAAGTTATTTCCAAAAGAACAAAATCTATAAAAGCTGTTTTATTAGATCAAACGATAGTGGCAGGTATAGGTAATATTTATGCTGATGAAAGTTTATATTCTGCTGGTATCTCGCCTTTTAGAAAAGCTCAAACAATTAAGAAGAGTGAATTAGTCAAGCTCAAAGAATCAATTGTAACTGTATTAAAAAAAAGTATAGGTTCTGGAGGCACGACTTTTAGTGATTTCAGAGACTTGGAAGGAGAGAATGGAAATTTTGGTTTACAGACAAATGTCTACAGGAGAACTGGTAAAGAATGCCGCAAATGTGGAAATTTAATTGAAAGGCAAAAAATTTCTGGAAGAAGTACCCATTGGTGTCCTAAGTGCCAAAAATAAAAAAGGGCTTACTTAAGAAGTAAACCCTTTTAAATATTTTTACCTGGCATTGAGCTATTTTCTCAAGGGGCTACCCCCTAAATATTTTCGCCGCTGATGCGTTTCACAACCGAGTTCGAGATGGATCGGAGTGGTTCCACATCGCCATGAACACCAGGATAATATGAACCTTGAGAACTGCATAGAAAATTATATAAATTAAAAACAATAAATTAAGTTTATTTGGTCAAGCCCTCGGTCTATTAGTACTCCTCCGCTGCACTTGTTACCAAGCTTCCACGTAGAGCCTATCAACGGGTGTTCTTCCCGTGACCTTACTGGCTTAAGCCATGGCAATACTCATCTTGAGGTGGGCTTCCCACTTAGATGCTTTCAGCGGTTATCCACTCCGCACATGGCTACCCAGCGTTTACCGTTGGCACGATAACTGGCACACCAGAGGTGCGTTCCTCCCGGTCCTCTCGTACTAGGGAGAAATCCTCTCAATATTCCTGCGCATACACCGGATATGGACCGAACTGTCTCACGACGTTCTGAACCCAGCTCGCGTACCGCTTTAATGGGCGAACAGCCCAACCCTTGGGACCGACTTCAGCCCCAGGTTGCGATGAGCCGACATCGAGGTGCCAAACCTCCCCGTCGATGTGAACTCTTGGGGGAGATCAGCCTGTTATCCCTAGAGTAACTTTTATCCGTTGAGCGACGGCCCTTCCACGCAGAACCGTCGGATCACTAAAACCGACTTTCGTCCCTGTTCGACTTGTAGGTCTCACAGTCAAGCTCCCTTCTGCTTTTGCACTCAACGACTGATTTCCAACCAGCCTGAGGGAACCTTTGTGCGCCTCCGTTACCTTTTAGGAGGCGACCGCCCCAGTCAAACTGCCCATCAGATACTGTCCGCTTCCCGGATAACGGGTAAGCGTTAGAACCCTAGCTCTAAAAGAGTGGTATCTCACCGATGACTCAATAATACCCACAAGCACTATTTCAACGTCTCCCACCTATTCTGCGCATTCAGAGCCCGAGCACAATATCAAACTACAGTAAAGCTTCATAGGGTCTTTCTGTCCGGGTGTATGTAGTCCGCATCTTCACAGACAATTCTATTTCGCCGAGCCTCTCTCCGAGACAGCGCGCAAATCGTTACACCTTTCGTGCGGGTCGGAACTTACCCGACAAGGAATTTCGCTACCTTAGGACCGTTATAGTTACGGCCGCCGTTCACCGGGGCTTCAGTCGCCAGCTTCACTAAAAGCTAACCAGCTTCCTTAACCTTCCGGCACTGGGCAGGTGTCAGCCCCCATACATCGTCTTGCGACTTAGCGGAGACCTGTGTTTTTGGTAAACAGTCGCTTGCGCCTCTTCACTGCGACCAGCTCTCGCTGGCACCCCTTCTCCCGAAGTTACGGGGCCATTTTGCCGAGTTCCTTAGAGAGAGTTATCTCGCGCCCCTCGGTATTCTCTACCACCCCACCTGTGTCGGTTTCGGGTACTGGCATATGTGTCTTAACGAGTATAGGGCTTTTCTTGGAAGCATGACATCACCAACTTCGCTGCCGTAGCAGCTCGTACTCACGCCTTAGCTCAAGATGTTTTCTCCATCTCTCAAAGCCTCGAACGCTTGAACCAGTAACCAACATCTGGCCTGGTTAGCCTTCTCCGTCCCCCTTCTCAAAACACATCTGGTACAGGAATATTGACCTGTTATCCATCGACTACGCCTTTCGGCCTCGCCTTAGGTCCAGACTAACCCTCCGCGGACGAGCCTGCCGGAGGAACCCTTAGGGTTTCGGGGCATGGGATTCTCACCCATGTTTTCGCTACTCAAGCCGACATTCTCACTTCTATGCTGTCCACGTCCGCTTACGCTAACGCTTCACCCTACATAGAACGCTCCCCTACCATAAATAAATTTATCCGCAGCTTCGGTATAACGCTTAGCCCCGTTCATTTTCGGCGCAGGATCGCTCGACCAGTGAGCTATTACGCACTCCTTCGAGGATGGCTGCTTCTAGGCAAACCTCCTGGTTGTCTGGGCAATCCCACCTCCTTTATCACTTAGCGTTAATTTTGGGACCTTAGCTGGCGGTCTGGGCTGTTTCCCTCTTGACTATGGAGCTTATCCCCCACAGTCTGACTGCCTAGTTACACACAGGGTATTCAGAGTTCATATCGATTTGGTACCGCTTTCGCAGCCCGCACCGAAATGGTTGCTTTACCCCCCTGCTGGAGCACTAGACGCTACGCCTCAACGTATTTCGGGGAGAACCAGCTAGCTCCTGGTTCGATTGGCATTTCACCCCTAACCACAGCTCATCCGCTGAATTTTCAACTTCAGTCGGTTCGGACCTCCACTTGGTATCACCCAAGCTTCATCCTGGCCATGGTTAGATCACCAGGGTTCGGGTCTATAAACACTGACAAACGCCCTATTAAGACTCGCTTTCGCTGTGGCTCCACCATTTTCGGTTTAACCCGCCAGTGCCTATAAGTCGCCGGCTCATTCTTCAACAGGCACACGGTCACCCGATTAGTCGGGCTCCCATTGCTTGTAAGCTCACGGTTTCATGTTCTATTTCACTCCCCTCCCGGGGTTCTTTTCACCTTTCCCTCGCGGTACTGTTTCACTATCGGTCACACAGTAGTACTTAGCCTTACGAGGTGGTCCTCGCAGATTCACACGGAATTCCACGTGCTCCGTGCTACTCGGGATACAGCTAGGTCAACTTATCTTTCGATTACGGGGCTTTCACCCTCTGTGGCACGCCATTCAAACGTTTCTTCTAGACTTATTGATCCATATTGCTGTCCCACAACCCCGATAGTCAAGACTATCGGTTTGGGCTGTTCCCCGTTCGCTCGCCGCTACTGAGGGAGTCGTTATTTACTTTCTCTTCCTCCAGCTACTAAGATGTTTCAGTTCGCTGGGTTAGCTCGCACCAACCTATATATTCAGTTGGCCGTACATGGGGTTGCCCCATTCGGAAATTCCCGGATCAAAGTGTGCTTCCAACTCCCCGAGACTTATCGCAGGTAACCACGTCCTTCATCGCCTCTGTGTGCCTAGGTATCCTCCGTGAGCCCTTTGTAGCTTGACCAATAACTTCAAAAATTGAAGCATCAGCTTAATAGAATTGTTATTAATGCATTCGCACAAATAATAAATCTGCATCATTAAAGATGCTTATTGTCTTTAAAAATAATCTATGCAGTTGTCAAGGTTCTCTGAAAACAATGAAATTAATTCAATGAGTCCAGCGTCTTAATAAAATTATTAGGAAGCTAGATTCGTTCAGAATTTGATCACAACTCAAAAATTTCCCTTCTATAAATCATGGAAGAGGTGGTAATCAGTGGAGGTAAGCGGACTCGAACCGCTGACATCCTGCTTGCAAAGCAGGCGCTCTACCAACTGAGCTATACCCCCAACATAGAGATATGGGCCATCCTGGACTTGAACCAGGGACCTCACCCTTATCAGGGGTGCGCTCTAACCACCTGAGCTAATGGCCCAGGAAAAATTATGGGTGTGACCTAGAAAAACTTAGGAAATAAAATCCTTAAATAAATTAAGAATGTGAGATACCGATCGACCTAAGGTGACAAAATTAATATTTAACATTTTGTTGTCTCCCTGTTAGGAGGTGATCCAGCCGCACCTTCCGGTACGGCTACCTTGTTACGACTTCACCCCAGTCATTAGCCCCACCTTCGGCGTCCTCCTCCACAAGGGTTGGAGTAACGACTTCGGGCATGGCCAACTTCCATGGTGTGACGGGCGGTGTGTACAAGGCCCGGGAACGTATTCACCGCAGTATGCTGACCTGCGATTACTAGCGATTCCTACTTCACGTAGGCGAGTTGCAGCCTACGATCTGAACTGAGCCACGGTTTATGGGATTTGCTAGCTCTCGCGAGTTTGCTGCCCTTTGTCCGTAGCATTGTAGTACGTGTGTAGCCCAGGGTGTAAGGGGCATGATGACTTGACGTCATCCACACCTTCCTCCGGTTTATCACCGGCGGTCTTTCTAGAGTGCCCAACTAAATGCTGGCAACTAAAAACGTGGGTTGCGCTCGTTGCGGGACTTAACCCAACATCTCACGACACGAGCTGACGACAGCCATGCACCACCTGTCACTGCATTCCCGAAGGCACCCTCAAATTTCTAAGAGGTTCGCAGGATGTCAAACCCTGGTAAGGTTCTTCGCGTTGCATCGAATTAAACCACATACTCCACCGCTTGTGCGGGCCCCCGTCAATTCCTTTGAGTTTCACACTTGCGTGCGTACTCCCCAGGCGGAACACTTAACGCGTTAGCTACGACACCGAAGGGGTCGATTCCCCCGACACCTAGTGTTCATCGTTTACGGCCAGGACTACAGGGGTATCTAATCCCTTTCGCTCCCCTGGCTTTCGTCCATGAGCGTCAGTAATGGCCCAGCAGAGCGCCTTCGCCACTGGTGTTCTTCCCGATATCTACGCATTTCACCGCTACACCGGGAATTCCCTCTGCCCCTACCATACTCAAGCCTATCAGTTTCCACTGCCATGATGGAGTTAAGCTCCACGTTTTAACAGCAGACTTGATAAGCCGCCTGCGGACGCTTTACGCCCAATAATTCCGGATAACGCTTGCCACTCCCGTATTACCGCGGCTGCTGGCACGGAATTAGCCGTGGCTTATTCCTCAAGTACCGTCATATCTTCTTCCTTGAGAAAAGAGGTTTACAGCCCAGAGGCCTTCGTCCCTCACGCGGCGTTGCTCCGTCAGGCTTTCGCCCATTGCGGAAAATTCCCCACTGCTGCCTCCCGTAGGAGTCTGGGCCGTGTCTCAGTCCCAGTGTGGCTGATCATCCTCTCAGACCAGCTACTGATCGAAGCCTTGGTGAGCCATTACCTCACCAACTAGCTAATCAGACGCGAGCTCATCCTCAGGCGAAATTCATTTCACCATTAGGCATATGGGGTATTAGCGGTCGTTTCCAACCGTTATCCCCCTCCTGAGGGCAGATTCTCACGCGTTACTCACCCGTCCGCCACTAACCCGAAGGTTCGTTCGACTTGCATGTGTTAAGCACGCCGCCAGCGTTCATCCTGAGCCAGGATCAAACTCTCCGTTGTGTTCAAATCCTTTTGTAGATAAATCTACTCAATATGAATTGCATTCTCCAAATAAAAATAAGATTGACTTAAGTTATTTAGGTTCAGCCTCCTTAAATAATTAAGGATTACTTTGAGTGCACATTAAAAATATTTCAAAGTGACTTTCCAAGATCTCAGATCCGTTGGTTTTCAAAGAACTAAAAGTTAGCAATTGAAAACAATTTATATATTCTTGACGGGACCTCACACCTTTATTGCAAATACATCTCAAAATTACCAAATCTAAATTTGATAAATTTTTGACGCAATAAAAGTATCAGTTCCTAAGTTTTTAAATTTTCTAGGTGCAGAGTTAAACAACAAGTGAATAACCCACTTCGAAGGGAAAACCCTTCTTCTGGCTGAAAATAATGATCGAAATCAAATCTCCAAAAAATTCATTCATTTACCAAAAATCAGATTTAAGATAATTGTTTGAAAAATGCAAAAAAGAATATTTTTGCCCAGAAGAAAATACTAAACCATTCAACTGTAATTGTGCAACCTTTTATACAAAAATTTTTTATTAATTTTTTATTTGTTCAAAGTCTCTTTAAACAACTAGGCTTAAATATAAGGGATACAAATGAAATGGCAGAAAGATTTAGTCAAAAAAATTTAAGAGTAAGGCCAAGTTCTGATGAAGAAAAAATTGTAACAAATGCAAAAAAACACTTCGAGAAGACTTTAGTAGAAATATCAGGCCAACTAGTTGGCAGTGCTGCCGCATTAGAACACCCAACAAAAAATAAAAAGTTAAATTATGGAGAAATATTTTTAAGAGACAACGTTCCAGTAATGATTTACCTCATTACCCAAAAAAGATATGACATTGTCAAAAGGTTTCTGAGCGTGTGCCTTGAGTTACAAAGTACTAATTACCAGACACGTGGCGTATTTCCTACGAGTTTTATTGAGGAGGATGGGAAGCTCATTGGAGACTATGGGCAAAGATCAATTGGCAGGATTACCTCAGCTGATGCAAGTTTATGGTGGCCAATTTTATGTTGGTTTTATGTCAATAAAAGTGGCGATTATGCCTTCGGTAAAAGTCAAAGCGTTCAGAGAGGTATTCAACTTTTATTAGATCTAGTTCTACATCCAACATTTGAGGGAACCCCTGTACTTTTTGTTCCAGATTGCGCATTTATGATTGATAGACCTATGGATGTATGGGGGGCACCATTGGAAGTTGAAGTTTTACTTCATGGGTGTTTAAAAAGCTGTATAAACTTAATGGAATTAAGTCGAGCAGATCATGTGAGTAGACTTTTAGATCAAAGGCTTATCCTTACAAATCAATGGGTAAAAGATTTAGGAAGTTTTCTATTAAAACATTATTGGGTTACCAGCCAAACAATGCAAATCTTAAGAAGAAGGCCAACTGAACAGTATGGAGATGATCAGCACTTCAATGAATTCAACGTTCAACCTCAAGTAGTTCCTTCATGGCTTCAAGATTGGTTAGAGAATAGAGGTGGTTACTTAATAGGAAATATTAGAACGGGGAGGCCTGACTTTCGATTTTACAGTTTAGGTAATTCTTTAGCATGTATTTTTGGAGTACTGCCACCTTCAGAACAAAGAGCTTTATTTAGATTAGTTTTACATAACAGACAGCATTTAATGGCACAAATGCCTATGAGAATTTGTCATCCCCATATGGATGTCGAAGAATGGCAAAATAAAACTGGTTCAGATCCAAAGAATTGGCCTTGGAGTTACCATAATGGTGGTCATTGGCCAAGTTTACTTTGGTTTTTTGGGGCGGCTGTTCTTTTACATCAAAAAAATTTTTCTTCAGATGATGTGATTCTTATGGAAGAAATGAAATCTTTAATAGAGGAGTCATATTGGTGTCAACTTAATCAATTGCCTAAGCAAGAATGGGCAGAATATTTTGATGGTCCTACAGGTACTTGGGTTGGACAACAATCAAGAACCTTTCAAACATGGACAATTGTTGGTTTTTTACTAATGCATCACTTCCTAAGAGCAGAAGAAAATGATCTAGATATGTTTACGTTTTAAATCTAAAAAAGTCCTAAGGTTAGGGATTTATCGATAGGCAAACAAGCTCCTATTCCAAGATATATTGTTAAAACAGTACCAAATAAAAAAACTGTCATTGCAACTGGTCTCCTAAATGGATTAGAAAATTTATTAACGTTTTCGATAAAGGGTAAAATCATTAACCCTAGTGGAATTAAAGTTTGAAGTGCAATACCCAAAAGTTTATTAGGAACAACTCTAAGTATTTGAAAAACTGGATAAAGATACCATTCAGGAAGTATTTCAAGGGGTGTTGCGAAAGGATTAGCTTTGTCTCCCAACATTGCGGGGTCAAGAACTGCTAATCCAACTACGCAAGCTATAGTTCCTAAGATAACTACCGGGAAGATATATAGTAAATCATTTGGCCAGGCTGGTTCACCATAATAATTATGGCCCATACCTTTAGCTAACTTTGCTCTCAATTTTGGATCAGATAGATCTGGTTTTTTTAATGTAGACATATGGAGAACTAATAATGTTTTAAGTATAAGTGGTTATAAAGGACCTGAAATACCCTGTTTACGAATCATTAAAAAGTGCATCAACATAAAGACTGCTAATGACCATGGCAATACAAAAGTGTGAAGACTGTAAAACCTGGTTAAAGTGGATTGTCCAACACTTTCTCCGCCTCTAAGTAGTTCAACCATAAAGTCACCAATTACTGGTATTGCAGCAGGGACACCTGAAACGATTTTAACTGCCCAATAACCTACTTGATCCCAAGGCAGGGAGTATCCTGTCACTCCAAAAGCGACAGTTATAACTGCCATTACAACACCTGTAACCCAAGTTAATTCTCTTGGCCTTTTAAAACCTCCGGTAAGATAAACCCTAAAGACATGAAGGATCAACATCAAAACCATCATTGATGCACTCCATCTGTGCACAGATCTTATTAACCATCCAAAACTTACATCGGTCATCAAATAACTTACTGAACTATAAGCTTGTGTAACTGTTGGCTTATAGTAAAAAGTCATTGCAAAACCTGTTGCAAATTGAATTAGGAAGCATACTAAAGTTATGCCTCCTAAACAATAAAAAATATTCACATGAGGGGGTACGTACTTGGAAGTTACGTCGTCAGTTATGTCTTGGATTTCAAGCCTTTCTTGAAACCAGTCATAAACAGATGAAGAATTCGCCATCCAAAAAAAAATTAGCTTTGATATAAAGAGCTTACTTAAAATTCTTATACTTGGTGTTAACACTTAACCCAATGAATTCATCTTTTAACAAACTTTTAACATTCAAAACTTTGATCACTGCATCAATGATCATCGTTTTTTCTATCAATCTTTTGTTGATGGAAAGAGTGGATGCTCTCAGTGATAGCAGGCAATTAGTACTTGACGCTTGGACCTTGGTAAACGAAGGTTTTTATGATCCAGAAAAGTTTGATGAAATCCAATGGAAAAGAATTAGACAAAAAACATTACAGAAACAAATTGAAACAAGTGAAGAGGCTTATTCTGCAATTGAAGACATGTTAAGACCCTTAGACGATCCCTACACGAGAGTTTTACGCCCCAAAGATTATGAACTACTGAAATCAAGTAATTTTGGGAGTGAAATTAATGGTGTTGGTCTTCAATTAGGTGAAGATGACAACAATAAAGTTAAAGTTATTTCTACTCTTGGGGGTTCGCCAGCGGAAGAAGCTGGAATAGTAAGCGGGGACTTGATAGAGACAGTGGACGGAATCTCATCAGAAAAATTAGGGCTTGCAAGTACTGCTTCTAAATTGAGAGGTGAATCAGGGACAAAAGTTTTAGTTGAAGTATCTTCGGAATCAGGAGAAATTAGGGAAGTCGATCTTGAGAGGAGATCAGTAGATCTCAGACCAGTTAGAACAAAAAGATTAAGAGACGATTCTCACACAATAGGATACTTAAGGATAACTCAATTTAGCGAAAGCGTACCCAAAAAAGTTGAAGAGGCACTTCAAGAGTTAAAAGAGAAAGATGTTGAAGGCTTAATCTTGGATCTCAGAAATAATTCAGGGGGACTAGTAAGCTCAGGTATAGCAGTTGCAGACTCATTATTGAGTGAGAAACCTATAGTCGAGACAAAAGATAGAAATGGAATCAAAGATGCAATTATTTCTCAAAAAGAGACATCTTTTGATGGACCAATGGTTACTTTAGTAAATAAAGGTACTGCAAGTGCAAGTGAAATACTTGCTGGTTCTTTACAAGATAATGAGAGGTCAATTCTTATGGGAGAACAAACTTATGGGAAAGGTTTAATTCAATCCCTAAAAAGTTTGGGAGAAGAAAGTGGTATTGCTATAACAGTGGCTAGTTACTTAACCCCAAATGGTAATAATATTCAAGGCCAAGGTATGACTCCTGACAAATTACTCGATCTACCGGATGCAACTGATTTTGGAAGTACTGATGATAAATGGGTGAGGAATGCAGAATTATTTCTGGGGTATATTCTAGAAAAAGAAGAAGTTTCAGTTCAAACAATCGAATTAAACAATGCAGAAATTAAATCTTTAAATGGCTAAAGATTAAAAATAAAAAATCTTCAAAATATGAGCATTAAAAGAATTTTTCATGACCCAATTCATAAAGAAATAGTATTTGATGCGGGAAAGCCTGAAGAATTAATGATTATGGAATTAATTGATACAGTTGCTTTTCAAAGACTAAGAAGAATAAAACAACTTGGAGCGGCATCATTACTTTTTCATGGTGCAGAATCGAGTAGATTCACTCACTCAATTGGTGTTTTTTGTATAGCTAGAAAAATTTATAAGAGATTAATTGAAAGTAAACCTTCATTTTGTGAAAATAAATTTGTTCTTTATGGAGCAGCTCTACTACATGATTTAGGTCATGGACCTTTAAGCCATACCAGTGAAGCAATATTTAAGCATGATCACGAAAAATGGTCTGAAAACTTAGTTACAAATTTTTCTCCAATAAATTCAATCCTCAAAAAGTATGACAACGAATTGCCTAGAAAAATTGGTGAATTATTTCAATCAAAACAATTATTTTCAAAACCTTTAAAAACATTGATAAGTAGTGAGATAGATTGCGATCGTCTCGATTATCTTTTACGCGATAGTTACAACACAGGTACTAATTATGGCTTAGTAGATTTAGGGAGAATAATTTCAGCTCTTACCTTTACACCTGATGGGAATATCGGGATCAAACCAAAAGGAGTGTTTGCTATTGAGCATTTCCTTGTACTAAGAAACTTGATGTATAGAACAATCTACAATCACAGGATAAACGAAATATCAACATGGATTCTGGAAAAAATATTGCACACAATAAAAAATAATTATGAAAAGAAAATTTGGTTAGATAATTCATTATATAAATGGATTTTTTCACCTTCAAAGGTTGATTTCGATGATTTCATAAGAAATGATGATGTAACCTTTTACTATCATTTGATTAGATGGAAAGATGAATCTTATGAGCCACTTTCTACACTATGTAAAATGTTTATTGACAGAGATTTATTAAAGGCATCAGACATAAGTTTTTTAAGTAAGATGAATAGATTAAAAATCCTTGCATTTGCAACAAAATTATGTGAAAAAAATGGTTACGATGCAGAAATATTTTGCGGGATTAAGGAAAGGTCTTTTAAAGGTTTTGAATCTAATAATTCATTAAAAATATGGGACGGCACTTATCAAAGCGCATTAGAAAATAGTTCTGCATTAATAAAAACTTTAATGAGATCTCAGGAAAGCTCTTTTATTATTTATCCAGATATAATCAAAAATGAAATAAAAAATGAAATTTCACTTATAAAAAGCAATTCCTAGATTTAATTCAATGGAAATCGTTTTAAAGAATACAAAAAGTAAATATTTTGAAATTTTTTCCTTGCCAGATTTAGATAATATCCATGAAACTTTCAAAAAATCTTCTATCAAAGAACCTTTAGATGCAGAAATTTTCGCAGTCAATGAATTAATAAGTTCTCATCAATTATCAAAATTAAAAAATCATTTTGACAAAATTAATATTTGTTCCATGTTCATTTATTCAAATAATAGAGAAACAATACTAAGTGGTAAGTCTTTAAAAATAGATTCAGCTTTTATAAAAGGGCAAGAGATTAAAAATAAGTTACTAATATTCAATTCAAAAAAGAAAGACGATATTCTTCACAAAGGAACATTACGATCGGGTGAAAGAATATCTTCAAATGGAGACCTATGCATTATTGGAGACGTTAATCCAGGTGCAATAGTTTCCGCTAAGAAAAATATTTATGTTTGGGGCAAATTACTAGGGATCGCATTCGCAGGGAAAAGTGGAAATAAAAATGCATCTATTGCATCACTTTATCTAAACCCTTTACAGTTAAGAATTGCAGATGTGATAGCTATTGGACCAAAGGATAAGCCCAAAAATTGTTATCCAGAAATTGCGGTAATAGATAAACAAACAATAATTATCAAACCACACTTAATCGAAAGTAAAAATTAATCAATCATTTGCAATAAATTAATTCAAACTAGATAAATTTAAGAATTACTTAATCTTTAAAATATTTAACTTTCTAAAAGTGGCTTTATTATTTGGAAAATCTTTAAAATCGTGGGGAAGAATACTCGCACAATATTAATTTGTTCAGGCAAAGGAGGAGTTGGTAAAACAACTTTAACCGCAAACCTAGGAATAGCACTTGCTAATAGCGGAGCAACAACTGCTGTATTAGATGCTGATTTTGGCTTAAGAAATTTAGATCTTCTTCTAGGTTTAGAAAATCGCATCATTTATACGGCACAAGATGTTCTAGACAAGAATTGTCGTCTTGACCAAGCTTTGGTTAGACATAAAAAAGAACCTAATCTTGCTCTTTTACCTGCTGGTGATCCAAGGATGTTGGATTGGATGAAGCCTGAAGATATGAAAAAAATTAGTGAGCTTCTTAGTGAAAACTTTGATTTCGTCTTAGTGGATTGTCCTGCTGGTGTAGAAGATGGCTTCAAAAATGCACTTGCGGCCTGTAAAGAAGCTATTGTTGTCACTAACCCAGAATTATCCGCAGTACGGGATGCAGATAGAGTAATAGGGATTCTTAATACTTCAGATATTGAGCCTATCCAACTTGTAATCAATAGAGTTCGCCCTAACATGATGGCTAGTCAAGAAATGTTATCCATCGAAGATGTTCAAGGAATCCTTTCTTTACCTTTACTTGGTATTGTTTTAGAGGATGAACAAGTAATAATAAGTACTAATAGAGGAGAGCCACTAACACTTACAGATAGTCGTTCTCCTGCAAAAAAATGTTATTTAAATGTTTCTCAAAGACTTACTGGAGAAGATGTGCCAATTATCGACCCAAAAAATGAGGGCAAAAGCCTTAAAGATAAATTCATGAGATTAATGCAAACAAAGGTTTTTTAAAATGATGACTCTCCGAGATCTTATAAACAAATTACTAGGCAGGGAAACGGCTAGTGCCAATACAGCAAGAGAAAGATTACAACTTGTGCTAGCTCATGACAGAGTTGATATGAGTTCCTTAACAACTGATCTTTTGGATAAAATGAGAAAAGAAATTCTCGATGTTGTTGCTAAATATGTAGAGATTGATTTTGAAGAGGTAGCAGTAAGTCTAGAGACGGAAGATAGGATGACTGCATTAGTAGCCAATTTACCAATCAAAAGGACTATTTCAGGAGAAATCAAATTTAAAAAAAATGATAAAGATATTAAAAGTAAAAAAGATATCAAAAAGTAATAAATTTAAAAAAAGCTAAAAAAATACTGATAATTGACCCTCACTAATTGTAAGATTAAGTGATAGCCGGCTTAGCTCAGCGGTAGAGCAGCGCTTTTGTAAAGCGAAGGTCATCAGTTCAAATCTGTTAGCCGGCATTTTGATTTATTTAATTCTGTTCAATATTCTTTGCTGAAAATAAAAAGATTAAACCTATAAGAGCAATGATAGGAAACAATCTTATTTCGAGAACATGCTCTAAAAAGGATGCAATGGGTTCAAAAATCCAAAAAGTAAAAAATTGAATTAACGAAACAAGAAATAATAATAAAAACATCAATGCAATTCCTTCACTAATACTTCTCCCTCTCTAATCAACCTCCAATCACCATTTTTCTTCCAAGATATTATAGTACTTGCTTTTCCACTACATTTTTTCCATGGAACGGGTCCAAGAATATCTAAAGAAGGGAAGTCTAAAGCTATACCCTCAGCTGTAATTGATCCTTTGAAGCCTGAAATGTTTGCACTCGAAGTTAATAATGGACCTGTTTCCTTTATGAGTGATTTAGCTATATGTGAATTTGGAACTCTTAAACCAAGAGTAAAATCACTGCTTGTTAAAGCATTATTTACCTGACCTGAAGAAGGAATAACCATTGTCAGAGCTCCAGGCCAATATGTTGAAGCTATATTTTCATAATCTTCTTTAGCTGATTCATGAACGTAATGGATTAGTTGATTATGTTCTGATCCCATAAGAATTAAGGGTTTATTTTTATCTCGATTTTTAAACTCGTAAATAATTTCTGAAAACTTTGGTAAGCATCCAATCGCAGGTAAAGTGTCTGTGGGGAAAATTATAGGTAAACCACTTTTAAGCGTTTTCAGAGCTAATTTGCAATTTATGATATTCATTTAGATTATTAACCATTATTAATTTATTTATATCTCCCAATGGTAAACCTACCAATACCTGAAAGATCTTTCACAATTTCTACTGATGTGAAATAGTTTTTAATTAGTAATTTTTTTACCTCCTCACCTTGATCAAAATGATTTTCTAGAATAAGCCATCCCTTTTTTTTTAAATATAACGGGGCTTTTTGAATGATTTCTCTAATATGTTCTAAACCATCTTCGCCGCCTAATAAAGCTATCTTTGGTTCAAAATTCTTGACTTCTTCGGGTAATTCTTCATAAGTGTCTCTAGGAATATATGGCGGATTTGAAATGGCGAGATCTAGTTTGCCTTTGAAACTTTCTAAAGGATTCCACCAATGTCCGCAACAAAATCTCAAATTTGATTGTTCAGAGGAATCCTTAAAATTTTTGATAGCTATTCCTAACGCATCTTGATCGATATCAGTTGCAATACCTTCCCAAAACGGATAAGCAAGTGCCAAAGCAATAGCAATAGCACCAGATCCAGTCCCTAATTCTGCAAAAAATAATTTTTGTGATTTCTCTCCAAATATCTTGAAAACAATTTCTACTATAAGTTCAGTCTCTGGCCTGGGAATAAGAACTTTATTTGTAACTTTTAATTTTAAATCCCTCCAGAAAGATATGCCACATAGATGTTGAATGGGAGTAGAGTTAAATAAATGATCTTCCCAAACAGAACACAAGTAATCTAAATTTTTTTTTAAATATAACTTGCCTTCAGGATTTATTTTCAACAAGTTTAATTCACTTGTTGGGATCCCACCTATACAATCGAGCAAAACAGCAAAAGATTGAATATTTCCGCCTTTAGAAAGTTGCTTTTTTTTCCAAAATAAAAATTCTTTTACAGAAATGCTAAGCATTAAAGAAAGTTTTAACGTTTTGGTCCAAGTCTACCTTTACTAGAGTCAGAATAGAAGCTTGATTTTTCGCCATCTTGAGTGGAGATGAATAAACCTATAAGGAATATTGTTGGCACCCCTACAAATAAAAGGCTAGCTACGAATCCAAAGTTGGTTGTTTCCATTTAATTGAGTTCTTAAGATATTAAGACTATAAACATATATCTTTAAATAAAGTGGAAAAATCAACAATTTTTATCATCTGATTTACAGTCTTAAACAATTTAGCGAGGTAATTTTTTA
The DNA here is from genome assembly GCA_902535025.1 of uncultured Prochlorococcus sp. Taxonomy (GTDB): domain Bacteria; phylum Cyanobacteriota; class Cyanobacteriia; order PCC-6307; family Cyanobiaceae; genus Prochlorococcus_A. The sequence goes on from CACARV010000002.1 coordinate 19,975, forward strand.
TTTTCACTAATTTTTTTGAGTTCCTCTAAGTTTGAAGGAGGTGATTGTGGTTTTGTTAAAATTACTGCGGAGGATTTTATTAAAGTTTGGCATGCAAGTCGCCAATTTTCTGGCCTATTTTTAAGTTTTTCCTCTTCAACAGGAGTAAGAGGGCTTAGAGAATTTTTGCTTCCTCCTTCTACAGAAATAAAACATGTACTGCATTGACCTGCTCCTCCACAATTTCCCAAAATACCCTTTAATCCATATAGTTGTAGGTTCTCCTTCAGTACTAGTTCCCTTAAGTTCTCACCAGGATTACATTGAATCTCTAAATCCTCACGGATGAATCTGATAGTTGCCATTTTTTGAGTTATTTCTCTTATTTTGGCGTTTTACTTTGAGAATTGTGACCAAAATATTAACAATTTTTAGTCAAAAATTCCTTGTAAACTTTGTGCTGCAAATTGATTTGCCCATTTTTTGCAAGAAAATAAATTTATTTACAATAATCACCCAAAGGCTAAAAAACCCTTACTATCATGATGTTTAGCTGTTTATTCAGCATAGTTACTTAGAAATTAACCGATGGGATTGCCTTGGTATCGAGTTCACACAGTAGTTATTAATGACCCAGGTCGACTACTTGCTGTGCATCTTATGCATACTGCATTATTAGCCGGCTGGGCCGGTTCTATGGCTCTTTATGAGTTAGCTATTTTTGATCCTTCTGATGCTGTTCTTAATCCAATGTGGAGACAAGGAATGTACGTAATGCCTTTCATGGCCAGACTAGGTATCACAAGTAGTTGGAACGGATGGGATATAACTGGTGCTACAGGAGTTGATCCTGGATTCTGGAGTTTTGAAGGGGTTGCAGCAGCTCACATAGTATTTAGTGGCCTTTTGATGTTAGCTTCAATTTGGCACTGGACATATTGGGACTTAGATTTATGGGAAGATTCAAGAACAGGAGAGCCTGCTCTCGATCTTCCAAGAATTTTTGGCATCCACCTTCTTTTAGCTGGAATAACATGTTTTGGCTTCGGAGCATTTCATTGTGCAAACGTAGGGATTTGGGTTTCTGACCCCTATGGTTTAACTGGTCATGTAGAACCTGTAGCGCCATCTTGGGGAGTTGATGGATTTAACCCATTTAATCCAGGAGGAATAGTTGCAAATCATATAGCAGCTGGACTTATGGGTATCATTGGAGGAATTTTTCACATTACTAATAGACCTGGAGAAAGACTTTACCGAGCACTAAAACTTGGAAGTCTTGAAGGAGTTCTCGCCAGTGCTCTAGCTGCTGTGCTTTTTGTATCTTTTGTAGTTGCAGGAACAATGTGGTACGGTTCAGCGACAACTCCAGTTGAATTATTTGGTCCAACAAGATATCAATGGGACTCAGGTTATTTCAAAACTGAAATTAATAGAAGGGTTCAAGCAGCTATAGATGATGGTGCTACTAAAGAAGAGGCATATGCATCTATACCAGAAAAATTAGCCTTCTACGATTATGTTGGGAATAGCCCAGCCAAGGGAGGATTATTCAGAGTTGGGGCCCTCGTTAATGGTGACGGCTTGCCAACAGGTTGGCAAGGTCACATTGCTTTTCAAGACAAAGAAGGTAATGAATTAGAAGTTAGAAGAATACCTAATTTCTTTGAAAACTTCCCAGTCATATTAGAAGATAAAGAAGGTAATGTAAGAGCCGATATTCCATTTAGAAGAGCTGAAGCAAAGTATTCATTTGAACAAACTGGCATTACTGCAACTATCTATGGAGGAGACTTAAATGGACAAACATTTACTGATCCTGCAGTTGTTAAGAGATTAGCTAGAAAAGCACAGCTTGGAGAAGCATTCAAGTTCGACAGAGAAACCTACAAATCTGACGGTGTGTTCCGAAGCTCACCAAGAGCATGGTTTACCTATGCGCATCTATGCTTCGGTTTGCTATTCTTGTTTGGCCACTGGTGGCATGCTTCAAGAACTCTATACAGAGACTCATTTGCTGGAATCGACGCTGAGATTGGAGACCAAGTTGAATTTGGTTTATTCAAGAAGCTTGGTGATGAAACCACCAGAAGAATCCCAGGAAGGGTTTAAACTAATCTTTATTTTTTAATCTTATGGAAGCCTTTGCTTACGTTCTTATTTTAACTCTAGCAGTTGTTACTTTATTCTTTGCTGTCGCCTTTAGAGATCCACCTAAATTTGATAGAAAATGAACTAATTGCCCTCCTCCAAGGAGGGTTTTTTTTAACTCTTACTTTTCATAATCAAAATAATAATTTACTATTAGGGTTATAGTTTCCTTTTTTTCACTATATGCAGTGTCCAACCTGTCAAAATACAGATAGCAGAGTTTTGGAATCGAGATCTGCAGATACTGGTAAAAGCGTCCGACGAAGAAGGGAGTGTTTAAATTGCAGCTTTAGATTTACCACCTATGAAAGAGTAGAAACAATGCCAATTTCAGTGATTAAAAAAGATGGGAGTAGAGAATCATTTAATAAAGGAAAATTAATCACTGGAATTTCAAGAGCTTGCGAAAAGACCACTTTCACAAATGAATCAATTATTAATTTTGTTGATGGAATTGAATCGCAAATTATACAAGAATCTAATAAAGATATTAAATCTTCTCAAATTGGAGAATTAATTCTTAAAAACCTCAGAAAAGAAAATGAGGTTGCTTATATAAGATATGCTTCGGTTTACAGAAAATTCAACGGAGTAAAAGATTTCATTTCGACTCTTGAATCCCTTAAAGGAAATTCAAAAAATGAATTAGCTTCAATTTTATAAAATAAAGCATCTTTACGTGTAGAATGTTTAGACAAATAATTTTGCTACTAGTTTGCAGGCTAATAGCATTCCTTTCTAACTACCTTAGGTGGTCTGCGTCGTAAAAAATGAACGAAAATTCATCCCAAACTATAAAAGAGCTTTCTGAAGAAAAAGAAATTAAAAATTCATCTGAATTAGAAAATAATTCACAAACTCAAATTGAGGAAGATATGTCATTCGAGAAGAATGATATCCCTTCTGCAGATTCATCTTCTAGCAGAGGAAATTCAGACTTTGATAATGCAGGATTCACCCAAGAAGAATTTGCATCGCTCTTAGGGAAGTATGATTATAACTTCAAGCCTGGAGATTTAGTAAAAGGAACCGTATTTGCTTTAGAACCTAAAGGAGCAATGATTGACATAGGCGCTAAAACAGCTGCCTTTATGCCAGTCCAAGAGGTATCAATAAATAGAGTTGAAGGTCTAAGCGATGTTTTACAACCTTCAGAGAGCAGGGAATTCTTCATAATGAGTGAAGAAAATGAAGATGGCCAATTAGCACTTTCCATCAGAAGAATTGAATATCAAAGAGCCTGGGAAAGAGTTAGGCAATTGCAAAAAGAGGATGCCACTATTTATTCTGAAGTATTTGCAACAAACAGAGGCGGAGCTCTTGTAAGGGTAGAAGGTTTAAGAGGTTTTATCCCTGGTTCTCATATAAGTGCTCGAAGAATCAAAGATGACTTGGAAGGTGAGTATCTACCTTTAAAATTTCTTGAAGTAGATGAGGAAAGAAATAGATTGGTTTTAAGCCATAGAAGAGCTCTGGTTGAAAAGAAAATGAATAGGCTTGAAGTTGGAGAAGTTGTGATAGGTTCTGTAAAAGGTATTAAACCCTATGGAGCCTTTATTGATATTGGAGGAGTTAGCGGTCTACTCCATATATCTGAGATAAGTCATGAACATATCGAAACTCCTCATAATGTTTTAAATGTTAATGACCAAATGAAGGTTATGATAATAGACCTTGATTCAGAAAGAGGAAGAATTTCTTTATCAACTAAAGCACTTGAACCAGAGCCAGGCGATATGCTAACTGACCCTCAAAAAGTTTTTAGCAAAGCCGAAGAAATGGCAGCTAAATATAAGCAAATGTTATTTGAGCAAACTGATGATAATGAAGAATTAGCAACGGCAGAAACAAGTTAAACTTTGTTGAGAATGAAAAGATATATTTTATAGGCTTAATATTTTCTCAATTAATTTTTTTAATTAAAAAATACTAATCATTGATTAGAAGCAACAATTTAATTTAAGATAATATTCTTAATTCAATTTATATTAATGAGTGATTTTATCTTCACTTCTGAATCAGTAACCGAAGGTCATCCAGATAAAATATGTGATCAAATAAGTGATGCTGTGTTAGACGCATTATTGACAGAAGATCCAGAAAGCAGAGTTGCATGTGAAACTGTAGTTAATACTGGTCTTTGTCTTCTTACTGGAGAAATAACCTCAAAAGCAAAAGTTGACTACATAAAACTAGTAAGGGATGTAATTAAAGAAATTGGATATGAGGGCTCTAAAGCTGGCGGTTTTGACGCTAATAGTTGTGCTGTTTTAGTAGCCCTTGACGAGCAATCACCCGATATTTCACGAGGAGTCGATGAAGCAGATGATTTTAATAATGATTTAGAAAACAATACAGGAGCGGGTGACCAAGGAATAATGTTTGGTTATGCATGCAATGAAACTCCTGAATTGATGCCTTTACCAATTAGCTTGGCACATAGATTAGCCATTCAACTCGCCAAAGTAAGGCACGAAAACGTTCTTGATTATCTACTCCCTGATGGGAAAACTCAAGTAAGCATTGATTATAAAAAAGGGGTGCCATTTTCAATTAACACGATTTTAATTTCAACTCAACATAATCCTGAAATTGATGGAATTAAAAATGAAGAAGAAATTCGTCAAAGAATCAAAGAAGATTTATGGACCAATGTTGTAATTCCTGCCACTGAGGATTTAGAAATTAAACCAAATATTCATCAAACGAGATTCTTAGTAAATCCGACAGGCAAATTTGTCGTTGGAGGGCCTCAAGGAGATGCGGGACTCACTGGTAGAAAAATTATTGTAGATACATATGGAGGATATGCAAGACATGGAGGTGGTGCATTCTCCGGTAAAGATCCTACAAAAGTAGACAGATCAGCCGCCTATGCAGCGCGATATGTTGCCAAAAGTATTGTTAAGGCAAAATTAGCAAAAAAAGCTGAAGTACAATTAAGTTATGCTATAGGGGTTGCTAAACCGATTTCTATTCTTGTTGAAACTTTTGATACTGGTGTTATTTCTCAAGCTAATTTAACTGAACTCGTTAAAAAGAATTTTGATCTAAGACCTGCTTCAATAATTAAAGAATTTAACTTAAGAAATCTTCCTAAACAAATGGGTGGATCATTTTTCAGAAAGACAGCATCTTATGGACACTTTGGCAGAATGGATCTTGAGCTCCCTTGGGAAAATGTAGCAGATAAAGCAGCTCAATTAGAAAAAGCATCAAAAATGTTTTTATAAGATATTAATTCTATGCCTGATATTTTTTTTGGAGGGTTAGATTTTGGAACCAGTGGTGCAAGAATATCTATAATTAATTTTCAGAAAGAATTAATACACTTTGATTCAGTTTCTTATCAATATGGATTTAAAAATCCTAATTCATGGATCAATACTTGCGAAAAGCTATTAAAAAATTTACCTATTGAGGTAAAAAGTAACCTTGAAAGATTGGCTATATCTGGAACATCAGGAACTTTAACAGCTTTTACTTTAAAAGGGGAGCCATTGGGAGAAGCAATACCCTATGACCAAGCATGTAATGAACATATACACCTTGTTGAATCTCTAACTTCTGGAGAAGATCATTTACGAACTCCATACAGTAGTCTTGCAAAAGCTTTAAATCTTATAGATAAATATGGGACAAATATACTTCTAAGGCATCAATCTGATTGGATAACTGGATGGTTTTTAAAAGATTGGACTCATGGAGAAGAAGGTAACAATCTCAAACTTGGTTGGGATTTAACAAAAGAATCATGGCCAAAAAGCTATCTGAATACTTCATGGCAGAAATGCCTGCCTAAAATAGTTGAAAGTGGAAAAATTATTGGACAAGTAAATTCTGATTTAGCAAAAAGATTTAACTTGAATAAGAAATTAATATTAATCTCAGGCACCACTGATTCTAATGCAAGTTTAATAGCTGCAAATTTAGGGAAAGAAGATGGGCTTACAGTTTTAGGAACAACTATTGTGGTTAAGAAAATTATTAATAAGCCAATAAAAGAACAAGGAATTACAACCCATAGAGTTAGTGGCGAATGGATCTGTGGAGGAGCATCAAACTCTGGATGCGGTATCTTATCTAAATTCTATTCTGATTTAGAAATCAAGGAACTCAGTAGACAAATAAATCCATCTAAAAACACTTCTTTTAATCTTTTACCTCTTAATAGTAAGGGAGAGAGATTTCCTACTAATAATTCTAATTTAGAACCGATTCTTGGTCCAAGACCAGTAAGCGACTCACTTTACTTACATGCATTATTCGAGGGACTAGCAAAAATTGAATTGAAAGGATGGGAAAAACTACGCGAACTTACTGGTTCATTTCCAAAAACAATTATTACTATTGGTGGAGGTTCAAAAAACCCTCAGTGGAGAAAAATAAGAGAAAAAATTATAAATATACCAATAGTTTCATGTAATAAAACCACTTCATTTGGCACTGCATTATTAGCCATTAATTCAAACTGATAAATTTTAGATATTTGATGAAGATATAAAATTTTTAATGAAAAGGGTTTCAAAAACTACACTTAGTAATTTAGAGTATATAGGTTAGAGCCGGGATAGCTCAGTTGGTAGAGCAGGCGACTGAAAATCGCCGTGTCCCCAGTTCAAATCTGGGTCCTGGCACCTTTAAAACCCTGTCTTAGACGGGGTTTTATATTTTCTAGAAATATAAAACTTTAATTTTCATACAATTATTTTTAAGATTTTACTTTTCCACTCTGCAGACTTGACCAATTACACCCAAAATTAGTTCATCTCCATTCGGATCTTGCCAATCAGCCAAATCATTAAAATTACTATTTACTTCATCTATAGAGACATCAACGTCTCTGAACGATTTTTCAAAACAATTTATATCCATTGTATAAAAAATATCCTTTGTAATTTCACTTTTTGTTTTAGGAATAAATTTACTCAATACTCTTACAGAACCGTCTTCATTCCTTTTTATACTTTGCCTATCCCATAACTGTTCTCCATATTCGCTTTTATGGACTCCAACCCATTCATGAGGTAAAGCATCTGATTGTTTTATTGAAATACAAAAGGAAACGATGACCGAAAGGACTAAACAAATAATATTTTTTAAAAATATTGAATTCACTTTATTCATAGAATCAATCATAACTACATCTGGGATACAAAAATCTTTTATTTTGTGTAAGTGTATAAGATTAAAAAATTTGTAAAATTTTTTATTGATTAGTATTTCTATTATAGATAGAATCAAATATTAAAATTAAGAATTTATTTCCAATAATTTTACTAGAAAAATAATGAAAAAAATACAAAAATTTCTCTCAGTAATTTTTTTTATAGCAATATTTGTTGTATTGATTTATTTAATTCAAAATTATGGGATCGAACCTCTAAGGAACAAAATAGAAAGTATGGGGATTTGGGCTCCTTTTGGAATATTCATACTTAGAGGAGTAAGTATTATTTTGCCCGCTCTTCCAAGCTCAGCCTATTCTCTACTGGCTGGTTCATTACTAGGTTTTCAAAAAGGTTATATGACAATAATCTTTTCAGATATCGTTTTTTGCCAAGCAGCTTTCTTTATTGCAAGAAATTATGGTCGGGTTCCTGTTCGTAAATTAGTAGGCCCAAAAGCAATGAAAAAGATAGAAAGTTTTAATCAAAATCAATTAGAAGAAAATTTCTTTCTTATGACAGGACTACTAATGACTGGCCTTTTTGATTTTCTAAGCTACGCAATTGGTATCGGAGGAACGCGCTGGAAAATATTTACTCCAGCATTATTAATAAGTCTTCTAATCAGTGACTCTATACTAGTAGCAGTTGGGGCCGGAGTTAGTCAAGGAGCAGGATTATTTTTAGGGATTGCTCTATTGGGAATGTTTGCTTTAGCGACTATTTCAGGATTAGCAAAAAATAAAATGCCTAGATAAGAACAAATTTAATAATTCTGCAATCTAAGAAGAGAGATATGACATTTTTGCAAACAAGAACTATATAAATAAGAATATATGCAAGAATAGAAATCGATTAATTTTTAACTTTTTAGATGACTCCTTATAGACCAACTTCATATGATCGCCCTGGAGAACAAATATCAACAACTCCTTCTGGATTAAAAGTAACTTCTGCAAAGAGATTAATGGTGGATTCAATGGTAAGAATGATACAAAAAGCAGAAAATCATTCAGTAGAAGATAAACTTGACGAAGAATCTAACAGCAATTAATCAATTCATCTATAAAAGTATAGGAGAGTGGAAATCTATCAGAAGCACTCACACTTTAGCTTTTCAGGAATTTGAAAACTCCACTAGTAAAATATTTATAAAACATATCGACTCAAAAAATAAAAAAGTCGACGAGATTTTAAAAAATCACAAATTAAGTTTTAACCCAGAGATCATAGCCATTTCTATAAAATGGCAAGCTATTAGTGATTGGGAGGATGATGATATAAGCGAGGGAGATGAAACTATTTTGATATTTTTACCCAAAAATGAAAATTCAGGAATTGTCTTACGCAATAAAGGTTATACTGAATCTTTTGTTTCATCTTCAAATTATTTTTTTGAAAAAAGAAATAATTTACACATTAAAACTATTTACAAATCAACAGTTTCCGAAGAAAAAATTTCCTTTTTATCCAATCACGTAAGATCCAGATTTTCTGTTATTAGAAATCAAGAAAATAACTCTGTAATGCAGACATCCCACACATCAGAGATAAGGAATATAGCTAGTTTAGAAGAGTAATTATCCTTTCAAATTGAAACTCTGTTTCAGAAATTAAATTGGGAAGAAAGCTTTTATCTCCTTGCATATTATTAACTGTTGATCTTAAATCAGAGATGGTTGCATCTCGCATTAATTTAATAACCATCCTTGCATTTTCTAAAGGTACTCCAAGAGCAAGATAAGTATTTTTAAGATCCTTCAAACAACTTTTTTCTAAAACTGTTTCGTCATTAGAAATCAAAAGATAAGCAACAATCCTTAGTATTATTTCTCCATCTCTTAAGCAAACGGACATCTTATTAGTAGTATTTAAAGATATTGTTGAATTAACAGAATCTTGATTTTCGCAAATCATTGCTGTTACAGCATCTGCTGCAATTGCATGAGAATTTTTAGTTATTGAATTTATTGCATCTAATCTCGAGTTCGCACTATTAATAAATTCTTTTATATTACTTAAGTCATTTAATTTCTTATCAGCTGACAATGATTGATTATTATTTAAAACTGACATTCGTAAATTAAAAAAATTAAAGTTCGAATTCCAGAATAGTACAAAGCTTGTAAAAAAATTACAATTTAAAAATTAACGCAACGCTTCTTAATTAATAACTTCATTCCGAAGTGATAGTTGCAATTATTCAAATAAAAAATTTTTTTTCCGCTAATATAATATTACATTTTAAAAAAGTTTTGGATCAACAAGATTTAAAATTATCAAAGAAACTTATTTCCAGATATAAAAAAAGATTGGAAAAAGAAATTCTTGACCGAAGTATGAAGCTAAGAATGCCTCAAAATAAGTTTGAAGAGATAATAAATAATAATGATGAACTTATAAATCTAAAAAAAGCGTTAGAACGCCTAGAAATGAAATCTGGACCTCATGAGTAAAGTCTGATTTTGAAAAAACATTCCAAACGTGTCTCAAACTAACAATTTCCTTTTTAAGTCTTTAAACAATGAACAACTTCAAGCAGTAAAACATGTTTATGGACCACTATTAGTAGTAGCAGGTGCAGGCAGCGGAAAGACAAAAGCTCTTACCCACAGAATTGCAAATCTTATTGAAAATCATTCTATTGATCCCTATAACATTCTTGCAGTCACGTTCACTAACAAAGCTGCTAAAGAAATGAAAGCAAGGTTAGAAGTTCTTCTCGCACAAGAAATAGCTCTTAATCAATTTGGTCAGCCTTGGTCAAGTCTCAAAGAAATTGATCAAAATCAATTAAGAACAAACGTTCATCAAGAAAGGCTTCAAAATCTTTGGATAGGTACCTTTCATTCGTTATTTTCAAGACTTCTAAGATACGATATTGAAAAATATAATGACCCAGAACGATTAAAATGGACAAGACAATTTTCAATTTACGATGAAACAGATTCTCAAACATTAGTAAAAGAAATTATCAATCAAGATATGAATCTTGATCCCAAAAGATATGATCCCAAAAAGATTAAAAGATTAATAAGTAATGCTAAAAATCAATGCATGACTTCGAATGATCTTTTAGAAAAAGCAGATAATGATTTTGATAAAAAAGTTGCAGAAGCCTACAAGAGATATAGGATTTCGCTTTCAAAAAATAATTCTTTAGATTTTGATGATCTTCTACTTTTGCCTGTTTTTTTATTGAGGCAAAATGATGTAGTCAGAGATTACTGGCACAAAAGATTTCAACATATTCTTGTTGATGAATACCAAGACACAAATAGAACACAATATGAACTTATAAAATTAATTACTGCTGGAAATACTGAACCAAAAAAATTCTTTAATTGGCAAGATCGGTCAATTTTTGTTGTAGGGGATGCTGATCAAAGTATTTATAGTTTTAGAGCAGCTGACTTTAGAATTCTTATTGGTTTTCAAGAAGATTTTAAAACTTCACTTAATGATGATACAAAATCATCTTTAATTAAATTAGAAGAAAATTATAGGTCATCTTCCAATATCCTTGATGCTGCAAACTCGCTAATTGAAAACAATTCTGAAAGAATTGAAAAAGTTTTAAGGGCTACTAAAGAAAAAGGGGAGCTATTAAAGTTACTCAGCTGTGATGATGAAATTTCTGAGGCAGAAGCAATTACCAATAAAATAAAATCACTCAATAATTATAATCAAAACCCAATTTGGAAAAATTTTGCAATCTTATATCGAACAAGAGCCCAGTCAAGAGTAATCGAGGAATCTCTTGTAAGGTGGCGCATTCCTTACACAATCTTCGGCGGATTGCGTTTTTATGATAGAAGGGAAATTAAAGACGCAATAGCATATTTAAAAGTTCTGGTTAATTCTTCAGATAACGTTAGTCTTTTACGTATCATAAATGTTCCTAGAAGAGGTATTGGTAAGACTACTATTCAAAAACTTAATGAGCTATCTAATAGGTTAAATATTCCATTGTGGGAGGTTCTTAATGATAAGCAAAGTCTTGAAGAAACAATAGGCCGATCATCAAAAGGAATTAATAAGTTTACTGAATTTATGAATGATCTACTTTGTTATCTTGAAAATTCAGGCCCTGCTCAACTACTACAACTAATCTTAGAAAAAAGTGGCTACTTAAGTGACTTGATAGCTAGTGGAACTGAAGAATCTGAAGATAGAAGAAATAACTTACAAGAACTAATCAATGCAGCTACTCAATATGAAGAAGAAACAGAAAGTGGAGATGTAGATGGATTTCTTTCTACAGCAGCCTTAACAACTGATAATGATACAAAGAAAAATAATCCCAACTCAGTAACTCTTATGACTCTACATAATAGTAAGGGTTTAGAATTTCAAAATGTTTTTATCACTGGACTAGAACAAGGTCTCTTCCCAAGCCATAGATCAATAGATACTCCCTCACTGCTGGAAGAGGAAAGAAGATTATGCTACGTAGGTATTACAAGAGCTAAAGAAAGAGTTTTCTTGAGTCATGCTAGAGAAAGAAGATTATGGGGTGGAATGCGTGAAGCAACAATTCCTTCAATATTTCTTTCAGAAATACCTGAAGATTTAATAGATGGTGAATTACCTCAAACTGGAGGTGCTTCAATTAGAAGAGATTGGCATCTTGATCGTTTAACAAGAGTTGATCGAAATAATCCTAATGAATTTGTTAACAACCCAATAAATGCAGTAAGGAAATTATATTCGGGACCCAGTAAAGGGAAAAGCTGGATAGTTGGAGATAAGCTAATTCACTCAAAATTTGGGAAAGGTGAAATCATACATATTTTTGGGAGCGGTGAAAAGATATCTTTAGCAGTAAAATTTGGAGATAAAGGAAGTAAAATTCTCGATCCCAGATTAGCTCCAATTCGTTATGTAAGTTAAAAAATCATGAATGATATCGCTGATTACATCCAAGGGGAATTAAGCAAAATTCCATTTAATCTGTACAACCTAATTACTAAATACATAGAATCTAATAATAATACTAAGGTAGCTTTTGTTGGCGGTTATTTAAGGGATTTATTAATTAGAAAATTCCACAAAAAATCTTTTTCTGAACCTGTAGATATAGATCTGGTTATTGAAGGTTCCTCTATTTCTTTAGCAAAATTCATAAAGAAAAATATTGCAAATGTAGATTTATGTTTAATAAAGGAATTTAATTTATACAACACTGTAGAAATAAATATCAATAACTATAAAATTGATATTGCCTCTGCAAGAAAAGAAATTTATTCTGCTCCAGGGTCAAATCCCATAGTAACCAATAGTACTATTGAGGAGGATCTTAAGAGAAGAGATTTTACTATCAATTCAATAGCCTTCGAGGTTTCGACTAGGAAAATCTTTGATCTTTATGGAGGAATTTCAGATATAAAAAGCAAAAAATTGAACTTACTTCACAGTAATAGTATTTCAGATGATCCCAGTAGATTAATTAGATGCGCAAAATATTCTTCACGATTTGATTTCAATATTTCAAATAATTCCCTTAAACAATCCCAAAAAACAGTTAGGTTATGGCCGTGGAAAAGTTCAGAAACTTTCCAAAATATAACCTTCCCTCCTGCAATAGGCGTACGAATAAGGATGGAACTAGCTGAAATCTACAAAAACGATAACTTAAAGGATGTAATTTCGATAATTCATAAATGGGGAATTATTTCAATATTAAATGAAAATATTAAAGTCGATAAAAGTTTTTTAAGAGGACTAAATTGGATTAAGAAGTTAAATGGAAATTATTTGCTTTACTTATTAAAAGATGCAGAAGATTTAGGGACAGCATGTAGAAGATTTTTGGTAAATAATGGTGAAAAAAAAATATTAGAAGACTATTCAAATATAAAAAAGATATTAAAAATCAACCAAAAAAAATTTATGCATTATTCTCCATCAAGTTGGACAGAATTTATTGAGAACAGAAACCTTAATGACGAGACAGTCAAATTATTAATTTGTGATGGGGGTCCATACTGGCGTAACTTGTTTAAGTGGTTATTTATTTACAAATCCATAAAATCAACAAAAGATGGAGAAACATTACAAAAAGAAGGATGGGTGCCAGGCAAGGAAATGGGAAAGGAAATCAAAAGATTAAGATATTTGGAAATTGATAAATTGCATAAAAATTGATTACATTTCTACTACTTCTCCAACCTTGTACCATTTACCTTTAAGATTATTTTCATATTTACGATTGCAACTAATCAACAAGGGGCCACATGTTTGAGGATCTAATAGTAATGATATTCTCTCGTTAAAAATCTCTTTATCTATTGACTTTTCGTTTAAAAAATTAATTATTCTTTTTTGGCGATTTCCTTTATAAATTTTGTCAAAAATTTCTTTATTAGATTCAAAAAAAGTACTTTTAATATCTTTTCTTATTAAATCAAATATTCCAGGATAAGCTTTAAATGCAAATAAATCTAATAAAACTTTCACAGGCTCTAGATTATTTTTTTCTCTATATAAATTTGATGATTCAACCATCTCTTTTAGATGTCCAATAAATCCATATCCAGTAATGTCAGTAGCAGCATTGACTAATGATTCTCTAAATTGTTCTCGAAAAAAATAAATTTCATCAATCAAATATTGCTGACTCTTCACTAAATTATTAATTATTTCAGAAGAACCGCTGAGCATATTAATATTTTGCATTTGACCGGCAAAGTAAATTCCAACTCCAAGAGGTCTAGACATCATAAGAATGTCTCCAGCATTCATTCCAGATTTAAGCCATGGTTTTGCTCCATTTTTTAATACTCCTTGGACAGTTAAAGAAATATCAATTCCTAATGAATAAGGCTTATTTACTAAACTTCTTGCCTCGAAAGTATGGCCTCCAAGTAATTTACCTCCATGATCATCCACTGTTGATTTAATCCCTTGAAGAGATTGAGAAAAGAGGTAACTCTGAAATTCCCTTTCAACTTTTGGTAATGATATTAAAGCCTGAGCGGATGAAAGTTTTGCTCCGCATGCCCATAAATCTGAGCAAGCATGCAAAGTAGTAATTTTTGCATTAAGCCAAGGATCACTTACTAAAGCAGGAAAACCATCTACACTTTGCAAAATAATATCTTGAGAATTTTGATAGATCTTTACTGAATCTTCAGGGGATTTAGCAAAAGAATTTAAATTAGAATTTATTAATGATCTATTCAAAATATTCTGGGGTATTTTAGCTGCGCATCCCCTACAATCATTTAGTGAGATATTTTTTCCACTACTTTTCATAATTAACCTTTTTGATCTAAATTTGTTTATAAATTTCAAATCAATATTATGCTTTAAAATCCAAAAAAGAAAAGAAGGGCCAAAAACAAAATTGCGATAAATACCAAAAGCCTTAGAATGATGACTTGGAAATATATTAACTATTTGCAATCCGAACCTTTGAGGAAACCATTTTTTTAATGATCTCCCTTCTATATCATTTTTTAGATTTTGGACTAATGTATTAACAACTTTTATTGCAAAAACTCCGGACGCTGGTCTTTTTGCTGAATCTACAACCGCGCAATCACCCGCAGCAAAAATTCCGGAAAAACTTTTCAACTGCAAATTCCTATTTGTAATTAATCTGCCATGAGAATCCGAATCTAATAGTTTTTTTTGTGCCCATAAAGGAGATGTATTCCCAGTACATAAAAGAATCTTTCCATAATCGAAATTAAGGTTTTCAACTAAATCAATATTGGAATTCCTTAAACTTTTTAGAATTTTATGATTAATTTTTCTTGAATCACATAATAGTTTTAAAGTTCTATCTCTCCATCTTTTTCTCAAGGCATATGATACTTCAATTGCTGCAAGGCCGCTCCCAACAATTACAAATGGAAGTTCATTAACTGAATCAAAAATGTCCTCTTTTTGTATTGAGTCATAAGCACTTAAAAAAGGTTTAATTGAAAAAGCATTTCGATTCTTAACTAGTGATTCAAATTCTTTTGGAATTATTGTTTGACTTCCATAATTAAGCACCAACTTCGAATAATTAACTGAAGGTCTATTACTTAAAACAATTTTCTTCAAATTGAAATCAATATCCTTTACTTCTTCTTCTATAAAAGATACTTTTGCATTTTTTGCTAAAGATTTTATATCAATTAAACTCTCTTCTAAAGTGATTGATTTTGAAATCACGGATGGGAATATCGCAGAATAAACTAAATGAGAATCTCTAGATATAATTGAAACAGGAATTTCTGGCATTAATTTCGGAAACATTAACCATTTCTTCAATAAAAGAACATTTGTGTGTCCTCCTCCAATTAGTACCAGATGATTAAAAGTCATTTACATCACAATGAATAAAGAACATTTATTACCAATTGAGAAATCGAGATTAGGAGTGATTGGTGGAAGTGGATTTTATTCAATGGATCAAATAGAGTACTTAAGAGAACTAGAAATCAATACACCCTATGGTAAACCTTCTGATTCAATAAAAGTATATAATCTTGGAAACCTAGAGATAGCATTCATTCCTAGACATGGCAGGACACATAGTTTAAATCCTTCTGAAATCCCTTACAAAGCTAATATTTGGGCTCTAAGGTCAATAGGAGTAAGATGGATTATTGCTCCATCAGCAGTTGGTTCATTACAAGAACAGATAAGGCCACTTGATATAGTGGTTCCAGATCAATTTATAGACCGGACAAAAAATAGACCTGCAACCTTCTTTAACGGGGGAGCTGTCGCTCACGTAACCATGGGAGATCCTTTTTGCACAAATTTATCACGTATATTAAGTGAAATCGGAGAAAAAAATATTCCTGGCGGTAGACAATTACATAGAGGGGGTACTTATCTGGCAATGGAAGGTCCAGCTTTCTCAACTAGAGCAGAATCTAATTTATATAGAAGTTGGGGATGTTCAATAATAGGAATGACGAACCACACAGAAGCAAGATTAGCCAAAGAAGCTGAAATAGCTTACTCCTCCTTATCTATGGTTACTGATTATGATTGCTGGCATCAAACACATCAAGAAGTTTCTGTAGAGATGGTTTTGGATAATCTTAGATCAAATACTGAAGTGGCTAATAAAATAATATTTGAAGTAGCTAAATTAATTGAAAAAGAAAGACCAAAAAGTAAGTCTCATTTTTCATTAAAAGATGGATTGATAACTCCAAAAGAAAATATCCCAAATTCCACAAAAGAGAAACTAAGTATATTTACTGATCCTTATTAGACTAATTAGATATTGAGTGATTCTCAAGTCAAGATTTGTTAGCCTCCGGCTCCAACACCTTGGTATGAACCATAGAAGAATATTCCTAAAACGAAGATAACTGCAATTCCACCTGCTGTAGCAACAAGCCATAGAGGAAGAGTTCCTTCAGTCCATCTTCTTTCCCATGCAACTGCTGGTCTACCGTCGGGAAGTCTATCTGGAATTCTTCCATCAGGTCCTTTTAATTTACTCATAATTTTAATTTAATTGAAAAAGTAACTGGAAAATAAAATTCCCAATACAAAAACAGATAATAAGCCTAAATAAAGACTTGTACGATTAAGTTCAACTGGAACTTTGTTAGGATTTTCGTTTACTTGCATGATAGTTAAATTTATCGGGCTACAAATTGCATGGCAGCAATAGAACCTAAAAAGAATACTGATGGAATAGCTAAGGCATGAACTGCTAGCCAACGAACAGTAAATATAGGATAAACGCGGACTTCCGCAGCCTGCATTGGAGCTTGAGAATTAGTCATTTTTATTTTGTTCTTAAATCTAGTTGAGATTTAGCTTCAAATCTTTGTGTTACGACAGGCGCTTTAGATTCAGATGATTGGAAATAACTATCTGGACGAGGAGTCCCGAAAGCATCGTAGGCTAAGCCTGTATATACGAATAAGAAGCCTGCTATAAAAATAGCTGGTAATGTTACTGCATGAATAATCCAGTACCTAATACTGGTGATTATTTCAAAGAATGGGCGTTCACCCGTAGAACCTGCGGCCATAATCACAAATGTTTACTCTATGATCTTACAGTGTAAAATCATAAGTTCGCGAAGAAATTAACAGGTTGGTTACAGACAGTTGCTAAATCTGTCAAAAATTAATTTTTTTTTTACTATTAACTGAAGTGATTCAAAGTTAGCTATTCCATTTAAGGATATAACCACGCTCGCCAAGTACAAATCCTTTTTGATTATTTAAAGCTTCCTTATCAAGAAAAACTATTTTAATGTAGTTTGTTGGCAATTCAGAAGCAATAGGATCTTTATTCCAAGTTTTACCTTGATCTTTACTTACTATTAAAGTTCCATTACCCCCTCCAGCCCATATATCACCATTCGGATCCCATCCCAAGTCTAAATAATTGTATCCATTAAGAATTGGTATGATAGGCTTCGACCAATTTTCTAGATCATTAGTATCTTCATTAAATCTAATTTCTGCTCCTCTAGAAAGCATCCATAAACTTCCTTCTGGATTAAAACCAATACTTTGAACTCTTTTGCTACTGGCTCTTTGATGAGCTATCCACGCATCACTTTCCTTTTCCAAAGTTGAAAAGAAATTACCCAGACTACTTACGCTGACATAATCTCCTTTATTAGTCCTTCTTAAATCTCTTACACCCCCAGAACCAGATGCGTCTACGACTTTTGCATTCCATGATTCTCCACTATCTGATGTTTCATAAATAGCACCTGCAGTGGTAGCCAATTCTGCAATACCAACATCGACAGTCGTTATCAGAAATGGTTGGCCTGGTAATTTGTTGCCTAGAGATAAACGTGTCCAATTCTTTCCCGCATCAAGTGTATGCATAACTAATGAAGGCTGACCTATTAACCATCCCTCTTCACCTTTAAAATCAATATCTAGGAGGCGAAAGTTCTCTTCACTTGGTAAATCTAAATTTCTTTTCTCCCAAGTTTCTCCTCCATCATTAGATTCCATAATAAGTCTATTGGAACCTACTAAAAATCCATTTTTATCATCTATAAAATCAACATCTAAAGCATTAGCTTGGTCCTCAAACTGAATTGTTTTCCAAGGGCTGCTATCACTCATAGTTACTCCTGTAGATGAACAACTGCTCAATACAAAACAAAGAAGAACGGATAAAAAAAGATTTGGAATACTAATAATAATTTTTTTCATTAGTATATATTAATGCAAAGAGTACAAAGAAAGGAACATAGCAGCAGCAAAAGCAAGCCCTCCAAATATCAATATATTTTTTTGTCCAGGAGGTAAACTATTAAAACCAAACCCATAAACTAAATTTTCTTCAAAACCACTAGGTTTAGATTTAGGACCTATATCCTTATAAAAATTTTTACCAGCTCGACAAACAGGGCAAGCAAAAGTATTACCATCCAACTCTGAAAAAGGGGTATTTTTAGGTATATTTAGTTTTTTATTTCCTTCGGACGGATCATAAATGTATCCACAACTTCTACATTCAAATCTATTTTGCTCTAGATTAAGAACAGGTTGTTCAATATTTACATCTGAGGGTTTTTCAGAAAGATTTTCTTTCTCAAGATTTTCAACTATTTTGTTTTCCTCAGAGGCTGGTTGAATGTTTTCACTCACGGTTTATTATTGTTCTTTAAGAACTTTAAAAGATTTTGCTTAATTAAGCGAATTTTATTCAAAATTAATTTTTTAAAATGTTTGTATTAACTGGCTATGAATATTTCTTAGGTTTCCTTCTAATAGCTGCTGCTGTTCCAATACTAGCTTTAGTTACTAATCTCATAGTTGCCCCTAAAGGCAGAACTGGAGAAAGAAAACTAACTTATGAATCGGGGATGGAGCCTATAGGAGGAGCTTGGATTCAATTCAATATTCGTTACTACATGTTTGCCTTAGTTTTCGTTATATTTGATGTAGAGACAGTATTCCTTTATCCTTGGGCTGTTGCCTTCAATAGATTAGGCTTATTAGCGTTTATTGAGGCATTAATTTTCATTGCAATACTTGTTATCGCTCTGGCATACGCATGGAGAAAAGGTGCCTTAGAATGGAGTTAAAAAATTGAATCCAGAATTATCCCCAAAAGCAATAAGAGAAATCCGAGAAGGGACTTGCAATCCTCTTGGAGCACCCCAAGTTACTACAGATTTAAGCGAAAACATTATATTGACTAGTTTAGACGACCTTCATAATTGGGCTAGATTAAGCAGCCTTTGGCCTCTCCTATACGGGACAGCTTGTTGTTTTATTGAATTTGCTGCCTTAATAGGATCTAGGTTTGATTTTGATAGATTTGGATTAGTACCTAGAAGTTCGCCAAGGCAAGCAGATTTATTAATAGTCGCGGGAACAGTAACAATGAAAATGGCTCCCGCCTTAGTAAGACTCTACGAACAGATGCCTGAGCCAAAGTATGTTATCGCTATGGGTGCTTGCACAATCACAGGAGGTATGTTTAGCGCAGATTCTACAACTGCTGTAAGAGGAGTAGATAAGTTAATACCTGTTGATTTATACCTTCCAGGATGTCCACCTAGGCCAGAGGCAATTTTTGATGCTGTAATAAAATTACGAAAAAAAGTTGGGAATGAAACAATTTTAGAAAGAGCAAAAACAGAGCAAACCCACAGGTACATAACACTAGATCACGAAATGAACCTTGTCTTCTCTGAGAATACAGGGGAATACCTTAACAAATCTTCCACAAATATCATTCCTTCCTCCCAAAAAGAAAAAATTGAAGAATTGTCTGATATAGGCGAAATACCAAAAATTATTAATAGTGAAGAAAAATAATGGATAAAGACACTTTATCTAACTCCCCAGATACTTCGATAGAAAAAGAGGGACCTATAAGTCAATATTTATCTAAAAATGGAGTTCCAAATCAATCATTAGTTAATGATCAAATAGGAATAGAAAATATATCAATAAAACCTAATAATTTGTATGAGGCGGTATCAACTTTAAAAAATTACGGTTTTAATTATCTCCAATGTCAAGGTGGTTATGATGAAGGTCCAGGTAAAAATCTTGTAAGTTTTTATCATTTTATAACGGTTGATGATTTAGAAAAAATTGAAAAGATTAAAGAAGTTAGATTAAAAGTCTTTTTAAAAAGGGATTCTGATTTATCAATTCCTAGTTTGTATAAAATTTTTAGAGGAAGTGATTGGCAAGAAAGAGAAACATATGACATGTATGGAATAAATTTTGTTAATCATCCAAATCCCAAAAGATTATTAATGCCTGAAGACTGGAGAGGCTGGCCATTGAGAAAAGACTATATTCAGCCAGACTTCTATGAACTTCAAGATGCTTATTAGTTCAACTTCTTTAATTTACGATAAATAAACATTACTGCTCTTGCCAATCTTCTAGGATCATGTCTAAGAGTTGGAGTTATTCTTTTTGAATACAATGGAGCCTGTAAAACATAGTAACCCTCAGATAATAATTTTTCTTTATTACATCGAACAGGTTCTGCACCTCTGCTTTCGTAATAGTCAACTAATGGAGACTTTTCAAATTGAATCTGAGATAAGATTGCATTAAAAATTCGAGTATTAACTCCAAAATTTGATAATTGTTTTTCTATTGATTTGATATGTTGATAGACATCCAATCCATCTGTTTCGCCAGGTTGAGTCATCAAATTACTTATGTAAATTTTAGGAACATTACTTTGCAATAAAGCATCTACTATCTCTGGCACCAACAAGTTTGGCAACAAAGAAGTGTAGAGACTCCCTGGACCAAGGATAATTAAGTCAGCCTCTTTAATAGATTCCAGAGCACTAGGGAGAGCAGAGGGATTTTCTGGCAAGTATCCAATCCTTGAAATTAATTTCCTAGATTTGCTGATATTACTTTCTCCAAAAATTCTTTCACCATCCTCTAATTCGGCCCATAACATAACATCAATATTTGTTGCCGGTAAGACTTGACCTTGTACAGCCAAAACTTTGCTAGAGGCTTGCACTGCTTTTTCTAAGCTACCTGTAATTGTTGTTAAAGCTGACAAAAATAAATTCCCAAAACTATGTCCCTCAAGACCACTTCCGCCTGAAAATCTATATTGAAATAATCTTGTTAGGATTGGTTCTTCGTTTGATAATGCAGCCAAACAATTTCTGATGTCTCCTGGAGGTTGTACCCCTAATTGTTTTCTTAGAATGCCACTACTTCCACCATCATCAGACACAGTTACTATTGCGGTAATATTGCTACTGTAATTTTTTAGGCCTTTCAATAAAGTAGATAAGCCTGTTCCACCGCCAATTGCAACAATATTTGGGCCTCTATTTAATTTACTCTTGACTCTTAATGCATCAACTAAAAAAGTGTCTTTTTCTGGAACAAGTGCTTTTTGAATAGAATTAATGCTTCTATTTTGTCCAATACCTATTAAAACAATTCCGAAAACAAAAATTAATGGTCCTAATAATGAAATAGGCAGTACACTTGTTAAACCTGTCATCAACCAAAAAAATATTTCAATAAGCCAATAAAGTGGCCTTAAATTTGTCCAAATTGCTAATCCTAATAACGTAGTCAAAAAACCTATAGCTGATGTAATCATCCATCTTTTTATTACTAATCCTGGCAAGAGCCAACTCAAACCTCTCAAAATTTTCTTTAAAAAGCCAAAATTAGATTTTTGGGAATAATTATTAAACCCTTTTACTCTTTTTTTACTCTTATTCATAAATAATTCCTCTTAAATTATTTTCTTCAAAGTAAAAAATACATAAAAACATTATAAGTCAAATTCATACATCCTTTTTTTATCGCTAAAAAAAGGCAATATGTAAGTAACTAAAAACTTTTCTTTATTTAGATTTTGAAACAATCGAAGCATGCAGTAGAAACAAAAAACCTCTCTATGAACTGGGGAAAAGTTAACGTGCTTAATCAACTAAACTTTAAACTTAATGTTGGAGAGAAATTAGCTATTGTGGGACCTTCAGGTTCTGGAAAATCAACTATTTTAAAAATATTGGCGGGGCTAATCCTACCCACCAAGGGAGAATTAAGAATATTTGGTGAGAAACAAACATATTTGAGATTAGATCAAAATAATCCTCCCGATGTAAGACTAGTTTTTCAGAACCCAGCTTTGTTAGGTTCTTTAACTATTGAAGAAAATGTAGGTTTTCTACTTAAAAGGAATAAAAACCTATCAAGAATGTTGAAACATAAAATCATATGCGAATGTTTGGCAGAGGTCGGATTATTTAATGTTGAGAATAAACTTCCTAATGAATTAAGCGGTGGTATGCAAAAAAGAGTAAGTTTTGCTAGAGCTTTGATAACAGATCAAACCCTTATTAAAAAAACTCAACCTTTATTACTTTTTGATGAACCTACTGCAGGTCTTGATCCTATTGCTTCATCAAGAATTGAAGATTTAATTAATAAAACAAACGAAAAAGCAAACGGTTCATCTATTGTAGTTAGTCATGTTATTAGTACTATAGAGAGGACCTCAGATAAAGTTTTAATGCTTTACGGAGGTAAATTCAGATGGGCAGGTTCTATCAGTGAATTTAAAGAGAGTAATGATCCCTATGTTTCTCAATTTAGAAACGGCAAAATTGATGGTCCAATGCAACCCAAAGACATTTAGAAATTATGCGTAGAAGCTTACGAGACTCAATAGTTGGATTTTCCTTATTAGGAGGAATTTTAATATTCACATTTTTTTCTTTTTGGCTAAGAGGGTTAAAATTATCCTCTAAAAATTGGCACCTGTTCGCTGAATTTAATAATGCGAGCGGCCTATCAAAAAAATCTCCAGTTACCTATAGAGGTATTTTAGTTGGGTCAGTAGAAGATATATTGTTTGCCGGAGATAAAATTAAAGCAAAAATAGTGTTAAATAACCCTGAGATAATTCTTTCAAGGCCAGCATTTGCAAGGGTAGTAACTAATTCCTTTCTTGGAGGGGATGTGCAAGTTGCTCTAGAAACTAGTGAAAAAACACTTCCTAAAAATATCGCAAAATCAATATCTAAAGAATGTGACAAAAGATTAATAGTTTGTGAAGGCGATACAATTACAGGAAAACAATTATCAAGCCTTTCGAATATAACCAATAAGATTAGTCAAATTCTTAATGAATCAAACCAAGAAAACTTAATAGAGAACATAGTAAAATCAATGGATCAATTTGATAGAACTCAAGAGAACCTCGATGAATTAATTTATTTATCAAAACAAGAGATACTAAGAGTTGAACCTTTGATAAAAGAAATCACTATTGCTGCCAATCATTTAAATAATATTTTATCTACTATCGATGATAGAGAAACGCTTAAAGATTTTAAATTGACAATTAATGCTGCAAGATCTATCTCCACCAAAATTGATGATATGAGTGATGATTTTGAGAAATTAAAGAAAGACAAGGAGTTAACTAAATCTATAAGGGATTTAACTATTGGACTTTCAAAATTCCTTAATGAAATTTATCCATAAGTAAAATTAGAATTCATTTATGGCATTTAAAGCCATTGCTGCGATTGCTTTATCGGTTGCTTTTGGAAGCTGAACATATTTCCCTTGAGCTGCCTCAGCTAATTCTTTACCAAAGCCACTCGCAATAAATTTTCTTTCTGTATCAATTATTAAGAGTTTTATCCCGAGCATGGGATATTTCGCAGCTATATCTAGTACCTCTTGCTTTAAATCAATATTTTCATTATCTTTTTCTTCAGCTTCATTTTGTCCAAGGGATAATCCTAATGGTACATTTCCTCTCCCATCAGTAATCCCCACAACAATAACTTGACCTATATCTCCTGTAGAAAGAGCATTTTTTGCTACTTTTGCTGATTGTGTTAGTCCATGAGCTAAAGGCGATCCACCACCACAAGGCATAGTTTCTAGCCTTCTTTTTGCAGCTGTTATTGATCTTGTGGGAGGTAATAATACCTCAGCCTGATTACCTCTGAAAGGTATAAGAGCCACTTCATCTCTATTCTCATATGCCTCTGTTAAAAGTCTGATAACTGCACCCTTAGCACTTTGCATTCTATTAAGAGCCATAGAGCCACTCGCATCAACTAGAAAAATAACTAGGGCTCCCGCCTTTTTTTGGAGAAGCTTTGCTCTAAAATCATTTTCTTCAATAACGATTGATTTATGAGGGTTTCTTAATCTTCTTGATTTTTGATAAGGAGCAGCAGCTCTAAGAGTTGCATCTACCGCAATTCTCTTTACCTTACCCCTTGGAATAATAGGTTTTACATATCTTCCTCTGCTGTCACTTAATATCACTGATCTACTTCCGCTATTTCCTGCTTTTGCCTTGGCTGATGAAAAAAGTAATAAATCAGGATCAACCATACATGCCTCGGGGTCTAATATAAATTCTTCAGGTATTTCGGGAGTAGATTCTTCTTCATCAGAATTATCTTCTTCTCGCTCCTGCTCTTGATTATCATTGTTTTCATTAGTCTGAGGATCAGACTCTTCATTATTTGATTGAGGGGGAGGTGGGGGACTCTGATCCTCTGGAGGGGGTGGTTGAATATCATCATCTTCTGGAGGTATTTGCATCGCTCGTGGCAGAATAACCAATCTTACAGCTACTTTTAGGTCTTCAGAATTTACATTCTCATCGCCTCGAAGAGCTGCATTCGCCTTTGCTACTTTTACTGCAAATAATTCTGACCTATGCCCTTCTACTCCACCTCTCAGAGCTTCATTAACTAAATAAGTTATTTGCTCTTTTGTTATCTTGACGTCCTTTAACCATTGTCTTGCCAAAATTAATTGAGTGGATAAATTATCAGATTCTTCCAACCATTTTTCTGAAAATTTAATATTATTTTCTGCGTGCGATAAAACAGATTTTATAATCTCAACTCTTTGAGCATTATCAATAGATTGATCTGCGGAAAGCACAATTGCAAAACGATCTAAAACATGATCTCTTAAAGCACCTTCTTCAGGATTATAAGTTGCTATTAAAAGTGACTTACAAGGATGAGAAAGGCTTAAACCATCTCTTTCAATATTATTTTTCTCTCTTCCTATAGCTTCAAGAATTAAATTTACAATACCATCGTCCAATAAATTTATATCATCTACATAAAGCACCCCTCTATGAGCCTCTGCCAAAATTCCAGGCTGAAAAACTTGTTCCCCCGTACTTAATGATGCAGCGACGTCAATTGATCCAACAAGCCTGTCTTCAGTTATGCCAATAGGAACTTGAATAAATGGAGCTTCTCTTACTTTTTTCGGAATTTCTTCAATTTGATTCAAATAATCACTTCCAATTACCTCCTCTAACAATTTATTAGTACTAATATCCCATTCCTCTGGTTTATCAGGATCTAGGTTCCTACCAATAGGTCTTAATGAAGAATTACTATTTCTCATAGTTAGCTTTTCCAGTATTGATTCATTATCTAATACCTCTATAGGAGGGAGTAAAGTATGCAAACCCCGAGCTAATACTGACTTACCAGTACCTCTTCCTCCAGCGATAATCACTCCTCCTAAACTGGGATCAACTGCTGCCAGAAGCAAAGATAACTTCAATAAACTATGACCTGTAATTGCTGCCAAAGGGAAAGCTCTAAAAGAATCCTTTGACTTCGTTAAATCTTTTATTTCTCCTTTTTCTTGTAACTCGGGGTTCAATTTCACTTTAAAAATGCCTGATATAGAATTTATCCAATAACTTTGTTTTTTGTAGTGGAATTATCAAATCTTAATATCAAAAATGGACTATGTATATCCCTCGGAGCAAATATTGATAGTAAATTCGGAAGTCCTCTTGAGTCACTATTAATTTGCAAACCAAAAATAGAAGAAATAGTAAATGAATGGGGAGATAATTCCAACAAACAAAAAGAAGAGAAAAGAAAGTTTAATGCAAACTTTTTTTGGTCTTCAATTTATGAGACATTACCTCATGGAGTTAAGAATGAGCAGCCAAATTATTTAAATACTTTATTGCTCATAAAAAGTAATTCTTTTCCTAAACCATCAAATAAAAAGGCGAAATTACTTTTAAAAGAGCTAAAAAAGTTAGAGAGATTTTTCGGACGAGAAGAGACGCCAAAGGGTAAGAAATGGCTATCAAGATGTCTCGATTTAGATATTCTTTGGTGGGAAGATTTTTATACGGTTGACGAGGATTTAACATTACCTCACCCTAGATTCATGAATCGGAATTTCGTTATTACACCACTATCTGAGATCTTAAGTAGAAGCCAAAAAATCAAAAAGTTTGATGCCCCAAAATGGTCTATATAAATGATTTACAAAACCAAAAAATAACTGTTAGGCTGTCTTTATTTGAAAATTATGGGCAACAAAAACTTTATAAAAAAATCCATTTTTAAAGAAAAAATATCTGAGTTAAAGTCGAAAAAATTTAGTTTCGAAATAAATAGAATTGAGCTTCCAAATGGACATGAAGGTGAATATGGATACATTAAACATCCTGGGGCAGCATTAGCCGTACCTATTACAAAAAAAAATAAAGTTATCATTCTTCGGCAATATAGATTTGCTGTTTCAAGATATTTATTAGAATTTCCAGCAGGTACATTAGAAATAGGTGAAACACCTATTAATTCAATTCAAAGAGAAATACAAGAAGAGACTGGATTCAGTGCAAACAAATGGGATGAACTAGGAACTCTTGTCCCTGCTCCTGGTTATGCAGATGAAGAAATTTATTTATTTTTAGCTCGTGATTTAAACAAACTCAATTCCGAGGTTAAAGGAGATTTAGATGAAGATATAGAAGTATTAATTTTAGATCCCGATGAACTAGATAATCTTATTTCTACTGGGGATGAAATTCTTGACGCAAAAACTGTGACAGCTTGGTTCAGAGCTAAACAATTTTTAGATAAATTATGAATAAACCTAGAATACTTTTTTGGCATAGAAAGGATTTAAGAATATTTGATAATCAAGCTTTAATCAAAGCATTTTCATTATCAAATGCTATTACTTCAACTTATATATTCGATAAAAATTATTCACACGATTTCAATGCAAGTTCAAGAGCTTGGTTTCTAGGAAATTCGCTTCAAGAATTAGGAAATAATTGGAAAAAAATGGGTAGTAGATTAGTTATGGAAGAAGGAGATCCGGTATTAATAATTCCTCAATTAGCAAAGAAAATAGATGCTAAGTTTGTTTTTTGGAATAGATCAATTGAACCTTATGAGATTAATCGAGATTTAGTAATAAAAAATAATTTAAAAGAACAAAATATTCAAGTTATTGAAACTTGGGATCACTTATTAGTAGAACCTTTGAAAATATTTTCAGGGAATAATAATCCTTATTCAGTTTATGGACCTTTTTATAAAAACCTTAAATCAAAAATGAATTTATTAGGTCCATTTGAACAAGATAAAGTTGTTTTTCAGTTAAAAGATATAGATAATAAACTCATAGAAAATAAGACAATAAATTCATCTGATTCGGTTCTAGAGAAATTTAACAAAAATATCAAATTTCCTGGTTCGAATATTTGTCCATGTAGACCTGGAGAGAATGCTGCGCAAAAATTATTAGAAAACTTCATTAACGAAAAAAAAATATATTCTTATAATTCTGCAAGAGATTTTCCTTCCCATAATGGGACATCATTTCTAAGTGCATCTCTCAGATTCGGGACCATCAGCATTAGAAAAGTTTGGAACGCCACATTAAATTTAAATTCAAATTTTGCGAATCAAGAAAATTACCCATCAATTGAAACTTGGCAAAAAGAACTTGTTTGGCGTGAATTTTATCAACATTGCTTATTCCATTTCCCAGAGCTAGAGAAAGGTCCATATAGAAAAAAATGGGATCACTTTCCATGGCAAAACAATTATGAATGGTTTCAACATTGGAGCAACGGAGAGACTGGAGTACCAATAGTTGATGCTGCAATGCGTCAACTTAATAGTACTGGCTGGATGCATAACAGATGTAGGATGATAGTTGCTTCATTTCTGGTAAAAGATCTTTTATGCAATTGGCAAATGGGCGAAAAAAAATTTATGGAGACTTTGGTTGATGGAGACTTAGCTGCAAATAATGGGGGATGGCAGTGGAGCGCGAGTAGCGGTATGGATCCCAAACCGCTAAGAATTTTTAATCCATATACTCAAGCAAAAAAATTTGATCCTATTTGTGAATATATAAAATATTGGATTCCTGAATTATCTAAAGTATCAAATTCAGAAATATTAAATGGCGAGATATCTAATCTAGAAAAAATTAATTATTCAAGTCCTATTGTCAATCACAACATACAACAAAGATTATTTAAATCACTTTATGCTGAAATTTGAATTTTCTCTATACAATTCTTTAAAACTTTATTTAAATTTTCAGCGACATAAACTTGCTCTTCATAAGTTATTTCAGGAAACATTGGGAGGCTAAGAACTTCTGTACAAATTCTCTCTGTATTTATGAGTTTTGTTCTAGAAAAATTTTTATTTTTGTAAGCTATTTGTGCGTGTATTGGAATTGGATAATAAATAATTGAATTAATACCTTTTTCAAAAAGTTGATGTTTCACCAAATTCCTTAAGGAATAGTATTTTTTGCAATCAGTATCAAATAAATTAGAAAAATCTTCATTTAAAAAATATTTATCGTTTCTTAATTTGATAACAAATTGATTCCAAGAATGGGAAATTGAATCAGAGCTAATTTTTGGAAAACTAATAAATGGATTTTTTTCTATTAAATCAAGGTAATTATAAGCAATTTTTTGGCGATTATTAATCCACTTAGAAATATATTTAATTTTAATGTTTAATATGGCAGCTTGAATTGTATCAAGTCTGCTGTTATATCCAATTTGAGTATGGTGATATCTTATTGGGCTGCCATGAACAGCCAGTTCTCTAATTTTTTTGGCAATCTTATGATCTGATGTTGTTACTGCTCCACCATCTCCAGCAGCTCCTAAATTTTTAGTAGGGAAAAAGCTAAAACAACCTATATCACCGATACTACCAACTTTGGAATTTTCCCACATTGTGCATGTTGCCTGAGCACAATCTTCGATTACTTTTAAGTTATATTTGTCAGCCAATGATTTTATTAAGGTCATATTCACTGCATTCCCAAATAGATGAACTGGCATAATTGCCTTAGTATTAGAATTTATTTCTTGTTCTACTAGTTCAGTATTAATGAGATAAGTTTCTGGATCGATATCTACCAAAACAGGATTAGCACCAACTGCACTAATCGCCTCTGCAGTAGCAAAAAAGCTAAAAGATGAGGTAATAACTTCATCACCCACTCCAATATCTAATGCGCGCAAAGCTAATACTAAAGCATCAGTTCCACTATTACATCCAATAGTATTTTCGACACCAATCAGACTAGAAAAACGCTCCTCAAATTTGGCAATTTCTTGTCCTCCAATATACTGGCCCCCTTTTAAGACTTTAGAAACCTCTCTCTCAATTTCTGAGCCAATTTCTTGGTACTGCCTATTTAAAGTAAATGGAGGTATCTGCATAGTGAATATATTAACCCTAAACCATATTTCTATGGGTAAAAAAAAATTTTAGTTCATTTAAACCAACTCGGTTCTTTTCCAGGAGTCCATTTTATATTGCAACCTAAAGAGGGCATCTGATTTGAAGGATAAGAATTATCTTGATTCAAATCTTTTACAGCAAAGCGCAAATCATTTCCAGACAGAGGGATATTATTACCTGGTCTACTATCGTCTAATTGGCCATGATAATACAATAAGAAATTACCATCTCCTTCATTTGAAAAAAGATAAAAATCTGGGGTGCAAGCAGCTTTTAATTCCTTAGCAAAATTTTGATTTTCATCATATAGATAAGGAAAACTCCATCCCTCTGATTGTGCTTGTAATCTCAAATTTTCAGGAGAATCTGAAGGATGAGTGACAATATCGTTACTAGAAATTGCAACTGTTTGAACTGTATTTTCAATTTCTTTACTTAAGGTGAAAATTTGATTCTCAATATATTTAACAAATGGACAATGGGCACAAATAAACATTAAAAGTAAATGCCGATTATCTAGATTATGAGAATTAAAATATTGATTATTAAAAGAATTAGCATTTAACATTTCGAAATTAGGTAATTTAAAACCTAATTCCAAAACCATAGAATTTGTTTTGACCATGTTTAAGTTGAATATTCTTTGATATTTGAAAATTATTGTATATTTTGCAGTAATCCGTAAAGATAGGTACTTTGATATAGGAGAATATATAGAAATAAT
The DNA here is from genome assembly GCA_902535025.1 of uncultured Prochlorococcus sp. GTDB lineage: Bacteria > Cyanobacteriota > Cyanobacteriia > PCC-6307 > Cyanobiaceae > Prochlorococcus_A. The sequence continues at coordinate 50,501 of CACARV010000002.1, forward strand.
AAACAAAATGCTTCTAAATCTATCTGGCAAAAAAATTCTTGTTACAGGAATTGCCAATAACCGTTCAATAGCATGGGGTATTGCTCAACAACTTTCAAAAGCTGGCGCAGAACTTGGAATCACATATTTGCCTGATGATAAGGGAAGATTCGAATCTAAAGTTAGAGAACTAACTGAACCGTTAAACCCATCCTTATTTTTACCTCTTGATGTTCAAAATCCAGCTCAAATTGAAGAAATCTTTAAAAATATAAAAGACAATTGGGGGCAAATTGACGGATTAGTTCACTGCCTAGCATTTGCAGGACGCGATGAATTGATTGGAGATTATAGTGCTACCACTTCAGAGGGTTTTGATAGGGCTCTTAATATAAGTGCGTATTCGTTAGCACCTTTATGTAAAGCAGCAAAACCTCTTTTTAGTGATGGTGCTGGAGTTGTCTCATTAACTTATTTAGGATCAGAGAGGGCGATCCCTAACTACAACGTGATGGGAGTTGCAAAAGCAGCTTTAGAAGCTTCAGTAAGATATCTTTCTGCAGAACTTGGTCCCGAAAAACAAGTCAGAGTTAATGCAATAAGTGCTGGACCTATAAGAACACTTGCTAGTTCTGCTATAGGTGGCATTTTAGATATGATTCACAATGTTGAAGAAAAGGCTCCTTTACGCAGAACAGTCACTCAAATGGAAGTAGGTAATACTGCTGCTTTTTTATTAAGTGATCTCTCTAGCGGTATTTCAGGCCAAACAATTTATGTTGATGCGGGTTACTGCATTAATGGAATGTAAACTAAATTTTTTGCACAAAAATGTCATCTCTAAGGCAATCTGAAATAAAAAGAAAAACGAATGAAACGGATATTTCTATATTTATAAACTTGGATGGGAATGGGATTTCCGAAATTGAAACCGGGATACCATTCTTAGATCATATGCTTCATCAAATATCCAGTCATGGTTTATTCGATTTAAAAATAAAAGCAATTGGAGATACCCATATTGATGATCATCATACAAATGAAGATGTAGGAATCGCCTTAGGTAAAGCATTTTCAAAAGCCTTGGGAGAAAGAAAAGGAATCAGTAGATTTGGGCATTTCTTTGCCCCATTAGATGAAGCATTAGTTCAAGTTACTTTGGACTGTTCCGGCAGACCACATCTATCTTATGATCTTCAATTAAAAGCTCCTAGAATTGGCAATTATGATACTGAACTAGTAAAAGAATTTTTTATCGCCTTTGTAAATAACAGTGGTATTACTCTGCATATTACTCAAATAAGAGGTAGCAATTCACATCATATAGTTGAGGCTTGCTTTAAAGCTTTTTCACGAGCAATGAGAATGGCTACCGAAATAGATCTTAGAAGATCTGATTCAATTCCAAGCAGTAAAGGAATGCTAGAAAATCAATAAAATAAGAATTTTTTTGAATCAGCCACAATTCAGTTGATTTTTGGCGAAGATAGATAAAGAGATTATTTTGTTGTGACTAATTTACAAGATAAAAAAATTGATAAATTTAAAAGTTTCAATAAAGAAGATTGGTCAAGTGCATATCAAAATGTAGAAAAGGAGCTAACCAAGGAGCCTCTAAAAATTAGCAAAGGTAATAATATTAATAATTTAAATGGAACATTATTAAGAAACGGACCTGGAATATTAGAAAGAGGTGGACAATGGGTTCATCATCCATTTGATGGCGATGGAATGATAACATCCATAAAATTCGAAAATGGTCAGCCATTCTTAACAAATAGATTTGTTAAAACTAAAGGCTATTTGGAGGAAGAAAAAATAAATAAATTTATTTATAGAGGTGTTTTTGGAACTCAAAAAAATGGAGGAATTTTAAATAATGCATTAGATCTAAAATTCAAGAATATCGCTAATACTCATGTTGTTAAATTAGGAGATGAAATTCTCGCATTATGGGAAGCAGCCGGTCCACATGCAATGGATCCTGATAGTCTTGACACTATTGGTTTAACAACATTAAAAGGGGTACTCAAGCCTAACGAAGCATTCAGTGCACATCCAAAAACAGACCTAAACTCAAATACATCTTCAGAACTTTTAGTCACTTTTGGAGTACAAACTGGGCCAAAAAGTACCATTAGATTAATGGAATTTAATAATGCTGGTAAAAATTCTGGAGACCTCATTTTCGACAGAAAAGATACCTTCAATGGCTTTGCATTCCTTCATGATTTCGCAATTACAACTAATTGGGCAATATTTTTACAGAATGCTATTGATTTCAATCCTCTTCCATTTGTAATGGGCCAAAGAGGAGCAGCACAATGTCTAAGGTCAAACCGAAATAAAAAGGCAAAGTTTTTTATCATTCCCAGAGAAAGTGGATTATTTAGAGGTCAACCACCGTTAACAATAGATGCTCCAGAAGGATTCGTTTTTCATCATGTAAATGCATATGAAAAAGATTCAAAAATCATATTAGATAGTATTTTTTATGATGATTTCCCATCAGTTGGTCCAGACGAGAATTTTAGGGATATTGACTTTGATAAATATCCAGAAGGAAAACTGAAAAGATCAATTATCGATCTAAAGAAAAAAACTAGTGAACTTGAAACTTTAAGTGAACAATGTTGTGAATTTGCTGTTGTTAATCCTAAAAACTTTGGATTAACAGCAACTTTTAGTTGGATGGCAACCACATCTCAAAAGCTGGGGAACGCTCCACTTCAAGCAATAAAAAAAATAAATTTAATTACAAAAGAAGAAATTTATTGGTTAGCAGGACCAAGTGGATTCGTAAGTGAACCAATTATGGTTCCATCAGAAAATTCTTCAAAAGAAGATGAGGGATTTTTATTTATACTTCTATGGAACGGAGAAAGAAGAGGAAGCGATTTAGTGATATTGGATGCAAAAGACTTAAAAGAATTAGCTGTTTATGAATTACCTATTTCAATCCCTCATGGTCTTCATGGATCTTGGGTTAATTGAATTTAAGAAAAAATTTTAATTAAATCTGGAATAATTTTTTTTAATGCTTTACCTCTATGACTACAAGAGTCTTTAATAACATTATTCATTTCTGCGAAAGTTAATCTGGTAGAACTCTCCTCGAAAATTGGGTCATACCCAAAACCACCTTTTCCTCTCGGGTTTAAAATAATATTTCCATAACATTTGTCCTCAGATTCAATAATCACTTCACCTTCTGGAGAACAAACACAAATATTTGCAATAAAGAAAGCTTTTCTATTTTGAACTCCATCAAGTTCTTTTAAAACTCGTTCAATTCTCTTTTGATCATTTTCTGCATATCTAGATGAGTAAATGCCAGGCTTACCATCTAGTGCTTCAATACAAATTCCTGAATCATCTGCTATCGAGAAATTATTTGTTTTTCTCGAAACTTCTCTCGCTTTTTTAATTGCATTATCTCTAAATGTCCCTCCATCCTCTTCAACTTCTAAAGATTCTGGCTGAAGTAATAATTTGCAATTAACTTCAGCCAGCAATTTCTTATATTCTTCAATTTTACCTTTATTCTTACTCGCTAAATATAAATTTTTCATCCCTATTTTCCTGCCAAATTTATAAATTCTTGACCCCACTTTAATACCTCATCAAGATAAGATTCTTTTGGTGCTTCACAATACAACCTTAAAAGAGGTTCAGTACCTGAAAACCTAAAAAGAAGCCAAAAATTTTTATTAATTCTCAACTTTATTCCATCTATCTTTGAGATACTTTTTAACTTGTGATTATTAATATTCTCAGGAATATTATTTATCATAAATTCTTCTACAGAATTTTTTTCTGACTGATTTGGAAATTTAATATCAATTCTTTTATAGAAACTTGGCCCAAAATCATTTTGTATTTCATCTAAGGTTTCACATAAATATTGAGATTTTTCAGCAATTCCATTTAATAAAACCATTGCTGCATATAAAGCATCTCTTTCAGGCATAAAGTCACCAAAACCAACTCCCCCAGATTCCTCTCCTCCAATAAATATTTTTTCTTTAATCATTTTTTCAGCAATATATTTAAAGCCAACTGGGAGTTCAAAAACATCTCTATTTTGAGTCTCCGAAATATTTTTAATAATATCTGAACCACTAACAGTCTTTAAAACTGGATAACAATTTTTGTTAATTTTGCCCAAAAAGTGAATAAAGTATGGCAGTAAATCTTGCGTACTAGAGTATCTTCCTTTTTCATCAATTGCCGCAATTCTATCTCCATCACCATCAAATATAATTCCTAGAGTTTTCACTTCATTTTTTGAATTTTTGATAAGTATTTGATTCAAATCATCTACATAATTTAAAAGAGGTTCAGGAGGTTTTCCGCCAAAAAAAGGATCAGCATCTTTTCTGATTTCTGAAATAACTTCTGAATCACTGGAAGCAAAAATATCAGCGATACAATTTGCAGCTGAACCCTGCATAGAATCTACAAAAATTCTTAAGTTCATTTTTTTCAATCTATTGGAAATAAAGTCAACATCAAAAAGGGATTTAATTTTATCCAAATGAAAATTCTTAACATCTACCAATTGGTTTTCACCCTCTTTTTTTTCAATTGAATTTCCAAGCATTAATCTTTTTTCAATTTCAATTGTAAAAGATTCATCAACAGAACATCCACTATAGCTCTTAATTTTGAGACCAAGCCAATTATATGGATTGTGACTTGCTGTAATTACTAACGCTCCTAAAAATCCCATTTCTTTAGCGTAGAAACTGCATGAGGGTGTCGTAACATAGCTACTAGATAAGATCGGTTCAAAACCACATCCTCTTACAAAAGGAACTACATGCTTGGCAAATTCATCTGCCATAAATCTACGATCATATCCAATTAAGATTTTCTTTGAATTAACTTCTTTATAGTATTGATAATGCAACTCCTGGCAGGCAGCTACAACAACTCTTGAAAGATTGGACAGGTTAAAATCAAATCCAATTATTCCTCTCCAACCATCAGTTCCAAATTTTATATTTTCTAATGTTTCACCTTGCAAATTGAAGACTTCCTTGATTTCTTTTAGTTAACTATATTAATTTATAGAAGTAAATTTTTAAACCGCCTTTAAATAATAATTTGAATTCGCATCATTTAAAAAGTTTTATAAGATGCAAAAGGAAAGCATGGCTGGATTTTAAGGGTAAAAAATCTTATGAAGTTTGGTCTGCACAAAAAGCGATAGATAAAGTTAATCAGTTTCAAATTTTCTCTAAATTATGTAATGGTGAAATATATACAGGCTTAAAAGCCATTAAAAAGGGTTACAAAGGTGTAATTGGGTTAAAAATTAAGGGAAAATTTTTCCAAAATATTAATGCAGAAATACGTCCGCAATTACTTTTAAAGACTAAAGGTATAAGTAAATGGGGAGAATATCAATATTTACCTGCTGTTTATAAGTTGGGTCGCAAAACCACTAAAGAACATTTATATGACTTGGCTTTTAGTTCTATTCTATTGGGCTCTTTTCAAGAATCTGCAATTGAAAAAGGATTAGTAATTTCTAGTTTTGGTAAAAAAGTTAATGTTGAAGAAATTTATTTAAATAAAAAATTAAGAAAAAAAGTTTTGAATGTTTTATTTGATTTGAATGATTGCTTAAAGGGATTTATGCCAGAAATTACTCAAGATAGAAAAAAATGCACTATTTGTTCATGGCAAAAATTTTGTGATGAAGAAGCAAAAGAAAATGGATACCTAACAGATATAGATGGAATAGGATTCAAAACGGCCTCATTACTGAAAACAAATGGAATAACTAATACCCAAACACTAGCTTCGTACAGCGAAAAGCAACTTGGAGATAAATTATCTATATTCAGAGATCAAAAGTATGAAAAAGCCTCCGTATTTGTAAAGCAAGCAAAAGCTTATATTTCTGGTGAACCATCTTGCATTTCCGATAAAAATGTTACTAAAGATCTATTAGAAAAAACATCTTCGGGATTTTATGTATTTGATATTGAGTCAAATCCAGATGAGAAGCATAACTTTTTATATGGTTTTTTAAAAATTAATAATTTGTTTACAAAAAATGAAGATCTTATTTATGAGCCAATTTTAAATCTCAAAAATAATAAAGGAGAATCCTACAGGCAAATTATTGAAATACTTTTATCACACAAGGAATGGCCCGTCTTACATTATGGAGAAACTGAAAAAATAGCAACAATTAATATTGCTAAAAACCTAAATTTTAGTTTTGAAGAAATTGATTCACTTACCTCAAGATTTATAGACTTACATACCTTAATAAGAAAGTCTTGGGTATTACCACTAAAAAACTATGGCTTAAAAACCGTTTCTAATTGGCTTGGATTTGAATGGGAGCAGAAAAATGCAAGTGGCTCGAAAGCTCTTTATTGGTGGATTCAATATCAAATAACAGGAAACGAAATATTTTTAAAAAAAATAATTCAATATAACAAAGATGACTGTTTAGCTACTTTAAAAATTACAGAATATTTAATCAAAAATCAATTAAAGAAAAATTGATCCTACAGATTTATTTATGATAATTTTTCCAAAAATTTCTGAAAAAAAATAACTACCTTCTTCTAAATATTTTCTTTTTATCATTGCTAAGCCTTTTATTTGAGAATCTGATTTAGAAAAACTAGTGATTTTGCCTACAGAAATATCCTTGGAAGAATTTATGTATAAATTTTTATCTTCAACTTCTAAATTCAAATTAGAGTCAAACGATTTCCAAATTCTAATTTCCTGTTTTAAAGAAGAAACATTTTTTATTTTTGACATTGTTTCTTGCCCTAAATAACAGCCTTTATCAAAATCTATAAGATCTTTTAATCCGAGCTCAAGAGGATTATTTTTTCCGTTTATTTCCATATCTAAAGATGGTATTGCCTGATTGACCTTCCAAATTTTTAAATCATTAGAATTCAGTAAAGTTAGTTTATTTTTATATATTTCAAATTCTTTATCTTCCTCTTTATAGAAAATAGGCTGGTAAATTCTCCATGAACTAAATTCATCAATTTCCTGAATTCTATTTATTAAGAAAGGTTCACTAACCAGTACATCGTCCGGTGGAAAAATAATTTTCTTAAAGTAATCAATTATTTCATTTGTATCACCCGCCAAGATAATTACTTCTAAATTGGTTTCTAAAAAATTAATTTCAATTAATGACCTTAAAACTCCATTTGGAGTTAACCAACAAGTTTTAATAACTTTATTTTCTGAATTTAGAATATTATTTGTTGTTATTCCATTCAAGAATTTTCTAGCATCTTTTCCAGTAACAGAAAAACAATCAAATTTTTCAAGCCAAAACTTTTTTCTACTATCTTGCATATTTAGATCCTTACAAAAAGTCTTTTATTGTAAAAAGACTCTTTAATGTGACATTTTCATTATTAAGAGCTTCGTATCCTCCTTCTTGTCTATCAACTATAGATAATACCTCCTCAACAATATAATTATTTTCACGCAACTTTTTTATGGCCTTTATTACTGAACCAGCAGTAGTAACTACATCCTCTAAAACAGATACCAAAGTTCCTTTTTCTAATAGAGGACCCTCTATTCCAGCCTTAGTACCGTAACTTTTGATTTCTTTTCTAATTATTAAACCATTAAGATATTGGCCTTGCGATGCAGCTTTGACTATTAATCCACTTACAAGAGGATCTGCACCTAATGTCATTCCTGCCACTGCTTTTGACCTTGAGTCTTTTAAATCTAAAAATAAATCACTTATTAAGTTTAGACCCTCGCCATTTAATGAGACCGGTTTACAGTTCAAGTAATGACTACTTTTTTTACCGGAAGCTAAAGTGAATTCTCCTTTCTTATAAGATTTTTCAATTAACTGTTTTAACAATTTGGCTTTACTTAAATCATACTTTTTCGAAAAATTACCCATTAATAAAAGTCAAGTTCATATTTAAAGATTAGAAGAAAAAAAAGAAATCTCACAAAAACTTACTAATAAGGTGGTTTTTGAAATATTGTTTTTATATTGTATATTTAAATTCAATGTAATTAAAATTACATCACTTCCCTTGGGGGTGTAGCAATCTGGTGAATGCACCAAACTCATAATTTGGCTAAGGCGAGTTCGATCCTCGCCACCCCCATTATCAATTTGTCACTGAATGAAAATAACTCTACTTTTCTTGATCTTATTTTTCCCAGCTTTTTTTGCAGCTAGTGAACTGTCTTTTTTATTGATAAGGCCAAGCAAAGTTTTAAGGCTAATAGAAGAAAAAAAGAAAGGAGCATTTTCAATATTAAAAATACAAAAAAGATTTAGATCTTCCTTAATTGCCTCTCAATTTGGAGTAACAATTTCATTGATTTCAATTGGATGGCTAAGCAATAGCCTGGCAAATGATTACTGGGAAAGAAACATTTTGTCAAATAGATTTTATGATCTTCTTCTATTTTTATTTGTGGTTTTAGTAGTTACTCTTGTCTCTGGACTTATTCCAAAGGCTCTAGTAATTAACAATCCAGAATCTGCTGCTTTAAGGTTAACTACCATATTCGATGCAGTCAGAAAAGGTATGCAACCTATAGTTACGATAATCGAATTTTTTGCCAGCGCCTGTTTAGGTTTATTCAATTTAAATAACAAATGGGATTCTTTAAATTCGGGTTTATCAGCAGGCGAATTGGAGACTCTAATAGAAACAGATAATGTTACGGGTTTAAAACCAGATGAAAAGAATATTCTTGAAGGAGTTTTCGCCTTAAAAGATACACAAGTAAAAGAAGTAATGATTCCAAGATCTGAAATGGTAACTTTGCCAAAAACTATAACCTTTTCTGAACTAATGAAACAAGTAGACAAAACTCGACATGCTCGATTCTTTGTTATTGATGAGTCTCTAGATGATGTATTGGGTGTATTAGACTTGCGTTATTTAGCTAAGCCAATATCAAAAGGTGAAATGGAAGCCAATACATTATTGGAGCCCTTTCTTTTACCAGTGACAAAAATAATTGAAACAAGTTCATTAGCTGAAATATTACCAATAGTTAGAGAATATAATCCTTTCTTACTTGTGGTTGATGAACATGGTGGAACAGAGGGTCTTATTACTGCAGCTGACCTAAATGGAGAAATAGTTGGAGAAGAAATGCTCAATAGTAGAATTTATTCGGATATGAAAATGTTAGATAATTTCTCTAAAAAATGGTCAATAGCTGGAAAATCAGAAATTATAGATATCAATAAAAAGTTAGGATGTTCTATTCCAGAAGGTGCAGACTACCATACCCTTGCTGGATTTCTGCTAGAAAAATTTCAGATGGTTCCAAAAATTGGCGATGCTTTAGATTTTAATAACATTAAATTTGAAGTTATTTCTATGTCAGGTCCGAAAATTGATCGTGTTAAAATTATTCTTCCTTAAGGCTAAATGTGGCTTCCCATAGAGGATAATAATACTTAATGTAAGGATTTAAAGTTATGCAACCAACCTCATCACCAGTAAAGGTTGGAGTCATAGGTATAGGAAATATGGGATGGCATCATGCTCGAGTACTCAGTTTACTCAAAGATGCGGATTTGATTGGAGTTGCAGATCCAAATGAAGAGAGAGGCAAATTAGCTATTGAGCAATTTCAATGTGAATGGTTCAAAGATTACAAGGACTTAATTCCAAAAGTTGATGCTATTTGTATCGCTGTCCCAACACTGCTTCATCAAAAAGTAGGACTAGATTGTCTTAAGGGAGGTAATAATGTTTTAATTGAAAAACCAATTGCAGCTAATGAGTTAGAAGCACAATCTTTGATAGAGGCCGCGAACACAAGCAATTGTTTATTGCAAGTTGGGCATATTGAAAGATTTAATCCTGCTTTTAGAGAATTAAATAAAATAGTAAACAATGAAGAAATTGTCGTTTTAGAGGCTCGAAGGCATAGCCCTCATGCAGATAGAGCAAATGATGTTTCTGTAGTGATGGATTTAATGATTCACGACATTGATCTTGTTTTAGAGCTTGTAAACTCAAAAATACAAAAATTAGCAGCTGTTGGAGGCAGAAATAGTAAAGGATTAATAGATTATGTGAATGCTACCTTAGTTTTTAAAAATAATGTAATTGCAAGCTTAACTGCGAGCAAAATGAGTCATAAAAAAATCAGAAACTTAAGTGCTCATTGCCAAAATGGGCTAGTAGAAACTGATTTCTTAAATCACTCTCTTCAAATCCATCGAAAGTCTCATGAATCATATACAGCAGAGCATGGCGAATTAGTTTACAGAAATGATGGGTATGTCGAAGAAGTTAGCACAACATCCATTGAGCCACTTTATGCAGAATTGGAGCATTTTCTTAAATGTGTTCAAGGCAAAGAAATACCAGAGGTAGATGGTGAGCAAGCATCAAGAGCTCTTAAAATAGCAGATTTTATAGAAAGTGCTGTAGAGAATTCTGGAGATGCGATTTTACTTGAAAATCCCTTCTAAGAGTGATTCTCTAAAAAAGATTAATTTTACTTAAATCCGACAGCAGCTTGCCAAACAAATACCAATAAAAAGAAAAATAAAGGAATTAGTGGAAGAACATCAACAGTTGGAGCAAATGCCTTATAAGCTTCAGGCAATTCAGCGAATGTATTAAATAGAATGAGCACCTTTTAAAAAAAAATTAATTAATTATGTTAAGAAACTACCACGTATGGTGAGCAATTGAGGATGTTTTCCAAGGAGCGAAATCAATTGTAAAACAATTATCTTTAATTGCATTGGAAATGGCATTAGTAAATCTTATTAAATGGGCAATATTATGCAAACTTACTAAGGTGAGACCTAATATTTCATCATTTCTTATAAGGTGGTGCAGATATGCACGAGAATAGGAGCTACATGTTTCGCATTTACATGTTTTGTCAATCGGAGAAAAGTCATTTTTAAATCGAGCATTTCGCAAATTCAATCTTTCATCATTAAAAAATGCAGTCCCATGTCTTCCTAGTCTTGTAGGTAAAACACAGTCAAATATATCGAATCCTTTAGAAATAGCCAAAGATATTTCTCTTAAAGAGCCAATTCCCATTAAATATCTTGGTTTATTTATTGGTAAGAATTTTGGGATGTGATTAATTACTCCATGAATTTCTTCAACTGCCTCTCCAACACTGACACCTCCTACCGCTATACCAGGGAGATCAAAAGAGCTTATAAATTTTGCGCTATGTTCTCTTAATTTTGGATACTTACCACCTTGAACTATGCCGAATAATGCTTGATCTAATTTCTGATGAGTCTCAACACATTTTTTCAACCATGAATGAGTTTTTTGTAAAGAGTCCTCAATATCATTTTCATTAGCTGTGTGAGGAGGACAATGATCAAAAGCCATTGCAACATCTGAGCCTAGATCCATTTGAATCTGCATCACTTTTTCAGGTGATAAAAAAACATGACTACCATCTCTTGGATTTCTAAATTCCACGCCTTTAGCAGAAATATTATTTAATTTGGCCAAACTGAAAACTTGATATCCTCCTGAATCAGTAAGAATAGGCTTATTCCAATTCATAAACTTATGAATTCCACCAGATTCTTTAACTAATTGTTCTCCCGGTTGTAGATGCAGATGGAAGGTATTTGAGAGAATCATTTCCGATCCTGTGGCGGTTAACTGCTTAGATGAAATTCCTTTAACGGTTGCCAAAGTGCCCACAGGCATAAATCTTGGAGTATTTACCTGACCATTTGGAGTATGAAAAATACCAGTTCTTGCTTCTGTTTTGGTGCAATTCGATGTAATTTCAAATTCAAACACAATAAAATATAAAAATTTTTTGAACCTTTTTAAATAATCTACCCTATATATTTAATAATGAATCTCTTTTTATCTCATCAAAAAATATTTATTAAAAAATTTGGCCGGATCTTGGATTTTCTACACGACATTTCCAAGGATACCTTTTATTAATCCCGAATTCAAAAACATTGCACAATTTGCACCGCCTCTGGGATTTTTAATTGGGACAGTACAGAGTTATATTTTTATTTTTTTAAGAGTAAACTCTTGGTCAATTTATACATCTGCATTAATTTGTTTGGCTTCAGGATATTTAATTACTGGTGGCCTTCATCTAGATGGTTTAATGGATACTTTCGATGGTATTTTTGCTGGGAAGAAGAAACGTTTAAAAGCCATGAAAGACAGTAAAGTTGGTTCCTTTGGCGTTCAATCTTTAGTTTTTATTACTTTAATTCAAATTGCTTGCATACTCAAGATTCAAAACCTAATAATTTTTGTGTTACCAATATGCTTATTTTGGGGAAGATTTTCAAATTTATTTTTTATAGAAAAGTTTAAATATATGAGTTATAAGAAAAAATCTATTAGTCACAAAAAGTTTTGGAATGGATTTAAAAAAGAATCTTTGATTTCTGTTATTTTTCTTTTAATTTTCATTGTATACCAATTATTTTCAATTACATCGCAAGCAATATTAACTAAATTTTTAATTCTTATTTTGATTGGTATTTTTCTAAGCTATTCAATCCCAAACATACTGGGTAATAAAGTTGGAGGCTTTAATGGAGATACCTGCGGTGCAAGTGTTGTACTAGTTGAAACTGCGATGTTGTTTATGCATGCAATTCTTTTATAGGTAGTTCTAAATAGAAAATATTTTTCTTCTTAAGATTTTTTAATTTCTCAGTTTTATCAATTGATTTGTTTTCCAACAATCTCAAATCTCCTCCAATTTGTTTTGCTAATTTCCTCGCCAAAAAAAGCCCCACACCAGTACCATCCTTCTTCTTAGCTGCAGATCCTCTAAAACCTTTTTCAAAAATTTTTTCATTTTCATTTCTGGTTATTTTTTTACCATCATCAAATATACAAAGCCCTTTACTCGTTATTACGAGTCCAATTTCAGCATCTTTTTGAGCATATTTAAAAGCATTTTCTAATAAATTGGCCACGATTTCGGCAATTACAGCATATTTTGCCTTTAATGGCGATATAGTCCAATCTGGCCAAAGAGAAGGTTCAGTCCACTCTCTATTTTCTAATTTCGCATTTGCTTGCCCTCTTTCCAAAATTGGCCTTAATAAACTCTGAATAGTTATTACCTTTTTATTATCTAAATTTGGTGGCAATAATAATCTTTCCTCTCCTATTCCTAGAGGAAGTTGAATAGGTGAATTTAATTGCGCGAAAGAATCCATATATTGATTAATTTGTTTTTGCTCTATTATCATGCGTTCGACTATTTCAATAGAGTCATCATCTGAACCAAGTCTTTTTATTAGTAATTTTGCATATGTCCTAATAGCAGCCAATGGATTCCTTAATTGATGGATTATGACATTGACTTGATTTTTTAAGTAATTGATTTCTTTATTTTTATTTTGACGTTCTAATTCGATAGAGACGCATTTAGCTAAAGATATTGAAAGCGCTTTTAATCTAGAGTCAAGAGATATTGGCCAATTCCCCTCTTTCAAATCAGTTTCTACCCTAAGTACACCTAGTAAAATATCGTTTTCTTGAAGCGGATACCATCTTCTATTAGGCGATGAAACTTTTAGTGAAGGATCATCTTCTATTGATGTAAGTAGCCTATCAACTTGTGGCCATTGTCCAATCATTTCAAAAGATGCTTTTGTTCCTTGCTTAGCTGAAGCTAGATACATAACTAAATTAGTCACGCCCATTGAGCAGCCAAAACTCTCTAGCTGCTTTAAAATTAACTCTTCAAATTTTTTTGAAAGATTCATAATTAATGAAATTTTGAGAAATTTTTTTTGAAAAAAACTTGAAAAAGGGCTTGTAAAATATGAAAAAAGTATTAAGATATATAAAGAGGTCTGACTTTAGCCAGCCTTAAATATGAATATTTAATCATATTTTAAGCTACATCAGAGGTTGATGGGTCCTCTATGTATTTTGATGTGAGTTCAAAATCACAGATATAAGATTAGTAAATATAAATAAGACTAATCTAATTAATAATTTCAGGAGTCCCAATCAATGTCAAAAAAAAGAAAAAGAATCAGCAGAAGAAGATTGGCTGGTCAAAGAGTCATGGCACATGTACCTATCTATCATATCGAAACGGGTAAACATAAACCAGTTACGGCTGCAAGAAGATTTATAGCTGAAAATGAATTATCTGCTCCTTCAGTCTTCAATGTACGCAGAAATGAACATACAACTGATAGGTTTTTCTGGGGTGAAAAAGGGTTGTTCAGCGCCCAATACGCTGAAGAAAATCATTTTCTATTTCCATCATTAAAAGTTGTAGTCGAAGGAATTGGTGAAGAAAAAATATTTGAAGGTCTTGAACTTACTGCAGATGATTGGGAAGAAATTGAAGAATACGAATATGCTTTCGTTTAAAAAATTTCACTAATTTTTGAACTTATAAAATCAACTAAATTCGAATCAATTTGATGGCTTCCATCAAATTCAATTAATTCACAAAATGAAGAAGATTTACTTTTAACTATTTTATAAATCATCCTAGAAGCTTCTATAGGCACTACTTCATCAAATAGTCCATGACTAACAATTAATGGTGGGCATTGTTCTCCTAGAAGCCAAGTTGGGTGAGGATAACCACTACAAGCAACAATTAATCCTAAGTTCAACTGAAATCCCACATCAATGGCCATAGCTGCTCCCTGAGAGAAACCAAACAAAATTGTTTTTCTGAGAGGAATCTTATCAGTATCAAAATTTTTTAGTGTTACTAAAAGTTTTTTCACTTCAATCTCAGCCCCACTCCAATCATGTGGGTATAATCCATACCACTGCCTCCCTTGGCCACTTGGATGTATTCCAGGTGCTCTCAAAGAAATTATTTCTAAATCAAGATTTATTTTTTCTGCAATCTCTTTGCCAAGTATTAAAAGATCATCTGCATCAGCTCCCCAACCATGTATCAAAATAATTCTATGACTTGCAGTTTGAGAGCTAATCGAAACAAATTCATGATTGATATCGTATTTCATGTTTATATTCTTAAGTAATCAAAATTTCCCATAATGTCACCATTAGCTCTTGTAAGTGTTTCTGATAAAAAAAATATAATCCCATTTTGTGCAGAATTAGTTGAGAAATTTAATTATAAAATTCTATCAAGTGGAGGCACTGCCAAACATCTAATAGAGGCAAAAATTCCAGTTATCAAAGTTGCAGATTTTACTAATTCTCCAGAAATACTTGGAGGAAGAGTTAAAACTTTACATCCAAAAATCCACGGAGGAATATTAGCTAAAAGAACTGATCAGGAACATAAAAAAGACATAGAAGCTAACGATCTTGAACTTATAGACTTGGTGGTTGTGAATTTATATCCTTTTAAGAAAACTGTTGAACAAGGAGCTAAATGGGAAGAGGCTATCGAAAATATAGATATCGGAGGGCCATCAATGATTCGCTCTGCAGCTAAAAATCATAAAGAAGTTACTGTTTTAGTCGATCCTAGTCAGTATCAAAATTTTCTTGAAGAAATTAAAAAAGGTGACTTGAAGGAGTCATATAAAGCAAAATTAGCCCTTGAAGCTTTTCAACATACAGCAGACTATGACACTGCAATATCTAATTGGATAAGTAAAGAAAAGAATTTAAAATCTTCCAAATATATTGAATCTTATCCACTAATCAAACCCTTAAGATATGGGGAGAATCCTCATCAAAAAGCTTTTTGGTATGGTTTAAGTGATATTGGATGGAACTCAGCAGAACAATTACAAGGTAAAGATTTAAGTTACAACAATATTTTGGATCTTGAGTCAGC
>CACARV010000003.1 GCA_902535025.1 uncultured Prochlorococcus sp.
ATTAGTTCCTTATCTTTCGCAAGGAATTATTGAAAATGAAGGTATAGTGATTGATTCTAAAAGCGGAACCTCTGGAGGAGGTCGAGAACCAAACCAAAAGTTACTCTTATCAGAATGTGGAGAAGGTCTTTCAGCATATGGATTGATAAACCATAGACATACTTCAGAGATCGAGCAAGTAGCATCTTTAATTTCTGGAAATAAAATTGAACTGCTCTTTACTCCTCATTTAGTTCCAATTTCAAGGGGTATGCATTCGACAATATATGGGAGATTAAAAGATCCAGGATTAACTTCTGATGATTGCAGAATTCTTTTGGATAATTATTATAGAAATTACAAAAATATTAAAGTATTACCTGTAGATACATACCCTTCAACAAAATGGGTAAAAAATACAAACCAAATTTTACTTTCTGTTAAAGTTGATATTCGAAATGGAAGGATTATTATTTTATCTGTAATTGATAATTTGTTAAAAGGTCAGACTGGGCAAGCAATTCAAAATTTAAATATTATGAGTGGATTTTCTATGGATGAAGGTCTTGATTTAACTAATAATTTTCCATAAAATTACTTCTTATCAAAAAACCAGCTTGAGAGATTGAGTGAGGTAAAATTTTATGCTCAAGCATTTGTATTCTTTTGGAAAGTGATTCAATATCATCATCATCTCTGATTGACAATGCAGCTTGCATTATCAATGATCCACTATCTACCTCCTCTTCTACAAAATGTACTGAACAACCAGTTATTTTTGAACCTTTTAATAATGAGTCCTTTATCGCAGAACCACCTTTATATGCTGGAAGTAATGAAGGGTGAATATTTATTATCTTATTCTTAAATTTATTAATAAAAAATGGAGTAACAATTTTCATCCAGCCTGCCATAACAACAAGTTCAACATCATAACGAATTAAAGTATTTGCAATTTCTAATTCAAATGACTCTTTTTGCAAAAAGTCTTTGCCTCTTATAATTTTGTGAGGTATTTTTTTAATTTCAGCTCTTTTTATACAACCTGCATCATCTTTGTTAGTTATTAGAACTTTTATATCTATATCTAATTCTCCTTTTTCTGAGAGATTAATTAATTCCTGAAAGTTTGTTCCTTTCCCAGAAGCAAGTACACCTATATTTAATTTCGGGGAAAATCTTTTAAATTCAGATATCTCAGGGGAAATTATGTAATTAAATGATCTATCCAATGTTTTTTATTTTATCCAATGATAAATTCATATGAAATAAAAAAAACCCTCAAATTAAATTGTTTATATTCAAAAACATATTTATTTGAAGATAAAAATTTAAACAAATTTAAATGATTCAAATCTATGTACTATTCGTATAGATATAATTGAATAATAAATAAAAGAAACAAATATATAAAATGAATGGAGATTTAAAATCTTGGGATAAATTTTGTAATTATCTTTGGTTTGATAAAAAATTAAATATTTGGTTAGACATAAGCAAAATTAAGTTCACAATTAAAGAGATAAAAAATTTAGAAGATAAATTTATAGATGTTTTTTCATCAATAAAAGAATTAGAAAATGGTGCAATCTCAAATATTGATGAAAATAGACAAGTTGGACATTATTGGCTTAGAAATCCGTCAATTTCTCCATCTTCAAAAATTGGAGAGGAGATTAGCGCCGATATTAATGCTATCTCTGAATTTGGAAAACAAATTTTAAATGGTGATATTAAGAATAAGAATAATAAGAACTATACTGATGTTCTATGGATAGGAATTGGTGGAAGTGGATTAGGCCCATTACTTATTACTGAGTCTTTGCAAAAGTGCTCTAAAGGTTTAAATTTTTCTTATATCGATAATGTTGATCCATTTTTAATTACCGAAAAGTTAGAAGAGTTATCTGAAAAATTATCCACAACTTTATTTGTAGTAGTAAGCAAATCAGGTGGAACGCCTGAACCTAGAATTGCTATGGAAATTATTAAAAGTCATTGTGAAAACAATTCTATTGACTGGAATTCTAATGCTATAGCTATAACAATGAAAGATAGTAAGTTATTTAAAAAAGCTAATTCTGAAAATTGGTTAAAAATATTTAATTTACAAGATTGGGTTGGAGGAAGAACGAGTATTACAAGCTCTGTGGGATTACTTCCATTAGCTCTTATTAATGAAGATATATCTGAATTTATTAGAGGCGCATCACTAATGGATGAGGCCACACGTATAAACGATTTTAAAAATAATCCCGCAGCATTATTATCATCTGCATGGTATTTAACTGGGGATGGCGTTGGGAAGAGAGATATGGTCGTATTACCTTATAGAGATAGGTTACAGGTATTTAGTAAATATCTTCAGCAATTAGTAATGGAATCATTAGGTAAGAAATTTAATAGGAATGGTGATGTAGTTAATCAAGGTATTTCCGTTTTTGGTAACAAAGGATCTACAGATCAACATGCATATGTTCAGCAACTTAGAGATGGTATTGATAATTTCTTTTGTATTTTTATTGAATTATTAGATTCTCCATCTACTAATATTTTTGATGATAAAGAGAATCCAAAAGAATATCTTTCTGGTTTTTTGCAAGGAACAAGATCAGCACTCTCTAGTGAAAATAGACAAAGTATCACTATCACATTAGAAAAATTAAATTGTTTTTCACTAGGTGCCTTAATCGCTTTATTTGAGAGGGCTGTATCCTTCTACGCTGAATTAGTAAATATAAATGCATATGATCAACCAGGAGTTGAAGCTGGAAAGAAGGCAGCCGCAAATATTATTGAGTATCAACAAAAAGTAAGTAATTTATTAGACGAAGGAGGAGAATATTCTATAAATGACATAACATCATTATTTGATAATTCAGTGAGTGAACCTATATTTTTCATACTCCGTGAAATGTGTTTCGGTAATGATGATTATTTAGTTAAGGGCGATTGGTCAAATCCAAATTCACTAGTTATTCAAAAAACAAAGTCTTAAACAACAATATTCATAATTTTTCCTTTAACAATAATTATTTTTCTTATTTCCTTATCTTGAGTCCATTTTAATATGTTAGGTCTATTAAGAGTAAATTCTTTAATTTGATTTTCATTCATATCATTATTAATATTTACTTTGTCTCTAACTTTTCCATTCACTTGTATTACAAGTTCATATGAATCTTCCTTTAGTGCTTCGGCATTAAATGAAGGCCAGTCTTCTAAATGCACAGATTTATTAAATCCTATAAGTTGCCATATTTCTTCTGAAATATGAGGTGCAAATGGAGCAAGCAATATACAAAATGTTTTTAAAGCTTCTATTTTTAAATTATTGTTTACGTCATTAATTGAATTTGATAATGCATTATAAAACTTCATTAGTTCTGAAATCGCAGTATTAAATTGGTTATTTAATATATCATTTGAAATTTCTTTTATAGCAATGTTCATTGACTTTATTAAAGATTTTTCTTTATCTGGATAGGATTTAGTTTTACTATTTATATCTTTTGCACAATTTATATATAGCTTCCAAATCCTGCTTAAAAATCTAAATTGTCCTTCAACATCTGTATCTCCCCATTCCAAATCTTTTTCTGGTGGTGCTTTAAATAATATAAACATTCTTGCTGTATCTGCTCCATATTTTTTAATAACTGATTCGGGGTCAATTCCATTATATTTTGACTTAGACATCTTCTCGAAAAGAACTTCGAGATTAGAATTGTCAATTGGATCTTTAGGATTTGATAGGTCAGTAATATCTGAAGGAGAAACATATTTACCTGTTTTATTGTTTTTATAGGCTGCTGCCTGAACCATTCCTTGGGTTAATAGTTTTTTGAAAGGTTCATCAATTTCAAATAGTTTATTATCCCGCAAAGCTTTAGTAAAAAATCTTGCATATAACAAATGCAATATTGCATGCTCTACTCCTCCAACATATTGATCTACAGGTAACCACTTATTAATTTCAACCTTTTCAAATGGCTTATTTGAACATTTTGAAGATGGATATCTTAAAAAATACCATGATGAACACATAAAAGTGTCCATAGTATCAGTTTCTTTTTTTGCCACTATTCCACATTTTGGACATGTTGTATTTATCCAATTATTATTATCACCTAAAGCATTAATCTTGTTAGCCGAGATATCTATATCTTTTGGTAATGCAACAGGTAATTCCGATTGGTTTAAAGGAACAGATCCACATTTTTTGCAATTAACGATAGGAATCGGACATCCCCAATATCTTTGTCTAGATATTAACCAATCTCTTAAACGATATTGAATCTTATTTTCGGCCCATCCATTATTTACGCCCTCCTCTGAAATTTTTAATTTAGCAATAGTATTTGCTATACCATTGTAATGATTTGAATTAATAAGATATCCATTTTCCAGATAAGCTTCATAAAGTTCTTTAGTTTGTTCATTTTTATCCTTTATTATTACCTGTTTAATATCAATATTATTTTTCTTAGCAAATTCAAAGTCTCTTAGATCATGAGCAGGCACGCCCATAACAGCGCCTGTACCGTATTCATCGAGAACATAACTTGCCACCCAAATAGGAATAGGTTCAGAATTAACTGGATTTATTGCTACTATGCTAGTTTTTATTCCAATTTTTTCAAGTTCATTATTTTTATTATTTTTCAAATATTGTTTAAGATTTTCTATATCTTGTATGGTTTCTTGATCAGAAATATTTTTAATTAATGAATGATTAACAGAAATTGCTAAATAAGTAACTCCAAATAAAGTATCTGGCCTTGTTGTAAATACAGTTATTTTCTTTTCTGTATTGGTTTTGATAATGAAATTAATATTTGTACCAATTGACTTTCCAATCCAATTATCTTGCATTATTTTTACTCTTTCTGGCCAGTTATCTAATTTTTCTAAATCATTCAATAACTCATCCGCATAATTAGTAATCTTTAAAAACCATTGCTTTAATAATTTTTTCTCAACTAGTGCCCCAGATCTCCAAGATTTACCCTCTGAGTCAACTTGTTCATTCGCTAAGACTGTATTATCTATCGGATCCCAATTAACTTCAGATTCCTTTTGATATACAAGACCTGCCTTGTATAACTCTAAAAATAGATATTGTGTCCAAACATAGTAATTTTCATCACAAGTTGCAAATTCTCTATCCCAATCAACTGATAGTCCCAAAAGCTTTAATTGAGACTTCATATGAGAAATATTTTTTTTAGTCCAGACACTTGGACTAATTCCTCTTTCAATCGCTGCATTCTCAGCAGGCAAACCAAAAGCGTCCCAACCCATTGGATGTAAAACAGATTTGCCCTTAAACCTTTGGAACCGGGCTATTAAGTCTGTAATAACATAATTCCTAACATGTCCCATATGAAGATTACCTGAAGGGTAGGGAAACATTGATAAGGCATAAAATTTATCGCTATTCTCAGTTAATTCTTCGGTTTTGTATAAATTGTTTTCTGTCCATATTGACTGCCATTTTTTTTCTATTTCGGATGGATTATATAAATTGGCATCAGTCTCATATTGTTTATCTGGAGAAATCACTTAATTTTTATTTGTTAAATTATTATTTTAATATCCATTGTATAAAATAGAAATAGATTGTTAAAAGGAATAATTTATAATTAAAATTTAAAATATATTATCTACAAATGAAAAATATAACTTTTGAAAAATATCATGGTAACGGAAATGATTTCGTAGTAATTGATTCTAGAGGAAATGATGTATATAAAAATTACAAGACAAATAAAATATTAGATATAAAACTAATTTGCAACAGGCAATTTGGTATTGGAGCAGATGGTGTGATTTTTATAGAAGAACCTAATGAAGATAATTATGCAAAAATGATAATCTTTAATTCTGATGGTTCTGAAGCACAAATGTGTGGAAACGGAATTAGGTGTTTAGTTGAGTATCTACACGTAAATGATTCAATGAATAATAAAAATATAGAATATAAAATTGAGACTAAAGCAGGTTTAAAAATTGCAAAATATATAAATGATGAAATTACAGTAAAAATGGGAGTTCCAATTTTAGAAAGTCAAAATATTCCAACAACAATTGAAAAAAAAATCAATTCAATTCCTTCACACGAATTTATTGAGAAAAATTTTAATAATAAAGGTTATGCAGTAGGGATGGGAAATCCTCATTTAATATTCTTTGTACAAGATTTAGATTCCATTGCTCTTTCTAAACTTGGGCCAATATTTGAAAATAATGAATTATTTCCAGAAAAAACTAATGTTCATTTTTGTCAAATCCTAAATAGAGATAATATCAAGGTAAAAGTATGGGAAAGAGGAGCAGGTCCAACCTTAGCCTGTGGGACAGGAGCTTGTGCTATTCATGTAGCAGCTTATAAACTAGGCCTTTGCAACTCGTTGACAATTGTTTCTTTGCCAGGAGGTAATCTTAAAATAGATTGGTCAAAAGACGATTCTGAAGTCATGATGACCGGCAATGCTAAAAAGGTTTTCTCGGGATCAATTTTAATAAATTAATGGAAAATAATTTTATATATTTAGATAATGCATCTACGACTCCATTATCTGAGAATGTTTTAAATATAATAAATTCAACTTATAAGAATTATTGGCATAACCCTTCATCAACATACGAGCTAGGGATAAAATGCTCTACATATCTTGAAAAAATTAGATCTAAAATTGCTTATATATTTGAAGCAGAACCAGAGGATATAATTTTTACATCTGGTTCTTCGGAATCAACAAATATTGTATTTAATAATATTTATGAAAACTTTAAAAATGGTAGAGTTGTCATCTCAAATGTTGAACATCAAGCAACAACTATTTGTGCTAATAAACTAAAAAAACAAAATTGGGATATTTACGAATGGAAGGTAAATAATGATGGAATTTTAAATATTGCTAATATCGATAAAATTTTAACCAATGATACTAAGCTTGTATCAATTATTTGGGGACAAAGTGAAATTGGGACAATTCAACCTGTTCAATTTATAGGTTCCAAATGTGAAGAATTAAATATAATGTTTCATTTAGATGGAACTCAAATATTAAGTAATGGAATATTCAGTTGGAAAGATCTTAAATGTGATTTTTTAAGTTTATCTGCTCATAAATTTGGAGGTCCAAAAGGTATCGGCATTCTCTTAACGAAAGAAAAGTCTCGAATGATTTTAAAAAATAAAGACATATCACTTACCCAGGAATATTCAATTAGACAAGGAACACAAGCTTTGCCATTAATTGCTGGAATGTATGAATCATTAAAGAATATTAAAGGAAAAATAAAATTAAATGATCACAAAACAGAATTTCCTTCTAATAACATTAATAAACTTAAAATTTATTTTTTTCAAAAAATTAAGGATAATAATCATATAAAGATTACTGGCAGTATTAACCATAGGCTTCCAAATCATATTTCGTTTCTACTTTTAAATAAGCTATTTGATCCTATAAGAGCCTATAAGATTGTTAATTTCATGTCAGAAAATAGAATAGCCATAAGTAGTGGAAGTGCTTGTTCAAGCTCATCTGGGAAACCGAGTTCAACACTTAAAAATATTGGGTTAAAAGATGATGAACTATATTCCAATATTCGTGTTACTTTAGGTTCAATAAACAATAAGTCAGAAATAGATAAATTTTTAGAACTTATTCAAATATGTATTGACAAATTTTAATGGAAACAAATTACAGACTACCTAAAGATTTAAATGAATCTCTTAGGAATATGGAGGATGCAATTATTCCAAGTTTATTAGATTTAAATAAAAGATTTTCTATAGAATTTAATTTTGAAGGATTGAAGTTTAACAGAATTGGAATAACTATTTACAAGATATTAGCTAAAAATAATAATGTATTCATAACATTTGCTGATCAAGGTGCTGTGGCTTTGGCTCAAAGAGACTATCCAGATATCAAAGATAAAATCTTTACTTTTAAATCATTTAATGAATCAAATAATATAAATAATATTGATAGTGTATTGATATCGATACTTCCTCAGCCATATGATTTTGACTCATTTGAACCTATGTCCGATAATTATCAAGGAACGCATTATTCATTAAATCCTAAATTTGAAGATGCCAATATTGGTATAGGAAGTGTTATTAGAGAGAGACGTAAAAACTTTGTCAAAACTTGGAAAAATATTTATTTTCTTCAGCCATTAAATAATGCTGCTCTTATGCATATTTATCCAAATAATTGGTTGCTTTTCAAAGAAGAAAACAAAAAATATTTTTTTAAAAAAGAATTTGAAATTAAACCCGACAATGAATCTATTTTTGTAAATTTATAGATTGAATGTGATTAAAAAAATTTATTCGTTTTTCTTAATTATTCTTGTATTAGTAACATCTCCATTCTTAATAAGATATTTACTAACAAATCAGAAAATAAATATTTTAAATAGTATTTATTTTAATTTCCCTGGAATAATAACTAAAAATAAAAAATGTCCTAATTATGATGCTTTATTGAATCAGACGCTAGATGATTCTTTTAGTGTATCAATTATCAATAATAACGGTACAATAATTAGTTCCTATAATGATGAAGTTCCAAGGTTACCAGCATCAAATCAAAAATTATTCTCATCAGCTTATGTTTTAAGTAAATATAAATTAAATAATAATTTAAAGACCATTTTATTAAAAAAAAATAAAAACAATTATTATTTACTTGGTCAAGGGGATCCAGATCTGAACTATGAAGATATAATCGAACTAATTTCAAATATTAAAGAAAATAAAACTATTAACTTTAATATTGTAGAAATTGATTCAAAATTAAATTGGCCTAGTGGTTGGACAAATACTGATAAACTTTACGAATATGGATCTCCAATTACATCTCTAGCTATTGAAAGTAATCACAATAAATATGAAGATATTCATGCTTTAAGAATATTTATTAAAAACTATTTAAAAAGTAAATTTCCTAATTCAAAAGTAAATATATATTTTTTAGATTCAGAAAAAACATTTTATTTAAAAGATATTACAGAGATAAGTAAAATATATTCAACTCCAATTCTTTCATTATTAACTCTAACAAATTCTGAAAGCCATAATTTTACAGCTGAATCACTCTTTAAAAATGCCTCAAATACATGGAACGATAATGACTATATAAAATTGAAAAGATGGCTTGAAAATAAAGGCCTCCCAGCAACTAATGCTCACTTTGCAGATGCTAGTGGATTGTCTCGAAAAAATAGAATTACAACAAAGTTAGTTGTATTGTTTTTAGATAAAATGAGATATTCTAATAATTTTCAATCTTATCAATCTACACTTTCAATTACGGGAGTAAGAGGAACGTTAGCTAAAAGATTTGTAAATAGTGAATTATCTGGAAAGTTTTTTGGGAAAACTGGGACTCTTTCAAATGTCTTTGCATTATCTGGTTTTTTATATAAAAATGAAAAGCCAATAATTATAAGCATTATCCAAAATTCTAATAAAATTGATAAAGAAAAAGCATTTAAATTATTACGTGATCTTTATTACTTGAAATCTTGTTAATAAAAATATTATTTAAAATATTCTTTTAAATCCCTCTCAACAGAGGGAGGCACCATGTGATTAATTTCACCACCAAATTTTGCAACTTCTTTTACTAAAGAACTACTAAGAAAACTATAATTTGTATTTGTGGATAAAAATATAGTTTCAATATCATTATTAAGAGATTTATTTGTATGAGCAATCTGAAGTTCATACTCAAAATCACTCATTGCTCTTAAGCCTCTAAGAATAAGATTAGCTTTTAGATCATTTGCACAATCCACAGTGAGTCCTGAATAAGAAATTACTTCAATATTAGGTAAATGAGAAAGAGAATTTTTTATTTGTATTATTCTTCTTTCAAGATTAAATGTTGGTGTTTTAGAAGTATTTTCTAAAACAGCAACTACTAGATTGCCAAATAATTTTTCAGCCCTTTCTATTAAATCAAGATGCCCGTTTGTTAAAGGATCAAAAGTACCTGGATAAAGAATTTTCATGAATTTATTATGATCGAATAAGAAATTTAGCTAAAATAAGATTATTAGATAAATCAATTATGACATTAAATCTAGAAGCAAAAAAAATCTTATTAAGAAAAATACCTCACGGATTATTTATTTGTGGTGTTAGAGACGAGGATAAAAATGAAGTGAATGGATTTACTGCAAGTTGGGTGACTCAAGGTTCCTTCACCCCACCATTAGTTGTTATGGCTGTTAGAGCAGAGGGTTCTAGCCATGAAATAATAAAGTCCACCAATAAGTTCTCATTAAATGTGCTAAAAAGTGATCAAAAGGATCTAGCTGCTGTTTTCTTTAAACCTCAAAAAGCATTAGGAGGTAGATTTGAATCTGTTGAATTTAATTTAGGTGAGCTTGGATTGCCTATTTTAGTTGATAGTGTTGGTGGAGTTGAATGTAATGTAGTTGGAAGTGTTATGCATGGAGACCATACCGTTTTTGTAGGAGAGGTTGAATCTGCTTATCTGAATAATGATGTTGACTCACTAAATTTATCTTCGACTGGCTGGAATTATGGAGGGTAGTTATTATAAATGAGTAATCCCTCTATCGAAAAAATAGATAACAAATATAATTTTAAAATTGAATATAAATTAATCAATAATAAGGAGTTATTAAAATCAAGATTATCCGAAATTCCAAAGTCATCTGGTTGTTATCTTTTTAAAGATATTGATAGTAACTTACTTTATATTGGTAAATCTAAAAAACTACGTAGTAGAGTAAGTAGTTATTTCAATAATTATTCAGATTTAACGCCCAGATTAAGTTTGATGGTTCGTCAAATAACTGAAATAGAAATAATAGTCACAGATAGCGAATATGAAGCATTAAATTTAGAGTCAAATTTAATTAAAACAAACAAACCATACTTTAATATTCTTTTAAAGGATGATAAGAAATATCCATATCTTTGTATAACTTGGAGTGAAAAATATCCTCGAATATTTATTACAAGAAGAAGAAGAAATAGAAACAATTTAGATAGATATTATGGACCTTATGTTGATGTCGGATTATTAAGGAGAACATTATTTACGATAAAAAAAATATTTCCACTTAGACAAAGACCAAGGCCAGTCTATAAAGATAGAACTTGTTTGAATTATTCAATAGGACGATGTCCAGGTGTTTGCCAAGAAGTTATATCATCTGACGATTATAAAAAAATAATGAAACAAGTATCTATGATATTTCAGGGACGAAATGATGACTTAGAAATATTTTTACAAAAAAAAATGCTGCAGTTTTCAAATGATTTAGATTATGAGAATGCAGCAAAAATAAGAGACCAAATTTCAGGTTTAAAATTATTAACTGAATCACAAAAAATATCAATACCAGATTCTTCAATTAATAGAGATATCTTTGGAATAGTTTCAGAAAAAAATGTAGCTAGTATACAAATTTTCCAAATGAGATCTGGTAAGCTCATTGGGAGAATTGGCTATAGTCAAAAATTAAATAATGAAGATGAAAATCTCATTCTACAAAAGATATTAGAAGAGCATTATATGAATGTTGAAGCTGTAGAAATACCATCAGAAATTCTTATTCAATATAACCTACCAAAACAAGCAACCATAGAGGATTGGTTAACGGATCTAAGAAAAAAGAAAGTAAAAATCCTAATCCCAAAAAGAAATAAAAAACATGAAACTGTAGAAATGGTTTTAAAAAATGCGAAATTGGAATTAGATAGAATAATAAATGGGATACAAGATAATGAATCATCAATTGAGGATCTTGCCCAAATACTTGAATTAAGTGAACAACCTAAAAGAATTGAAGGTTATGATATAAGCCATATTCAAGGTAGTGACCCTGTAGCATCACAAGTCGTTTTTATTGATGGGATTCCTTCTAAACAGCATTATAGGAAATATAAAATTAAAGATCCAAACGTTGTTGTAGGA
The DNA here is from genome assembly GCA_902535025.1 of uncultured Prochlorococcus sp. GTDB lineage: Bacteria > Cyanobacteriota > Cyanobacteriia > PCC-6307 > Cyanobiaceae > Prochlorococcus_A. Next base: position 11,961 of record CACARV010000003.1, read on the forward strand.
CATAGTGATGATTTTGCTTCGATATATGAAGTAATACATAGAAGGTTTAAAAAATGGTCAAGATTTAAAGAAAACGGAGGGGATTTTTCAATATTAAATGATAAAACAAATAGTAAATTAGACAATGAACTTTTATCAGATTGGCCTGATTTAATAATGATTGATGGAGGAAAAGGACAGTTAAATGCAGCTATTAAAGCATTAAAAAAATTAAATCTTGAGGAAGAGGTAACTATATGTTCATTAGCAAAAAAACATGAAGAAATATTTATTCCAGGCTTTACTAAGTCTCTTGATACTGACGAAAATCAAAAAGGAGTTCTTCTATTAAGAAGGGTAAGAGATGAAGCACATAGATTTGCATTATCTTTTCATAGAGACAAAAGATCTAAGAGAATGAATAGATCTCAATTGTCCCAAATCAGTGGATTAGGACCATCAAGAATAAGAGAATTGCTTGAGCATTTTAAATCAATAGACGCGATAAGAATAGCTAGTAAAGAGGATTTATCAAAAGTTAAAGGACTTGGAAAAAATTCAGTAACTGATATATATGAATATTTTAACGAGTTATAAATATTAATTAATTTTTGAAAAATAGATTTCTTGATATTGTTAAATATAACTATATTAAAAATATATATATATTAAATTAATCTAGTAATTTGTCAGCTGAAGCGTATCTCTGGTTTAAATCACTTCACATTATTGGTGTAATCGTTTGGTTTGCTGGCCTTTTTTATTTAGTAAGACTTTTTATATATCATGAAGAATCTAAAAATATGGATAATGAATTAAAAATTGCCTTTAATAAACAATACACCTTGATGGAAAAAAGGCTGGCGAATATAATCACAACACCTGGGATGATATTAGCTTTAAGTATGGCTATATGCATGGTTATTATGCAACCAAGTTGGTTAAGTGAGAAGTGGTTACAAATTAAAATTTCTTTTGTTTTAGGATTAGTAATTTATCATTCTTACTGTTACAAAATAATGTATTCATTACAAAATGGTACTTCAACCATTTCAGCAAAAAACCTTAGATTATTAAATGAATTGCCGACTTTATTATTATTTATAATTGTACTTTTAGTTATTTTTAAAAATAATTTCCCAACTAGTGTTGCTACATGGAGCGTAGTTGGACTAATTATTTTCATGTTGGCTTCAATACAATTATATGCAAAGATTAGAAAGAAAAATGAGAATTCATTAAGTAATGAATAGGGAAGACTTAGTAAAATTAACCTCCAATATTAATGAAAATAGTTGTCCTAAAAATATTAATTTTCACTGTCATACAAAATTTAGTGATGGAAGTCTAGAACCATATGCACTTTTAGAACAAGCTTATAAAAATAACGTGAAATTTTTATCAATAACCGATCATCATACAATTAAAGCTCATGAATATATAAAAAAAAATAATATACTCAAAAATTATCCTAAAGATTCTTTTACATTAATTTCGGGAATAGAAATTAATTGTTTGATTCTGGGATGTTTAGTACATGTAATTGGATTGGGAATAGATATAAAAAGTAAATACCTAAATCCCTACACCCTTGGAGAGTCTCCAATAGGTAATGATTTAAATATAAAATCAGTTATTAAAGCAATAAATTTAGCTGGTGGTTTATCATTTCTTGCACACCCAGCGAGATACAGGATTCCCTTTTATAAATTAATTCCAGAGGCCAAAATACAAGGTATTGATGGAATAGAGGTTTGGTACGATTATGAACTTAATGAAGTATGGAATCCTAGTTTATTTGTTTGTTCAGAAATAGATAAATTAGCAGATAAATATTCAATGCTAAAAACATGCGGAACAGATAGTCATGGACTTTCGCTATTAGGTAGATAATTCAGAATTCGTTTTTTTCAATTTTTGAATCAGTACTAATAATTATGTTCTTTAAATTTTCAATGACATCTGATGAACAATTATTCCACATTTTTCTATTGACAATTTCAAGTAATCTTTGTGCAATATCTCTTAAAGCCCATGGATTATTCTCTAGAAAGAAATTCCTAAGATCTAGATCACATAACCATGATTTATAAACTTCCTCATAACACCAATCTGAGACTACTTCAGTAGAAGCATCAAAAGCATATAAGTAATCTAATGTAGCTGAAAATTCAAACGCTCCTTTATAACCATTATCCTTCATTCCATTTATCCATTTAGGGTTAAGTATTCTTGATATAACAACTTTATTAATTTCATCTTGTAATTTTGAAATTTTAGATAATCCAAATTTTGATAAATCACCATGATACATTTCAGGTAATTTACCGCTCAATTTTTTTACTGCTGAAGATAATCCACCCTGAAACTGATAATAATCATCAGAATCTAAAATATCATGTTCCTTATTATCTTGGTTATGAACAACTAACTGGACATTTTTAAGAGCATTTTCTAATGATTTTTTATCCTCAATAGGTTCATGATTATCACTGTAAATCCACTTACTCCAATTCAGAAAAGATTCTCCAAAATCATCAATATTTTCCCAATTAGAATTTGAAATTAGTTCTTGCAGACCAGCTCCATATGAACCTGGCGCTGACCCAAATATACGATTAATTGAATCACCATCCCTTGAGGCCCCAGCAAGAGGGTTAAATTTATCATCCTCATTAAGATTAGATACAAGATTTATTGCTTTAGAAGTTAATTTAACTAACTGTGGAAATGCATCTCTAAACATTCCCGAAATCCTTAAAGTAACATCAACCCTTGGTCTTTCGAGAACAGATAAAGGAATGATTTCTAGATCTACTACTCTTCTTGAAGGCCCATCCCAAATAGGCTGTACTCCTAATAAATATAGTATTTGACAAATATCTTCACCACCATTTCTCATTGTGGATGTTGCCCATACAGATATTGCTATATTTTTTAAATCTTCTCCATTATCTTGTTTGTATAAATCAAGTATTTGTGAAGCTGATTGACAACCAACACTCCATGCTGATTCAGTTGGCAGTCCTCTCGAATCAACTGAAAAGAAATTTTTACCAGTGGGTAAAGCTTCAGTTTTACCTCTCGTAGGGGCTCCAGATGGACCACTTTTTACATATTGTCCATTTAATGAATTAATAAATGATAATTTCTCATTATATGAAGAATTAATGATTGGATATAGAATCTCTTTTTTTAATAATAAAAAATACTTATTATGTTTTTTTTCATTAAAGAAATAGTCTATTATTTTCAGATTTTTATATTTTTCTAGATTTTTTATATTGGTATTCTTTTTGTAAAAAAACAAATATATTAAATACTTTGCTTGTTGTTCCAAAAAATCAATAGCCATTCTAAAGTTTAAAATGTTTTTGTTGGAAAAAGTCAATAGTATTTTTTTATCCTTTTCACTTAACTTTTGATCATATTTATTTGTCCAAGGATCCAAATCTAGTTTTAAATGTTTTGCTATATATTGAACAATCCCAATTCGATTGGCATTTGGCACTCTAGCGATACACAAGAATAAATTTATTTCATTAATGTCATTCTGCCTATTACCAAAAATATGCAAACCTGTCCTAATTTGAGATTCTTTAATTTTGCAAAGAAAAGAATCAATCTCTTCAATTTGATTATTTTTATTATTTAAAGTGATTTCGTTAAAATCTTTTTTAATTAATTCAAAAATGGATTTTTCTATAATTTCAATCCGATTAGAATCTAATAATTTTGCTTCAAAATATTCGTCTAAATAATTTTCTAATATTGAATATTTTCCATATAATTCTGACCTATCCAAAGGAGGGGTTAAATGATCAATAATTGTTGCAGCAATTCTTCTTTTAGCTTGGGATCCTTCTCCTGGATCATTTACGATAAAAGGATATATGTTTGGTATTGCTGGACAAATAATATTTGGAAAACATTTATTACTTAGACCTATAGATTTGCCAGGTAACCATTCAACAGTCCCATGTTTACCAATATGGCAAATAGCATTTGCGTTAAAAACTTTTTCAATCCAAAAATATTGTGCTAAATATCTATGGGGAGGTGGAAGATCGGGAGAATGAATATCTCTATCAGTGAAAGCGTCATAACCTCGTTGAGGTTGAATCAATAAAGTTATTTTTCCAAATCTAATACCATTTATTGAGAAGCCTTCATTATCAAGATCGATCGCTTCTGATGGATTGCCCCAACGGTTAACAATAATATTTTTTGGTTCAAGTTCTAAAAAATTCCAATATTTTAAATATTCACTAAGTGGTAAGTAATCTAAAGGTTTATTATTTTGAGATTCAAGATCATTAGTTCTAGTTTTTATAAGTATTGACATTAATTCCGAAGAATCTTGAGGATAATTAAAAGATCCAAGATCATAACCTTCTTCTTTTAACCAGTTAAGAATATTTATTATCGAAGATGGTGTATTAAGACCAACACCATTACCGATTCTTCCATTCTTTACTGGATAATTACTTATTATTAAACAAATTTTTTTATCAAAATTATTGAGTTTTTGAAGTTTCACATAATTTGTTGCGAATTTTGAAATCCATTTAATACCTACTTGATCAGCTTTGTAACTGGTTATTTCACTGTAGAGTGTATTTTTTTCAGAAATTATTTCTTTAAATGCTGAAGGACAGGTAGTAATCCTTCCATCAAATTCAGGAATAATTATTTGCATTAATAAATCAGATGAATTCATTCCAATGGATGAATTTAACCAATTTTTTCTTGATCTATTAGAAGAGAGAAGCTGTAAAATTGGAATATTAAGAGAAGTAAAAATATTTGTAGAATTTTCAATTAATTCGTTATTTTTGATTTGAGATGAAGAAAATGAAGTTGTGGTAATTATTAATTTAATATCTTCCTTTTTAAAAATATCTATTAATTTCTTTTGAATAATATGATCTTTTAGTGTGGAAATAAATAACGTTTTAGGCGATAGTCCGCATCTTCGTAACTGCAAGTTAAGTTTTTTGTTTACTTCAATTTCATTAGCCAAAAAAAGTGATTTATAAGAAATAATTCCAATTTTTTCGCCTTTTTCAATTTTCCAATCATATAAATAAGGATCTGCATAAAAAGTAATATTCAAAAACTCATCAGGGATTAATGCTTCATTTACCTGTAGATAATTTAAACAATTAAGAAATTTTCTATAATTATCAAGTCCTCCCGATCTCAGTAATCTAGAAATATTAAGTGCAATATTTTTATCTATACTACTTATTTCACATAAGGAAACTTCCTGATCAATGGTACCTGATAGGATTACTAACTTCCTTTTTTTATTGACTGCTTGCCAATATAAAAGTTGTTCAATTCCATAGTTCCATGTACCTTTATCTCCAAAAATTCTTAATACGACAACTTTTGCATAATTAACTGTTTTTAATAAATAATTATCTATTTGAGCTGAGGAATTTAAATTAGAAATTTCTAAAGCTCTTATATTATTTTTTAATGAAGCAAATTCCTTTTCTAACAATAAGTTTGATATAAGATTTAAATCAGCTTTGACACTTGTTATAAAAATAAAATCTGCCGCTGGTTGCTCAATTAAATCATCCTTATTCTTTTCATTTCCTGCTATGTTTAATATCCTGTGCATTTTATATATAAATAAGGTTTAGAATAGATAAGTAGGATAAAACAAGTTTAACTTAATTTAATAAATTGAATATGCATGAATTTCTTCCATACGCCTGGTTCGAAGGTAAATGTATTCCATTTAAAGATGCAAAAATATCAATAGCTACTCATGCATTACATTATGGTACTGCTGCATTTGGAGGAATGAGAGCGATACCTAACCCTTCAAATAAAGAAGAATTCCTTTTGTTTAGAACTGATAAACACATAAAAAGATTATCTCAAAGTGCAAAATTACTCTTAACTGATATTTCTGAAGAATATATTTTTAAAGCCTTAGAAGAAGTTATAAAAATAAACAAGCCTAAAAACCCTATTTATATAAGACCATTTGTATATACAAGCGATTTAGGTATAGCTCCAAGATTACATAATATTGAAACAGATTTCTTTGTTTATTGTATTGAACTTGGAGATTATCTATCCCCAGATGGTGTTTCTTGTAGAATGAGTAGTTGGACTAGGCAAGAAGATAGATCTCTCCCGTTGCGAGGAAAAATAAGTGGAGCTTATATTACTAGTTCGTTAGCTAAAACAGAGGCTAGTTTATCGGGGTTTGATGAAGCCTTGCTATTAAATTCAAGTGGTAAGGTAAGCGAAGCTAGTGGTATGAATTTATTTATTGTAAGAAATGGAGACTTAATAACTCCAGGAGTTGATCAAGATATCCTTGAGGGGATTACAAGAGCTAGTGTAATTGAATTAGCAAAATCATTTGGAATAAATGTAATTGAAAGGCCTGTTGATAAAACAGAATTATTAATCGCAGATGAAGTATTTCTAACTGGTACAGCAGCAAAAATTACGCCAGTTAAAAAAATTGAATCAACTGAATTAAATGTTGAAAGACCGATAATGAATAAATTAAAAAATAAGCTTATAGAAATAACAGAAGGACGTTCTCAAGACTATGATAATTGGGTAACCAGAATCTCAATATAAAAATCGATTTTGCAATAAATGGAATCTTTCAGAACCTATCTTAATAGAGAAGAAAAGCCATTAATTATTTTTGACGGAGGTACTGGAACATCTTTTCAGAACTTAAATCTTACTTCAGATGAGTTTGGAGGAAAAGAATTAGAAGGTTGTAATGAAAACCTTGTTTTGTCTTCACCAAAAGTAGTTGAAAAGGTTCATTATTCATTCTTAGAAGCAGGTTGTCATGTTATAGAAACTAATACTTTTGGAGCCTCATCTATAGTTCTTGAAGAATATGATATTGCGGATAAAGCATATGAAATAAATAAAAATGCTGCATTAATAGCAAAAAACGCTGCTTCCAAATATTCATCCGTTAACAAACCAAGGTTTGTTGCCGGTTCAATTGGACCAACCACTAAATTACCTACATTAGGACATATAGGTTTTGATGAATTAAAGCAATCATATAAAGAACAAATATATGGTCTTATAGATGGAGGAGTTGATCTTCTTTTAATTGAAACTTGCCAAGATGTATTGCAAATTAAATCTGCCTTGTTAGCATCAAAAGAAGTACTTAATAGTAAAAATTTAGATATCCCTATAATGGTATCTATAACGATGGAAACAACAGGTACTATGCTTGTTGGATCTGATATCGCATCTGCATTAACAATATTAGAGCCATTTAATATAGATATCCTTGGACTTAATTGTGCAACTGGTCCAGAACAAATGAAGGAACATATTAAATATTTGTCTGAAAATTCACCCTTCGCTATAAGTTGTATTCCCAATGCAGGACTACCTGAAAATATTGCTGGAGTGGCTCACTACAGATTAAAGCCAATAGAATTAAAAATGCAATTAATGAATTTTATATATGATTTTAATGTTCAATTAATAGGTGGATGTTGTGGGACTACACCTGATCATATTAAATATCTTTCTTCAATAATTGATGAAATTATTGATAACGAAAGATCTAACGAAAAAGGTAAGAATAATTCAAGTGGATATATTCCTTCTGCATCATCAATATATAATTCTGTGCCATACAAACAAGACAATTCAATCTTGATTGTAGGAGAAAGATTAAATGCAAGTGGATCTAAAAAGGTTAGGGAGTTGCTAAATAACGACGATTGGGATGGTTTGGTTTCAATTGCCAAGCAACAACAAAAAGAAAATGCACACGTTCTTGATGTAAATGTTGATTATGTGGGAAGGGACGGTGTTAAAGACATGAAAGAAATAACTTCAAGACTAGTTACCAACATAAATTTACCTTTAATGATTGATTCTACAGATGCTGAAAAAATGGAAAGTGGATTAAAGTCAGCTGGCGGTAAATGCATTATAAATTCAACCAATTACGAAGACGGTGATGAAAGATTTGATCAAGTTCTAAATTTAGCCTTGGGGTATGGTTCAGGTCTTGTTGTCGGAACTATTGATGAAGATGGAATGGCAAGGAATGCAGATAAAAAATATAACATTGTTAAAAGAGCGATTAATAGATCCAGAGAATGTGGCTTGTCAGATTATGAGCTATTTTTTGATCCATTAGCCCTGCCAATATCTACTGGGATAGAAGAAGATAGATTAAACGCTAAAGAGACAATTACTGCTATATCAAAAATTCGTGAAAATTTCCCAGATATTCATATCATACTTGGAATATCAAATATTAGTTTTGGTCTTTCACCATTATCTAGAATTAATCTAAATTCTATATTTTTAGATGAATGTATTAAAGCGGGATTGGATTCTGCTATCATAGCTCCAAATAAAATTTTGCCATTAACTAAAATTTCTGAAGAAACTAAAAAGCTTTGCTTAGATTTGATATATGACAAAAGAGAATTTGAAGATGATATATGTATTTATGATCCATTAGTAGAATTAACAAAGGCTTTTCAAGATTTATCTATTCAAGATTTCAAAAAAGCATCTTCAGAAAATAAAAACCTAACTCTGGAAGAAAGTCTAAAAAATCACATTATTGATGGAGAAAAAATAGGTTTAGAGGATCAATTAAATAAAGCATTAGAGAAATATAAACCTCTTGAAATAATTAATACCTTTCTACTAGATGGGATGAAAGTTGTAGGAGATTTATTTGGCTCAGGTCAAATGCAATTACCATTTGTACTCCAATCCGCTGAAACAATGAAATTTGCTGTTTCAATTTTAGAACCATATATGGAAACTGTAGATGAAAACATATCAAATGGAAAACTCTTAATTGCAACTGTCAAAGGAGATGTTCATGATATTGGAAAAAATTTGGTTGACATAATACTTACAAATAATGGTTATGACGTAATAAATCTTGGAATAAAGCAAGATGTATCAGCAATTATTGATGCACAAAAGATGCATAAAGCAGATTGCATCGCTATGAGCGGATTACTTGTTAAATCAACTGCTTTTATGAAAGATAACTTAGAGGCTTTTAACAATGAGAATATAAGTGTACCAGTAATATTAGGAGGCGCAGCCTTAACCCCAAAATTTGTAAATGAGGACTGCAGCAAAATATATAATGGGAAAATATTGTATGGAAAAGATGCGTTCACTGATCTTAAATTCATGAATGAATATATGGATAATAAAAAAAAGGGAAATTGGTCTAATACAGAGGGATTTATTAATAAAGAGGGTATAAATATTAATTTAGCATCATCAAAAACCAACACTGAAGCGATTAATAAATCAATGTCCATAAGTACTGAGACTTCCAAATTAAATCTAAAAGAAAATATTACAAGATCTAAATTTATAAATGAAGAAGAACCAATTCAAGCTCCTTTTTTGGGAACGAAGGTCTTATACGACGTTGATATAGATTTAAACAAGTTAATTTTTTATTTAGATAAGAAAGCTCTATTTAGCGGACAATGGCAAATAAAAAAAGGAAAAAACCAAAGCGTAGATGAATACAATTACTATTTGGATTCATATGCTAAACCGTTGTTAGATAAATGGTTAGAGACAATTGTAGATAAAAAACTGATTTCACCCAAAGCAGTTTATGGATATTTCAGATGCGGGAGAAAAGATAATAGTATTTTTTTATTTGATGATAAATCATTTAATAAAATTTCCCAATTTGATTTTCCAAGACAAAAATCTGGGAATAATCTATGCATAGCTGATTTCTATTGTGATTTAAAAAATGATAAACCGATAGATATATTTCCTATGCAGGCTGTTACGATGGGCGATATTGCTAGTAAATATTCGCAAAAATTATTTAAAGAAGATAAATATAGCGATTATTTATTATTCCATGGACTTACAGTGCAATTAGCAGAAGCTCTAGCTGAGTATGTCCATGCATTAATTCGTATTGAATGTGGTTTTAGGACTGAAGAACCAGACAAAAATAGAGAAATTTTAGCTCAAAAATATAGAGGTGCTAGATATTCTTTTGGATATCCTGCATGTCCAAAAGTATCTGATTCAAACATACAATTATCATTGTTGGATGCAAAAAGAATAAACTTGACCATGGATGAATCTGAACAACTTCATCCAGAACAAAGTACTACAGCTATAATTTCACTACACTCAAAAGCTAAATATTTCAGCGCTTAAGCTAAATCTTTAGTTGTTTTCTAAATATTCAATAATTTCTTCCTGCAGTTCATCCATCGTTTCATTGTCACCCAGATCAAGTCCCTCACCCGCCGCGTCCTGTGTTAACTCAAGATAATATGAAGCACCATCACTAGATAAAAATTCTAATGCGGAAGATTCATCACTATCTTTAAAAGCATCATAAAGAGCTTTAAATGCTATGTTTTCAGTAAAGTCCCAATCCATAATGAAAAAAACCTTATTAGAATTATTACCTCCTCACCCCCCATAGTCGTCAACCTTTTTTAAAGAAATGTTGGTGTTTTATTATGATTTAGTAAAAAACAAAAATCTATGACCATAAATAATCAAGATCAATTGAATGTTCTAGGAGAAAAAATTGAGATTTGTAGTTGCGAACCTATGACAGGCTGGTTCAGAGATGGTTTTTGCAACTATGATAAAAATGATGGAGGGAATCATTCTATATGTTGTGTAATGGATGATAATTTTCTGAAATATAGTAAATCACAAGGTAATGATTTAATAACTCCCATGCCTATTTATTCCTTCCCAGGACTAAAGGATGGTGATCATTGGTGTATTTGTCTTGATAGGTGGAAGCAAGCATTATTAGACGGTCTTGCACCAAAAGTCATATTAGAATCAACGAACATTATAGTCTTAGAATCAGTACCCCTAGAAAAATTGAAAGAATATCAATTTAATAAATAGTAATTACAAATTTATTATTTTTTTTAGAATGATTATGATAATTTTTTTTAAATGAGTTTAGAAATATTTTGGAAAAAAGCACTAGAGCAAACTCAATTATCAATTGATGATGAATCATTATATCCTCTAGAAACTTATATTATTACAAGCGATTTATATGAAAAAGACGACTTCATAATTAGGAAACTAGATACTTCAAAATTTATAAAAAATAAAATTTATGGTCCTAAGCAGAATCCATTTTGTCCATGGGAAAAAATACTAGAAATTGAGAAAATTGGTGATAGTCATCAACTAATATTAAATAAGTACCCTGTACAAAAAGGACATATTTTACTGATTACAAATGAATGGAAACCTCAAAATGGATGGTTAGATATTAAAGATTGGAGAGCTATCCAACAAGTTAATAAAGACACTAGTGGACTATGGTTTTTCAATAGTTCTCCAATTGCGGGTGCAAGTCAACCTCACAGGCATTTTCAACTTCTTCGTAGATCTAGAGGTGAGATATCATGCCCGAGAGAAAATTGGTTTTTGGAAATGAATTCAAATCAAGAAATAAATAGTAAGCTTAAAAAAAATATTATTGTATCCAAGTTTAATTTTTTAGAGAATTCATCATCTCTTTTTGAATTATATTTAGAATTATGCAAGAAATTAGGACTTGGGGACCCTAGTAGTGATAAGAAACCGATACGTCCTTACAATATTTTAATAACTAATAAATGGATCGCTATTATAAAAAGAAAGAATGATCATATTCATGGTTTCAGTATTAACGGTTTAGGGTTTGCAGGATATCTATTAGTAACTGAAAAATCAAATATTGATTATTTAAAAAAATTTGGCCCTGAAAAACTTCTAGAAAGTTTTGTTTGAATACTAGTTAGTTACTTCAACTTCTTTATCTCGGTTTATTTGGCTTTCTAAAACTTCTATAGAAGCTGTTACAGAGGCAATTTTACGTTCAAGTGAATCCTTAATATAATTGAGCATTTCTAGTTTCTTATGTTGATAAAAACTCTTTTTTTCTTTAGATGACTTGAAATAGCAATTAAACATTTTTATTTTTATTATAAAAAAATACTTAATTGACTTGTGACAAGAAAATAAATTGGTTTTAATTTAAAAACAATATTTCATATGGACTTTCAAGTTTTTTTGAATAAAATTAAATAAATTCCTTACTATTCAAAAAAAATATTATTGAATATTCCTGAAAATACAAATACAAAAAGAATTTCAATTGATTTACCTGAGGAACTAATTTCCAGGTTTGATCAATTACGAAAAGAGTGGGGATTTAGAGCAAGAGGACCTGTAATCGAAAAGATACTCAAAGAACTTCTTCAAGAAGATGATTATCTACCCAAAAATCAACAGCAAGAAATTGACTTTAACGAGAAACAAAATAATAATGAAAATTTAAATATTGATGAAAATGCTGGATTGGTATTAATTAAATCAGATATTAATAAAGAGGTTAATGATATAGCTTTAAATAAATTAGTTTCAAATGTGGATCAATATAGAGAAAAAACAAACTCCAACATAAGTCTTCCCAATTTTGTTGAAAATAAAGTAAAGAATTTAAGAAGAAGTATTAATAGTGATAAATTAAAGGTGAATATTAATGATATTCAAATTAATACGATTAAAGAAACTGAATTAATAAAATGTCGAATAGCTTTAATTAGTCATTGGAAAACACTATATGGAACAGTTCCTAACGATCATGTAGTAGAAGCTTCGATGGATTGGTTTGGAAGGGATATATGGCCAAATCTTGATGGAACAGAAAATCTACCCTTTACATGGAGTGCCGCCAATAAATTTATGTCTGAGTTATGTCCATTTTGGATAAAGAAAAATCCATCCCTTGAAATTGTTTTATTAATGGTTGGTGTTTTAGAAGACCCTTTTGCTACATCAGATTTAATTAATAGGATACCAACACTAATGAGGAGGTTTGTATCTAGATTTAAGCGAAATAACAGATCAAATTCATTTGAAACATTGGACTCAACAATGACGGTACATGGTGCACTTAAATTATTGAATTTATCAACAGCGGCAGGATCAGCTCACACATTGCGAAAAATTAGGGAGGCATATAAATCAATAGCTTTAGAGACGCATCCAGATGCTGGAGGATCAACAGATCAAATGAGAAAATTAAATGAAGCGTATCAATTGCTAAAAAATCTTTATAGAAATTAGTATATATATTCTTATATAAGACTTATTATAAGTCTAGTTAATAGTCTTATCTAAGATAGCTGCGATAAAAAATCCCCTTTTTAATTATTTATCAGCCAAAATTTATAGATACAATTATTTTGAATAAATAAAAATAAAATTATATTATTTACTTTGAAAATATATAAGAAATTTATTTGTATAGCATTTCTTATATGAGACTTAATTATAGTCTATTACATAGTCTCAAAAAAGACTATTAAGATATTTTTAATTAAGTTTCTACTTTAATTACTAGTTATGGCAAAGTATTTTATGAATAGATTCAAAATCTATAATTCGTGTCCTCCCAATGTCCAGATTATTAATGTTTGCTCTAAGGCACTGCTATAACTGAATTTTTTATTTACCTGAACTGCCTTATAGACAGTACTACTTATTTTGTAACTTTTGCATAGCTGTTTTCGTACCGATACTTGGAACATCGCTTAAACCATTAGCGTCAAACCATGGAGCACTTGCCCAATCAAAGCCTTCCCCAAATGTATTATCAGGTGCGGTAACATACCAATGGCAAGAAGCATCAGGAACATCGACTGAACATTCAGACCAATCATCTGCCCATTGTGGTACCTGTACCCAAAGCAGGGAAGAAAGCAAAAGTGAAAGTATATTGATCATAATAAATAATATAATAGCCTATCAATCCAGTTTTATAGGATAATTATTTATCTTATATAAGACTTAATTCTAGACTACTTTATAGTCTCATATAAGACTTATAATACCTTTACTATCTTAAATTTGTTTTAAAACATTTCTCTATTTTAGAAACGATATTTGAGTGGATAGATGAGATATCTGTATCTAGTAGCGTTTTATCTTTATCTCTATATGTTAATCGAAATGTATAACTTATAAAATCTTTTCCAAGATTAATATCCTCAAATACATCTATTAAATTTACATCTTCTAAAAGATTTTTTCCTGTTTTCCTAATTTCTGTTGTTATCTCGCTAATTAAATATTTTTTGCTGAATATAAAATTAATGTCTCTTTCCATTTTTGGAACAATTGGGTATTCCTTATAAATGGGAATCCATTTATTTTTCCTAGTACTAGCCATTAATAGATTGGAAACAGTTAAACTAAATAAATAAATTTTTTTTAAAGCTTTCTTTTCAAAAATAAATTTGGGATGGATTTCTCCAAAATATCCTGCAAATTTTCCTTCAATTAATAATTTTGCTGTTCTTCCAGGATGTAGAAATTCAATTGAATTAGTAGGTTGATCATTTATTTTTATTTTCAAAGATGATAACGCCTCCATTAATTTTCCTCGTGCCTGATAATAAGTAAGGTCATTATCCTTGCCTGAATTATCCCACATCCCGAATTTTCTATTACCGAAAATTGCACCATTCAATATTTCCTCTTGAATGAATTCTGATTTATTATAAAAAACATTTCCTATTTCAAAAACATAACAACTTGTCTTTCCAGCTTTTATATTTCGATTTACAATTTCCAAATGCTCTTTCCAAATATTATCTCTAAGACAACTTGTTTCTGACAGCAAAGGATTAGAGATTTTTATAAGATCTTTATTGTCTTCTGGAACAAGTGAATAACTAAGAACCTCATTAAAACCATTTTCTATAAAACCATTTTTTATTTTTCTCAATGCTAATTGATCAGGTGATAATTTCCCAGGCTTAATTGGATTTGGAAGACTTAAATCAAATCTGTCATATCCTAATAATCTAGCAATCTCTTCAATTAAATCAATTTCTCTTATTAAATCTTGTGATCTGTTAGGAATTACAGCTACCTCCCAGCCATATTCATGACTTTTTAGGGTACAACCTATGAGCGTTAGTTTATCAACTATTTCAGAATCAGATATATTTCTTTTATCACCTTTACCATTGTAAATAATTGGTCCAAGAATTTTATGAACACGCTTTCTTCTCAATTTGATAAAAATATCATCATTTGTTATTAAATTTGAAGTATTAATAATTGGTAAATTTATTCCAAAAAATTCTTCCAAAAGATTAATTGCCCTCGTGACGGAACCTATTGTATTTTTAGAGGAAATTCCTTTTTCATATCTACTACTTGATTCAGTTCTTATTCCAATCTCCTTTGATGATTTTCTTATTGTAACTGGATTAAAAACTGCACCTTCAAGAATGATAGAAGAAGTAGTATTGGTTACAGAAGTCTCTAAACCACCTATTACACCAGCAATTGCAACTGGTTTATTGCAACAAGCAATTATAGTAATATTTTTATTTAGATCATATTTTTTTCCATCCAAGCACACCAGACTTTCACTATTATTAGCTTTTCTTACAGAAAAGTCATTTGCAGAAACTTCTTTGCCAATTAAATTAGAAAGTTTATCTTTATCGAATGCATGCAGAGGTTGACCTTGTTCTAGAAGAATGTAATTTGTTATATCAACTAAAAGATTAATCGATTTTATACCTGATTTTTCAATACGATCTTTGAGCCATCTTGGCGATAATTTCTTTCCATTAACTCCATTAATACTAGTTATCGTATATAGACAATTTGATTTTATTGCTTCGTCACAAAGTTCAATATCTTTAAGTAAATGAATATTGTATTTATGATTTAATTTTGGAAAATTTAATTTTGATTCTAGGAGAGCAGAAATCTCGCGTGCTATACCTATAACTGACATTCCGTCAGGCCTATTAGCAGTAATTGCTAAATCATAAATAAAATCATTTAATTCTAGTAACTTAGATCCCGGAGTACCTAATTCATGTTCTAAGGCTAAATCTTCATCTATAATTTCTATACCATCGCTAGCGTCTTCTAATCCCAATTCCTGCAATGAGCATATCATTCCTTCACTTGAAACACCTCTAATTTCGGTTCTTTTAATAGTTAAATTAACGGCCTTTAAATTTGCTCCGACGGTGGCAACATAGACATAAATATTTGGTTTAATATTTTGAGCACCACAGATAATTTGTAAATTCTTAGATTTACCAATATCAACTTTACAAATAGATAATTTATCAGATCCTTCAAGTTTTGATACAGATAAAACCTTACCTAAAACGACCCCGTTTACATTTTTTGAACAATCTTCTAATGACTCTACTTCAAATCCACCGATAGATAATTTTTCAGAAAGATCTTCAGGAGTAGAATTTATTTCTACTAATTTTTTTAACCAATTTTGAGAAACTTTCATGTAAAAATCTTATACAATGGTAATAAAACAAATGGAAAAATCTTCAAAATAGTTTGTTGAAGATGTACAATAGAAAATTATACATTAGCGTATTAATTAAAATGGCAAAAAAAGGGACAAGAGTTGTAGTGACCCTGGAATGTACTGAGGCTAGAACCAGTACAGACCCTAAGAGATCTAATGGTATCTCAAGATATACTACTGAAAAGAATCGTAGGAATACAACTGAAAGATTAGAACTAAAAAAGTTTAATCCTCATTTAAATAGAATGACCATTCATAAAGAAATTAAGTAATTAAGTCAATCATGTCTAACTCTATTTTTAAAAAACAATTATCGCCAATCAAACCAGGAGATCCTATCGATTATAAGGACGTTGAGCTTCTCAAAAAATTTATAACTGAAAGAGGTAAGATCCTTCCAAGAAGAATGACTGGGTTAACTTCAAAACAACAAAGAGATCTTACATTAGCAGTAAAAAGAGCCAGAATTGTAGCTCTATTACCCTTCGTAAATCCTGAAGGCTAGTTACATATAAAATATAGTTAGCTCTTAAATTAATAATTCAAATATTTGAAAGATTTAACTAGTTTGAAAACATATATTATTGATTCAGAAGATCCACATGAAGTGGATGATGCAATTTCTCTAGAAATAAAGAAAGGTAAAATTAAATATCTATGGATACACATTAGTAATCCGTGCAAACTATTTTTACATGATTCTGATATTGACAATGAGGCACGGAGGAAAAATAGTAGTTTGTATTTGACAGATATGTATGTGCCAATGCTACCTAAGGATATTCTTCGTAGCGCAAATCTAGCTCAAAATAAAATTTCGGAAACAATAAGTGCAGCAATAGAATTCAACGAGGACGGTTCAATATATAATTATGAAATAATTGAAGCGATTATAAAACCCAAGTATCAATTAACCTATGAAGATGCAAATGAAATATTAGAATTAGAGCCTAAAGAAGAAGTTGAATTAATTCAAATTAGAAATTTATTAGAAAAAAGTATTTCATACAGAAAAGGGAAGAAGGCTGTTATCTTTGAAAGTCCTAATAGTAAAATTAAATTATATAAAAATAAGATTTCATTAATTAAATTAGAAAAAACAATCGCGCAGATTATTGTTGCTGAAGCAATGATATTAATGGGTTATGTAACAAGTCTATTTTTAAATAAATACAATTTAGCAGCTGCATATAGGATTCAAAAGTTAAACTGTAATCCACTTGAAATACTTAATAAATATGAAAATAGTGATATTAAATATATACTATTAAAGCAATATATGGGTAGAAGTTATATTTCAACTAAACCTGATATTCATGAGTCATTAGGTCTAAAAATGTACGTACAATGTACTTCTCCATTAAGAAGATATTTAGATTTAATTATACAAAGACAGGTATATAATAAAATTAATAATTATGAACCTATAAGTAAAGATTATATATCCAGAATTATAGATTTTTCGAAAAATAGGCAAGCAGAGAATAATAATATATTTAAAAACGATAGATTTAAGTATTTAAAATTATTTTTTTGTAATGAAAATAAATCTCTTTATAAAATAATATTTGTTAAATGGATTAATCACAAAAGAAATATTGCTTTAGTTTATTTTCCAGATTATTCACTAGAAATTCTAATTACTCTTTATGTAACATTAGAATTATATAGTAATAAAATATATAAAGTAAAATATAGTAAAAATGATACTAATCTTTTGGAGTTTATTTATTAATAAAATAAATAAAAATAACTCATAATTAGTTTAAAAATTATCTGTTAGTATTAATAAAAAAGCTTTATGACATTTGTCATTACTACCCCTTTATATTATGTAAATGATAAACCTCATTTAGGAAGCGTATATACAACAATAATTTGTGATGCAATAGCCAGATACAAAAGACTTATAGGAGAAAATGTTACTTTTATCACAGGTGTTGATGAACATGGTTTAAAAATACAAAGAACAGCAAATGCAAAAGGCATTGATCCAAAGAAACATTGCGATGAAATCTCAGAAATCTTTAATGATAATTGGGAAAATTGGGATATATCCTTTGACAAATTCATAAGAACAAGTTCCAAAAATCATGAGCTGATTGTAAATGAATTTTATGAAAGAGTAAAAGCATCAGATGATATTTACATGGGAGTGCAAAAAGGTTGGTATTGTGTTGGTTGTGAAGAATTTAAAGACAATCCAGATAACTCATCAACATACAAGTGTCCCATACATCAAAAAAATTTAGAATGGAAAAATGAAGAAAATTTATTTTTTAGGCTTTCAAAATATCAAGAGCAAATAAAGGAAATAATTAACGAACCTTCCTTTATCGAGCCTATTGAAAGAAGGAATGAAATTATAAATTTTGTTTCCAAAGGTTTAAAAGATTTTTCAATATCAAGAACAAACGTTTCTTGGGGAATTCCAGTACCTGATTACAATAATCACACCTTTTATGTTTGGTTTGATGCTTTACTTGGATATGTAAGTGCTATTAGTTCTGATTTAAAAGATCAATCACTGGAAAAATCAATTAATGGAGGTTGGCCAGCTGATATTCATTTAATTGGCAAAGATATACTTAGATTTCATGCGGTCTATTGGCCTGCAATGCTCATTTCTGCTGGTATGAAAGTTCCTAAAAAAGTTCTAGGACATGGTTTTCTCACGAGAGAAGGTCATAAAATGGGTAAAAGTTTGGGGAATGTGCTTGATCCTGACTTATTACTTTCTAAATATGGAAATGATCCTGTAAGGTGGTATCTAATCAAAGATATATCATTAGGCAATGATGGAGATTTTCAAGATAAAAGATTTGTTGACATTATCAATAATGACCTAGCTAATACAATAGGTAATCTACTAAATAGAACATCATCTATGTCCAGAAAATGGTTTAAGAATAAAGTACCAATTAATGAAAAAATTTCAAGTAATAGTAAATTAGAGAACTTTGCCAAAATTGCAGTTGAAAATTATATTCATAAATTTGATATTTACAAATTAGATCTAGCAGCTAATGAAGTACTAAGCCTAGCAATTAATACAAATTTATACTTAAACGACAATCAACCTTGGATGTTGATAAAGGACAAAGAAAATTTACCTCTTGTTAAAGAAATTATTTATAACGTCTTAGAGAGCACACGAATAATAGGATTATTATTACTACCTTTATTGCCAGAGTTATCTTCAAAAATTAATGAACAACTTGGTTCTATTTATAAAAAGGAAAATTCTTGGAAAGAGCAATTAAGATGGGGACTTTTAATAAGCAATTCAAACCTTCCTAAACCCACTCCAATTATAAATAAGCTTGAGTATGAACAACATTTTTAGATTAATATTTTTCCTTTCACTTTTTAGTTTTGGATGTTCACCTAATTTAATAGAAGAAAACAAGTTAATACAAAAAATTGATACCTTAAATATGAATATTTTTTCTAAAAGAGGTGATAAATTATATTCTATAACCAGTCCATATTCTAGTTTTGATAGCAATAAACTAGAATTCAAATTAAAAAATACAACTATAAATATTTTTAGCGGTAAAGAAGTTAAGTATATTATTAATGCAGATGAATCTACGTTATCGGATAATAATAAACTCCTTAAATTGATAGGAAATGTAAAATTGAAAACTCTAAAGCAAGATGAGGATATTCTATATGCAGATATTTTTAAATGGAATGTAGATGATAATAACTATTTATTAGAGGGAAATATAAAATTTGAAAATAATAATATCATGTTAAATTCAGGTAAAGCTATGTTAGGTGGGGATAATATAATTGAATTTTTTAATCCAGTAAAATATATAATAAAGGATGAAAATAACGGGAACAAATATGAAATTAACTCAGAAAATGCCTACTATAATCTCAACACTGAATCCTTAAGTTTCAAAGCACAAGATAAAAGAGTTCGATCAATAATTTATTTTTAAATATTATATTTTGAAAAAATATTATTAATTTTCTTCGACCAGTTTTTTATCCATTTTTCATCAGACTTAGTAAAACACTTAGCACTCCATCCTCCTATCAATATAAAAGCTTTATTATTTATAGGCACAACTAATATAGATGGAGTATCTTGACAAAAATTATTAAATTCATCTCTTCCTGGATAAAATTTTGTATTCGCTAATGATATTAATTTCATATCCTTTATAGATCTCAGACATGTTTCTCCAGGGTTAAAATCATCTTTTGAAGTAATGCCTCTTCGCAAAATATTTACTCCATCATTGTGAATTAATATTGTTGCTGCAGCTGTTGAAGTTAATATCGCTTCAGATCCCCAAGCAAGTTCCTCAATAACTTCATCTGGAATTTTTTTGTCGAAGAGGAACTTATTTTCTCCTTTAAGATCAACTTTCTCCCCGGCTAAAGGTTCAAACTCTTTAAATAAAAAACCTATCAAAATAATTAATAATGAAGATATTGCAGCCAATACCTGCGCTCTTTCCAGCTCAGGAGTAATGGTTTCTATTGAAAAGAAATTTGCTATTTGAAAAATAAAGATTATCGCACCAATTAATATCAAAGATTTACCATTAAATCCCATATATCGAATATGATAATTTTGATTATTCTATTCAAAAATTATATTATGTAGTAAGTGTTTCATACTCAAACATCTAGTTTTTAATATATAATTAATCAAAACAATTTAAAATGAAACTAAAAATAAATAAATTTCTATTTTCTGCTTTTATTTCAGGTTTTATATATATACTAGCCCCTACAGTTATTTATGCAGAAGGTTTAAGCAATCTAAATAACTTTTTTGGTGTTACACAACAAAAGACTATTATCAATTACGAAAAAAGTCAGCCTTCATCTATAGACAACCCAGTAGTTGATCCAAATTTTAACGTCATGAGATCCAGTGATACTGAAAAATCTACTGCTACCTATATAGTTATTGGTTTATTAATTGCTGCTACCATTATTCCTTTAGCAACATGGTGGTATTTCTCTAAATAAAAGAGAATATATGAAAAGCAAGGATTCAGATCTTAATGATCAATTATCTCATATTATTTTCATTACAGGAGGGACGAAAAGTGGTAAAAGTGAATTTTCAGAACACTTAGCAAAGGACATTAAGAACTTATCCTATGTCGCTTTATCTGAAAACAATCATGATGATAAAGAGTGGCAAGAAAAAATAAATTTACATCGAAAAAGAAGACCAAAAGATTGGAAGTTAATTGAAACAACAGATCTTTTAAAGACTTTATGTCAAGAAGATGGTCCATTACTTATAGACTCTATCGGTGGATTTGTATTGGAAAGTATAGAAAAAGAACCTAGTGAATGGTCAACAAAGATAGATTCATTAATAAGACTTTTAATTAAGAGAAAAAGCATAACATTTATTGTTGGAGAACAAGTAGGTTGGAGTTTGGTCTCTGAATATAAAATTGGTAATATCTATATAGAGAGAATCGGGGAGCTTCAAAAGAAAATAACAAAGATATCTAAAGATAATTGGCTTGCAATAAACGGAAGAGCAATCAAAATAGATGAAATAAGTTTAGAAATACCTAATTAAAATTGGAAGTCGCTCTTTACGAACCTAGAATACCTCAAAATACTGGTAACATTGCCAGGTCATGTGCTGCATTCAACATACCTTTAAATCTCATAGAACCTTTAGGATTTAACTTAGAAGATAAATATTTAAAAAGAGCAGGATTAGATTATTGGCCTTTAGTGACTGTAAATAAGTACGGAAATTTTGATGAATTATTAGAGTCAAAATCAACAAAAAGAATAATTTCTTTTAGCAAAAAAAATGGATTGTATTTGAAGGATTTCATATTTCAGAAAGATGATGTTTTGCTATTTGGTAGAGAAGATTCAGGATTACCAGATTGCATTATTAATAAAAGCGACTTTTTAATATCAATATTTATGCCAAATTTACAATCAGAAAACAATACTCAGAAAGGTGTTAGGAGTCTAAATCTATCTGTTGCAGTTGGTATTGCTATATATGAGGCTCATAAACAAATAAATTTTCAAAATGGTAATTAAGTGCAAATAATGCCTTACAATATTCCCATGTCTCGGTAGCTCAGCTGGTTAGAGCGGCGGATTCATAGCCCGCAGGTCGCGTGTTCAAGTCACGCTCGAGACACTCTAAATATTTTGCAATTAAAAAATAGTCAAAATTTCTAAATGACCATAACAAGAAATTAATGTTAAATTCGCCCATTAAAGTCTTAGATCATAAGAAAGCTAAAACTACATATCCAGAAGCAAGGATAATAGTTCTTGATGATAGTTTTAACACTTTTCAACATGTTGCAAATTCCCTTCTGACAATTATTCCAGGAATGAATGAAGAAAAGGCATGGCAACTAACAATAAAAGTAGACAAGACAGGTTGCGCAGAAGTATGGAGAGGTAATTTAGAACAAGCAGAGCTATATCATGAGCAACTTATCAGCCAAGGATTAACAATGGCTCCGATAGAAAAAATATAATAATTATAAAAACTTAATATTTTACGATTACTATTATTCAATGAAATCTATCCTTGCAAGCAAAAATACAAAGCGATATTTAGTATTGGGATAGTTGATATCAGCATTGATGCAATATCAACAAAAATAATTATTTATCAAACTGGAGGATGGATGAACGGAGCTCAAGAGTTGTCTCTTAAGAAAGAAATAAACTATTTCTTTAACTAATTAATAAACTTTTATTTGATCTTTAATTATATCGAGTGAACTCGGATAGGTCTCTGACTAAATGTACACTCAAAATAGCTATTGAATGGAATGATAATAGTGTGACACTAATTATTAAAAATATTATTATTTTGCTCCATAATTTTCTTAAAATATTTAAACTCAATAAATTCATGCATCATTCTTATATCATCAGAAAATACTTTTTTATTAACCATATAATCATTACCATTATCTGGGAATTCTTTGTTGTTAGGGTAAGATTCTTGTTCTAAAGAAAAATTTTTTAATTCCTTTTGAAAACCCTTTTTTTGATTAAAAGATTCGATTAAAACCCCTCTAGTTCTTAATGCTTCTTCAACCAATAAACCTGTAACTTTTGACTGACTAATTTCATTAACTCTACACAATTTATCAATAATTATCTGAACTTCTTCACTTGGCAAAAAACCAATTCTTTTCCTATGGGAGGGCATAATAATTAATTTTAGTGTCACACTTGCACATTATAAGTGTTGCACTATATTTAATTTAAGTCAACTATTTTTGTTATGCATATTTTAATTTTTCCTGCTGGATTTATCCTTTGGTATTTAGCTTATGAATCAAAACCTATTATTAACGATGAAGAGGTACTTCATTGGAAAGAGAAAAACTCAGATAAAAGAAATAAACTTTTAAATATAATTAATGAAAGCTTTTAGAACTAACTTCCAACAAATTTTGACCATTCCTTGTGTTTATAATCGAGATCTGAAATTAATTGTTTTTGATACGTTAATTTGAGTTGGTTTTCATTGAGAGATTTTTTTGTGATAATCATCTCTTTATAGAAAAAATTGGGATTGTTGTTTGAACTACCCATATTTTTTTTGATGTCCATAATTAATTTAACCTATTATTTTTATATGACATAACGACATTTAGTCTTAATACTTTTATATTCTCTTTATATTTCCTAAAATTTGTTTGCTACGTTTGTAAAAATATTAAATTATTAAATAAAAAAAGGTTATATTGAAGAAAATACATTTTTAATTATGAATCTCAAGGAGAGAGGGATAACTGTTGGAGATTTACTAATCCTGTTAATTATAATTCTCACTTCTATATTTGTATTCAAATCATTAAACAGGGATAAGAAAACAACCCTAAATTATAATCAACATAGTATTTTTTTATCCAAAATTTATCTAAAAAACTCATCTCCATAAACAATTTCTAATTTTCATAAAAATTTTATTGGGAAACTTTAATTAAAGGTATTTGACTATTTCCGAATCTATTATTTGAATAAGGAATATTGATATTTTGTCAAAAGCTAAATTTATTTTTTTAATTAAAAGATCTTGAATTTTCCCATTTTAAATTATCTTTTAAATCATTGATATCATTTGATAGAGAAACTAAATTAACCATTTGCAAGATTTGAGTTTTATCTAGCCTATCAATAGCTATCAGATTATTAAGCATTATCAGAACAGATTTATCATTAATGTTCATTATTTGTTTTGAAAAATAGTATGTTCTTTGATGAAATAAGTTTATCTTAAAAATATAAAAATAAGTATAAAATTTATTCATATACATCCTTACTTATAAAATATTTAAAATTTTGAAAAAATAACCTTAAAGGTTAAATAGATAACTTAAGCTCACTTTCTTACAAATTCGTTTATTGTGAAAAAAAACACAAAAATGAAAAAAAACTCTAGAAAAGAATTTCTTAATAGAGATGAAGTTAATGAGATGATTGAATCCGCTATTAGAAGACATAATAGAAGATCCACAATAATCTCAAGTGTACTTGGCTGGATACTTATAGGGGGTTACTCATTTGGACTTTTTCAAGCAGTACAAAGCGTTTAACGAAGGCCTTATATAAAAAAGAAACCCAAAGATGATAGATTTATAATAGATTACGTTTTTATTATGAGAGAATATATTGAGGTTAACCTTACAGTAATTAGAAAATATTTAAAAAAAAGAAAAAAGGTTATATCAAAATTGAATAAAGCTTCAATAATGGAAGAATTCAAAGAATGGGCAAATAATCCAATACCGAATACAGAATCTATATGGACTTTACCTGACTTAACGAGCAACGAAAGGTTAAAAAACTTTTGTCGCTCAATTAAAAAAGAAATAAGTTAATTATCAACCACTTAGTTGAATATTATTTATCTTTAAGTAAAAATAGCCTGCAAAACCTACGATATTTAACAAGAAAACAAAAATCCAAGCACCTATTGGTTGCTCAGAATCGAGCTTTTTTATTTTAATTTTATTTTTAAATCTTTCAATGTAATTAGCCATTTTATTAATAATTGAAAAGATATATTTTAATTATAGAGACCTGAACTTAGAAGGAATCTTAAATAAAAAAAAATTTCCATTAATTTGAATTTTTATTTTCGGTCCTATTTATAGGATATTTAATTAATTCCTTTTTGAGATTTTTTAAAAGTTTGTTGTGATTCAAAATTGTAAATTTTTTCGTGAAGGAAAAATGCCATTTCATTGAATAAGAAAAAAACTTGCTAATTTATTATTATTAAAATTATAATATTAATCAGGGTCATTAAGACCATTCATTATTCAAATAAGGACAAAATTTTTCATGAGCTTAAGAGTTGGACAAGAAGCACCAGATTTCAGTGCTACAGCAGTATACGATCAAGAGTTTAAGGAGATTACACTTTCAGGTCTTAGGGGCAAATGGGTTGTTTTATTCTTTTACCCGTTAGATTTCACATTTGTATGTCCAACAGAGATAACTGCCTTTAGTGATAGATATCAAGATTTCTCGTCACTCAATACTGAAATACTTGGGGTATCTGTTGATAGCAAACACTGTCATTTAGCTTGGATACAAACACCTAGAAATGAGGGTGGAATAGGAGATATTAACTACCCATTAGTTTCTGATTTAAAAAGAGAAATTTGTCAGGCATATAATGTACTTAATGATGATGGAGAGGCCGATAGAGGTTTATTTCTAATCAATCCTGAGGGAATAGTTATGCATACGACCGTAAACAAAGCACCTGTAGGTAGAAATGTTGATGAGACACTAAGAATCCTTCAAGGTTATCAATACGTTGCGGCAAACCCAGATGAAGTATGTCCAGCGAATTGGACTCCCGGAGAGAAAACAATGTTAGAAGATCCCAAAGGTAGTAAGGAATATTTCTCAGCCCTATAAACTATTATCATTTACGCAATTAGTGAGTAGTAAAAAATTAAAAAAATATAGAAAATAAGAATATTCAAAAAGGTTATCAGATCAGCTTTTTGCGGTAAGTGAACCATCCAATCGCTTAAATTTGTTTTATAGGATAGAAAAGACCATATAAAGTAAGTTATTTCTATAGCAAACAAAATATACACATTAATTAAATCTATCTCATTAAAACCAAAATATCCATAAAAATAAAAATGATCATCAATCTTAAAATTATTAATTTGTAGGTACCAAATAAAAAAAGAAATCAAGATAAAATTTACTAACATTAATTTCTTAAAGAAAAGCCTAAATTTCTTCAGAATTAATAAGATAGAAATAAAAGGTATGAGTAAACTTAACTGAAAAAAATCAGGATGTTGTACTTTAATTCCTTCGAGAAATATCTTAGATATAAGATCATAATTTATAAATAAATAATAAACTATTAAGTACGAAAAAATTATCAAATTTATTGCTACTAAGAAAAATAATGCTTTTCCTTTAATTATTATTCTATTATGAATTTTATTTTTATTGAATTTATAGTATGTAAAGTTATTTAATGAGTTTAAACATATTAAGAATGGGCATATAGTACCGCTCAAATAGTAAAGAATTGAATAAAAAGAAATATTATTTATATTGAATAAATACAAATTAAACCATTGTTTTTGAACAAGTGGAAGTAAAAGCAAGAATGAGAGTGTAAGTATCAAACTTGTTGTGTTTTTTTTAATTATCAAGAAGAATATATTATTTTTTATTTAACTTAAAGTAATTAAATCAAACTTTCAACAATTCAGAAGTCTCTGTTTTAAATAATTGTCTATCTATAGTTTCTTGATTTAAAAGTATTTCAACTAATTTATCTAATAAAACTCTATTTTTTTCCAAAATTTCTATTGAATTTTTTAATGATACTTTAGAAATCTTTATAATTTCATTATCAATTCTAGAACTAGTATTATCTGCTATGAGAGACTTTCTTTTAAATAGTCCATCACCTAAATATATTTCATTATTATCAGGTTCCATAGAAACTGGACCAATAATTGAAAATCCATATTTTGTAACCATTTCTCTAACTATATTTGTCGCATAAGAAATATTATATATTGAGCATTGTGTGATTTCACTTTTACCAAAAACTATTGTTTCCGCTGCTCTTCCTGCTAGTGCAATTTCAATTTTTGAAAACAATATTCTTTTTGAAATCAAACCACTAGAAATCAAATCCTCATCTGGACAAATTTTTGTACAACCTCCCAAAGATCCGGATCTAGGTAAAATTGTAATTTTATCTACTGATTCAATTCCATTTCTTACGGCAGATACAATTGCTTTGCCCACTTCATTATAAGCAATAATTTTTTTCATATTAGGAGAAGTTATTAGTGAGCTCCTCAACCCAATCGTAATTTTATCTAGAGCACTTTCTATATGATGATCAGTGATAAATTTTGATTCATTTCTTGCACAGTGAATAGCACTTTCATTCATTAAATTTGCAAGATCTGCTCCAGAAAATCCAACTGTTCTTGAAGCCCAATACCCTAAGTCAACTTTTTTTGAGAGTGGTTTTGAAAGAGAATGAACTGAAAGTATTTTTTTTCTACCATCTAAATCTGGAAGCATTACTTCTATTTTTCTATCAAATCTTCCTGGTCTCAATAAAGCGGCGTCAAGTATATCAGGTCTATTTGTCGCTGCCAAAACAATAATCCCTGAATTATCAGCAAAACCATCTAATTCCGTTAAAAGCTGATTAAGAGTTTGTTCTCTTTCATCATTTCCACCTCCGACACCAGATCCTCTTTGCCTGCCAATAGAATCTATTTCATCAATAAAAATGATGCAGGGAGATTTTTCCTTTGCCTTAAGGAATAGATCTCGCACTCGACTTGCACCAACCCCAACAAAAAGTTCAACAAATTCTGATGCTGCTATAGAAATAAAAGGAACTCCTGATTCACCAGCAATAGCTTTAGCCAATAATGTTTTGCCTGTTCCGGGAGGACCTATTAAAAGAACTCCTTTGGGAACTTTTGCACCAAGATTTTGAAACTTTTTTGGTTCCTTCAAAAAAGCTATTACCTCTTTTAATTCTTCAGCAGCTTCGGGAACACCAGCTACATCTTCAAACCTCGTTTCTACATCATCAATAGTTACAAATTTAGTTTGATTTTTGGTAAAGCCAAAAGCCCTAGAAGCTAATTTTGACGTACTCCTAAGGATTAAAACTATAGCTAATATAAAAATTAAAAAAATACTAATTGAAGCAAATGAATTAGCTGCTGCAGATTCTTTTCTACTATTGTTAACAGTAAGTTCAACTTTATTTTCAGTGGCCTTTTCAAGGATTAATTGATCATTATATAGGATAGGAATCTTAATTTTATCCCCATTTTTATAGAGAACATCAATCTCCCTCTGCCTAGGGTAATAAAATATGGACTCAATATTCCCCGATTCTATATCTTCTAGAAGATCCGAATAACTTGATTTAGAATTTGAATATGAAAATTTTGAACTAAACACTAATCCTAGTAAGTGGTTAATAAAGCATATATGCTTATTTAAAAAATTGACTTGCTTACACAGAATATACTAAAAAATTTTGGAGATAACCACTTAAGGGTTATATTATGTATATGAAAACAAAGAAAACGAATGGCTGTACCAAAGAAGAAAAAATCCAAGAGCAAAAGAAACCATAGGCATGCAGTTTGGAAAGGGAAAGCTGCCTTAGCCGCCCAAAAAGCAATCTCACTTGGTAAATCAGTTTTAACTGGTAAAGCTCAAGGATTTGTTTATCCTATCGATGAAGA
>CACARV010000004.1 GCA_902535025.1 uncultured Prochlorococcus sp.
CTGGCCTCTTCACCTTGCATTACTCCAGTTTTGGCAACTCTTCTGGCATGGGTATCGCAAACTAAAAACCCAACAATATCTATTATTTTTTTATTTTTCTTTGGAATAGGCCAAGTAACTCCACTAATCATTGCTGGAGCTACTGCAGAAAACTTAAAAAAATTTTTGGAGCTTAGAAAATTTAGTCAAGTAATTCCTACTCTTAGTGGGATATTTTTAGTTTTCTTAGGATTATTAAATTTATTTTCAAATTGGATTTAAATGACTATTTTTAAGAATTTAGTTTTTAAGGTATCTAGTCTAAGATTCGCTATTTCACTCATAATCTTCATAGCCATTTCGAGTGGCATTGGAACCTTCATACCTCAAGGTAGTAATAAAAATTTTTACATTGATAATTTTGATGATGCTCCTATTTTTGGATTTTTAAATGGAGAAAAAGTTTTAATACTTCAATTAGATCATATTTATACAAGCTTTTGGTTTTTATTTGCATTAATTCTTCTTTGCATTTCTCTCGCAGCTTGTAGTTTCAGAAGGCAAATCCCTTCCTTAAAAGCTTCATTAAAATGGATTGAATATAAGAATGAAAAAAAATTTAGCACACTGCAATTAACTTCAAGTCACCAAATCAATGAAGATCAAGACCACTTATCAAAAGCTGATTTATTACTTAAAAAAAAAGGATGGAAAACATATAAATTTAAGAGCCATATTTCTGCAAGAAGGGGTTTAATTGGCAAAATCGGTCCTTTAGTAGTTCATATCGGATTAATAATCTTACTTATTGGTTCAGCTTATGGAAGTTTTGCAAGTCAAACAAAAGAACAATATTTGTTGCCTGGAGAAAGCTTGGATCTTATCAATGAAAGCACAAACTCAAAAGCCAATGTGAAGTTAGTTGATTTTTCTATAGAACGAGAGAGTGATGGTATCCCAAAGCAGTTTATTTCAAAACTAGATTTTTCTTCTGAAGATTTAAAATTAAATGAAATAAAAACTGCCAAAGTAAATCACCCAATAAGGTTTAAAGGACTAACTATTTATCAAGCTGATTGGGCAATATCAAATGTTGTTTTAGAAATTGATAATATCCTTTATCAATTGCAGTTAAAAGAAATTCCTGAAATTGGAAATCAGGTTTGGGGAGTTTTGGTTGAACTAGGTTCAGTGACAAAAAAAAATTTCCTTCTAACAATAGATAATGAAAATGGTCCACTTAAAATTTCAAATATTGAAAATTTTTCCGAGAATCTTCTCTTTATCGATGAGGATCCCTTGGTAGTTAATTCTTCAAAATTATCTCTAAAAAAAATAATTCCCAGCAGCGGATTAATAATTAAAAATGATCCATCGATACCATTTATTTACTTTTCTTTTATCTTAATAATTTTTGGAACAATAATAAGTCTCATTCCAACTAATCAATTATGGATTCTTGTAAATATAGAATCACAAAAGTTATTTATTGGAGGTTTAAGCAATAAAAATCTAGTTGGTTTTAAAAAAGAATTTTCTAAACTATCAAAAGAAATAAAACAATTTTAATTTCTTTTCTGTCCACTAAAAATATCTAATTGCATAGAAACATTTCCTCTAGGGTTAAATGCAGCATTTAGATGTATCCAGTGAGGGGAGCCTGCAATCACTAAATCGTCCATAATTCTATTAACAACTTCCTCATGTGATATTTTCATATCTCTAAAACTATTAATGTATAGTTTCAAAGACTTCAACTCATAAACTCTCAAATTAGGTTGATAAATAATATTTAGTTTTGCAAAATCTGGGTAACCAGAAAAGGGGCACTTACATGTGAATTCAGGTAACTGGATAGAAATTTCATAAATTCTTTTCTTATTTGGATTCTCGAAACAAATTATTTTTGATTCTTCAATAATTCTCTCACCGTAAAGTGGTCTTTGTGTCGAATCATCTAATTTAGCTGTACTCATTTTTGGAAGAACTTATCTACTAAACCTATATAAAAAGATCAAAATTCGCAAAAATTTGAATAAGCTTAAGTATTACAATTGGCTAAGTCAAAAGCTGTGAAATCTTATTTTTGTATCAACTGTAACAATCATAATGTCATTCCAAAGGGTTATATGTGGTTAGTTCAAAGAAAACTTAATGGACATTTGTTTGGTAACCATTGATAACGATTTAAATAAATCGCTACAACCTAAAAGTGCATTTGGGATGTTATGGCTTCAAACACACTTCGAAAATGATCAGTGGGAAGCTTTATCAAATAGTACAGTTATTATTACTGAGGAAAACTCCAAATTATTAATGGAAGACGCCACTAATGCAGGTCTTAATATTAAATGTATTTCTGATATTTCAATGTTGGATGTTTTCCCAAAAAATAACTAAAATAACAATATTGAAATCTTAATCATGAAGAAAATTGAGGCAATCATACGCCCTTTTAAATTGGAAGATGTAAAAATTGCATTAGTTAACTCTGGAATTGTCGGAATGACAGTTAGTGAAGTTAGGGGTTTTGGAAGGCAAAAAGGACAAGTTGAAAGATATAGAGGATCTGAATTTACTGTAGAATTCCTTCAGAAACTAAAAGTAGAAGTTGTAGTAGAAGATGAAAAAGTTAACTCGGTCATAGATGCAATTGCTGAAGCTGCAAAAACTGGAGAGATTGGTGACGGCAAAATATTCATCACTTCAATTGATTCTGTTGTAAGAATTAGAACTGGGGACAAAGATGAAGAAGCTCTCTAATTTAGAGAGTTTCATTAACTAAATTTTGTATATATTCACTATTAATTTTTGGATTTGATTCACTTCTTAAGCACATCCAAGCGAGATATTCATGATTTCCAGCAGGACCAACTAAAGGGGAGGATATCAAATCCTTTATATTCCATTGAAAATTCTTAGCTGCATCAATAACAGACTCTATGGCTTCTGTGTGTAATTTAGGAATACGAACAACGCCACCTTTACTAACCTTATCTTTGCCCACCTCAAATTGGGGTTTAATTAAAAATATTCCCTCTATAGAATCTCCTACTAATAAATTGCTAACAGATTTGAAAACTAACTTTAATGAAATAAAAGACAAATCAGCAACCACAAAATTGGGTAATTTATCACTTCTAGATAAAAGATCATTAGGTTTTAAATTTCGAATATTAGTTCGTTCAAAAAGAATGACTTTTGGGTTATTTCTAATCTTCCATGCAGTTTGCCCATAACCAACATCTATCCCGTAAACTAATCTTGCTCCTTGTTGCAATAAGCAATCAGTAAATCCTCCAGTGGAGATTCCTGCGTCAATACATATTTTATCTTTTACTTTAATTTCAAGTCTTTTAAATGCCTCCAATAATTTTTCGCCTCCCCTTGAAACAAACATAGGTTCGGAATCAATAAAAATTTCAGATCCAATTAATACTTGCTGCCCAGGTTTATCCAATACTTTTCCATTGACATCTTTAACCTTGCCAGCAAGAATTAAACCTTGGGCTTTATGACGAGTTTCACATAAACCTTTATTAAAAAGATAAAGGTCTAATCTACTTTTTTTAATCATCAATTAATCAATAAAAAAGACTGAATAACAAACTTCTACAAGATTAAGATCCAAATTCTTTTATGCCTTCTTATTTTAAATTAGATCTAAAAAATTACCCACTAATCAAAAGGCAATAAATACGAACATTTAAATATTTAAACTTTCTTAAATAGGCAGAAAAAATGTTACATAAGAAAATAATAATCCGGCAAATATGTTCAATGGCAAGTACATCTTTAAGGTATAGGGCAATAATTCGATTTTGGTTATAAAGTTTAAATTGATGATTAATAAAAATTGTGATCGAGCGTTACACATTACCCGAAATGGGAAAAATCTGGACTGAAAGAGCAAAATTCCAAAGCTGGCTTAAGGTTGAAATAGCTGTATGTGAAGCAAATTTTTCCCTTGGAAAAATCCCTGAGAATGCCATTAAAGAGATACGTTCAAATGCAAAGTTTGATGAATCTAGAATTACAGAAATTGAGAAAGAAGTAAAACATGATGTCATAGCATTTCTAACTAGCGTTAATGAATTTGTAGGGGATTCTGGAAGATACATACACGTTGGTATGACAAGTAGTGATGTACTTGATACTGGCTTATCTCTTCAGTTAAAAGATTCTTGCGAATTATTATTAGAAGAAATTGAGAACCTAGAAAATGAAATCAGATTATTAGCAAGGAACCATAAAAATACATTAATGATTGGCAGATCTCATGCAATTCATGGGGAGCCAATTTCCTTTGGTTTTAAACTTGCTGGATGGTTAGCAGAAATTTTAAGGAACAAAAAAAGATTGTTAACACTTAAAGAATCTGTATCAATTGGACAAATAAGTGGTGCAATGGGAACTTATGCTAATACTAATCCCAAAGTAGAACAAATAACTTGTGATTTACTCGGCTTAAAACCAGATACAGCAAGTACGCAGGTTATATCAAGAGACAGACACGCAGAATATGTGCAAACTATTGCACTAGTTGGCGCTTCTCTAGATAGATTCGCAACTGAAATAAGAAATTTACAAAGGACTGATGTTTTAGAAGTTGAGGAGGGCTTTACAAAAGGGCAAAAAGGAAGTTCTGCCATGCCTCATAAAAGAAATCCTATCCGAAGTGAGAGAGTAAGCGGTCTAGCAAGAATTTTGAGGAGTTATGTCTTAACAGCACTGGAAAATGTCCCACTTTGGCACGAAAGAGACATAAGCCATAGTTCAAATGAACGTATTATGCTACCTGACGTATCAATCTGTTTGCATTTTATGCTCAGGGAAATGAAAGATATCGTGAGCAATTTGGAAGTTTATCCAAAAAATATGCTCAAAAATTTAAATATATATGGTGGTGTAATCTTTAGTCAGAAAGTTTTACTTTTGCTTGTAGAGAAGGGCGTGTCTAGAGAAAAAGCTTATAGCTTAGTACAAAAAAATGCTCATCAGGCCTGGAATACTCAGAATGGGAATTTCAAACAAAATATAGAGAGAGATAATGAAATAATGGATTTTATCGATCAAAGTGATTTAGAAGAATGTTTTAATCCTTCAATTCATCTCAATAATTTAAGTGTAATATGGGAGAAGTTAGGTATCTAGGATTTACTGAAAACCTTATCTTAGTAAAACCAGTGTTTTCAGAGGAATAATGAAAAAAAACTTTAGGATTGAAAAAGATAGTATGGGGCCAATAGAGGTTCCCATAGAAGCTTTGTGGGGTGCTCAAACGCAAAGATCAATAATAAATTTTTCTATTGGAGAAGAATTAATTCCAATTGAGTTAATTTATTCACTTACCCTCATAAAAAAATCGGCCTCAATTGCGAATTTCAATTTAGGGTTAATAGATAAAAGAAAAAAAGATTTGATTGTAGAGGCATGTAGAGAAATACTTGATGGGCTTCATGATTCACAGTTCCCCTTAAAGGTTTGGCAAACAGGTAGTGGCACGCAAACAAATATGAACGTTAATGAGGTAATTTCAAATATTGCAGCACTAAAAACAAATTCAGAGCTTGGTAGTCATCAACCAATTCATCCTAATGATGATGTAAATAAATCTCAGTCAACTAATGATACTTTTCCTACTGCTATTCAAATATCTGTTGTTAATGAAATAATCAAAAATTTAGTTCCAACGATTAGAGAACTTACGAAAATCCTTGATAAAAAAAGTGAAGAATGGAAAGACCTTATAAAGATAGGGAGAACCCATTTTCAAGATGCAGTGCCCCTTACTTTTGGGCAAGAAATATCAGGATGGTCAGAGCAACTTAAAGATGCTGAGAATGCAATTATTTTGAGTCTGAATGAATTATATTTCTTACCTCTGGGAGGAACTGCAGTTGGTACAGGAATTAATTGTCCAAAAGGATTTTGTGAAGAGTCTATAAAATTAATTTCCGATGATTCTAACCTAATGTTCTATAAATCAAAAAATAATTTTTCTATCATGGCCTCGCATGATCGTCTAGCTCAAGTAATGAGTCAGATAAAAATATTAGCAGGTGCATTATTTAAAATTTCAAATGATATAAAAATTTTATCTTCTGGTCCAAGATCAGGAATATATGAATTAATTATCCCTCAAAATGAACCTGGAAGTTCTATTATGCCGGGCAAAGTGAATCCGACTCAATGCGAATCATTATCAATGGTTTGCACTCAGATAATGGGTCTTGAATATGCAGTTTCAATTGCAAATTCTAGCGGCACTTTACAGATGAATGAATATAAACCTCTTATTGGATTTAATATTCTTACAAGTTTAAAATTACTTAAAAATGCAATAGAAAACTTCAGAATAAAATTAGTTGATGGGATGGAACCTAATCAAAAGAAAATGAAGTTAAATTTAGAAAATTCTCTAATGTTAGTTACAGCCATAGTTCCGAAAGTTGGCTATGAAAAAGCAGCTGAAATCGCAAACCTTGCCTTCAAAGAATCATTAAATTTAAAAGAAGCAACACTTAAATTAGGTTATTTAAACGAAGATGAATTTGATGAAGCAATGAATATTAATTCAATGATTTGAATAAAAAATTTAAGGATTATTGTCAATTCTTTTTGTTGCAGGATTAATATCTTCAGAGACTTTTATAAAATCATTAGATTCAGAGACAGGAAACCTGTTAATAGCTTTTAAAGCTAGCTTTGCTTTGCTTTTTAGTTTATTACTAACACCAATACAGTATTGCACTTGAGAAAGAACATCAATAGATCTTCTAATAATCCTCACTACATCACCTTCGTCTAATGAAGTATTAAAAACCAAATCTTTCCATTTTTTTCCCCTTGCCCATTCAGAAATAATTCCAGTCAACTCTGTTTCTAAATAGATAGGAATTTCAATATGAAACTTATTTTGTTGGGAAGTGACTAATTTTCTTAAACCATCTAATTCATTAAAAACATCTATCACCTTTAAAGAAGGCTTGAAATTACACCAAAGATTAGGCCTCCTTACATCAACACATATAGCCTGAATAATTGCAGCTAACTCAGGAGGATCTAAATCGTCCAAATAACCACTGACTAAAACAAGACCAATCCATAATTCATTTTCACTTCTTATTGCACCAACTGTTAGTCCAACTTCTGTCAATTCCAAATCATTTAAACAACCAAAATGATTCAAAATTTTAATCAAATCGGTAAAAGTTCTCCAGTTATGATTTTCTTTATCCTCAAGAAGTTTTTTTCTCATATTAATTTCTTGTTCAATATCAACAATTCTTTTTCTATATTTCTTTAATTTCCTGGAGTCCCCAAATCTATGTGCGGGATGATCAGTAACTGTTTCTTCTAAATTATTAATTTGTTGCTGTTGTGCCAAAACTTCCGTTGTCAAATCATATTGTGGAGTTTGTAAATCATTTTTTTTAGAAACTTGTAAAATTTGATCCGCAAAACACTGCGACATATCATCTCCTCTAACCACCTCTCCAGAAAAATACATTTTTGGTGCTTCAAGTCCTAATACATCAATTACATCCAAATCATTAAAAATACTCACTATATTTGAGGGTTTTATGAGAATAAATAAATTATCAATTGTCAAACACAATAAACTCTTAATTTTTTGGGATTCATATAGTTTCCTACAAATTAAACCTGGAACAACTTTTCTTTTAATTTGAGGAGCTTTGATTGAAATTAAGCTTCCATCTTTAATATATGGGAGTGCATTAGTTATCTCTTCTGATAATTTTTCTGCTGCTTGTTTTTCTAAAATTTTCAAGAGTCTTCTCTCTTCTTTAAGACGATTTTTTAACTTTTCGTAGGCATCAAAATCTTTCCATGAAACGTTAGATGTAATTTTTTTTAATTCAATTAAATCCTTATTTAAATTTTCAAGAATTATATTCTCACCTGAAGATTCACCTAAATATAAAAAACTACCAAAACTTCTTTTAATTAATTCTTTAGACTTCTCTAAAGTATAACTTTGTAAAAGATTAAGTACCATTCCATAGCTTGGAGTAAATTGACTCTCTAAAGAATTTGGTTTGCTAATAGCCAGTGCACTTGCTTCTTTGGCACCTTCGAATCTTGTTTGTAATGTAACAACGTATCCTTGGGTATCTTTTCCTCTTCTTCCAGCTCTTCCTGACATTTGCAAAAATTCACTGCTAAATAATAATCTATGTCCATCTTCTGTCCTTTTTGATAAAGAAGAAATAACAGTTGTTCTTGCGGGCATATTAATTCCTGCAGCAAGAGTTTCAGTTGCAAAAACAACTTTTATTAAACCTTGCTGAAATAATTCCTCAACCAATTCTTTCCAGGCAGGCAATAATCCAGCATGATGTGATGCAATACCGCGTTTTAATGCCTCGCATTGAGATTTATCTTTAATTGCCTCTTGATTATTTTTAAGATAGACATCTAATTTTTGGGATATCATATTTGCTTCTGAATAACTTACTAAAGTTAAATCTTTTATATTCTCAATAGCTTTGTCACATCCTCTTCTACTAAAAATAAAATAAATAGCTGGCAACATATTTCGTTCAGCTAGTTTCGAGATTACAAAGCCAATTGAGGGAGACTTTGGCTGCATTATCCTGCCAACTTTTCCTCTCCTTTTCTGCCCTTTAGGAGCTCTCCAAATCTTACAGTTTGGATGAATTCCATTAGCCTTATTATTTAAAAGTGGATGAAGGCCGTTAAAACTACAAAAAATAAAATCAAGTGGGACTGGTCTCTTATCACTATTGATTAGTACCGTTGGTCCATGAACTTTTTCTATCCAATTTTGTAGTTGATCTGCATTAGCTATTGTTGCTGATAAAGCTATTATTTGAGTTCTAGTAGGGCAATGGATTATAGTTTCCTCCCAAACTGTGCCTCTTTGGGGGTCATTCATGTAATGACATTCATCAAGAATTACAGATTCTAAATTTTCTAAGGGATCATCAAATTCATCAAATTCACCATAAAGCATGTTCCTAAAAATCTCAGTCGTCATGACTAAGATTGGTGCTTCTCTATTGATACTTATATCTCCAGTTAAAAGACCAACTTTATTCTCACCATATTGATTAGCAAAATCTCTAAACTTTTGGTTTGATAGGGCCTTTAAAGGTGTTGTATAAAACACTCTGCTGTCATGATTCAAGCCTCTATATATAGCAAATTCACCTATCAATGTTTTACCTGAACCTGTTGGTGCCGTCAAAACAACAGAATTTCCGCTATTAATAGCTATTATCGCCTCTAATTGGAAATCATCTAGCGGAAAGGGAAAATATTCCTCTAAATTAAGCAATAATTGTGATTGAAGAGAGGATGAGTTAACTTCTTAATATATGATCTATATAGATATTAAATAAACAAAAAATACCTTGCAAACTTTAATAGTAAATCTAAATCTTTTTAATTAATTCCACTATATTTTATTTTGCCAAAATGAAAAAAATAAAAATTCCAAAAAATAGAATCCGCAAATTAAAAACATTTTCTTTAGGTAAAAAACCATTCGAACTTTTAAGTTTAAATTCACAAAATAAAAAACTTATAGACTTATGCAGCAATGACTATTTTGGATTAAGTAGAGACAAGGATTTAATAAAAGCTGCTTACGAAATAAGCCTTTTAGAAGGTCTTGGTTCAGGAAGCTCTAGGTTTATTACCGGTTCAAGACCAATACATAAATCATTAGAGAAAGAACTTGCAGAGTGGCTTGATCAACAAAAAGTACTACTTTTCCCAAGCGGATTTCAAGCAAACATAGCCGCTATACAGACTTTGGCAAACAGAAAAAGTGTCGTAATAGCAGATAAATTGATCCATAACTCTTTATTGGTTGGAGTCAAAGCTGCTCAAGCAAAACTGGTTCGATTTTCACATAATAATTTAAAAGATTTAGAAGACAAAATTATTAAATCTAACCCTACAAAAAATTCCATTTTAGTTGTTGTTGAATCTCTGTATAGCATGGAGGGTTCAATTGCACCGCTAAGAGAAATAACAGAAATTTGCAAAAAAAATAGTGCTAAATTATTAGTTGACGAAGCTCATGCAATTGGGATCCTGGGCCCTGAAGGCAGGGGTTTAAGTTTTAATTACCGTTCGGATATTACTATGATTACTGGAACTTTCGGAAAAGCATTTGGCAGCGGTGGAGCTTTCATCGCTGCAAATTCAGAAGTTGGTGAATACATTATCCAAACAAGTGGTGCATTTAGATACACAACAGCGCTTGCTCCATCTTTAGCAGCTGGGGCACTAGAAGGTTTGAAAAAAATTTTAGAAAATAGAGAATGGGGTAGTGAATTGTTATCCTCTGCGAAGGTATGGAAAGATGAAATTATTAAAAATTTTAGTTTTCCAGTTCAAGGAGATTCTCATATTTTATCAATTATTGTTGGCCGAGAAGAGAAGGCAATTTATCTACAAAAATATCTTGAAGAAAATGGCTTTTTAGCAATTGCTATAAGACCTCCAACTGTTCCAATGGGGCAATCTAGAATCAGAATAACAATTAGAAGAGACTTAGATTTTAATCTGCTTGAAAATTTCATTGCAGTATTAAAAGAGTTTAAATGAAACAAATTATTACTCAACATGGGTGGGGCCTAAACAAACATTTTTGGGATGATCATAAAGTTGATTTTTTAAAAAATAATTGGCATTGGCAAGATAATGAAAGAGGATATTTTTCGACAGATAATTATCAAGCAACATGGATTAAAAGCGACTCTAAAAAAGAAATCAGAATGACTTTATGCCATTCATATGGTTTTCATTTAATGCAAAAAACCATTTTAAAAGAGGCTACTCATATTGTTCTTATCAATTCTTTTAATAATTTTCTTCCTTTAAGTGATAAGAGAAAATTTATTTTGAGGTCTTTGAAAAGAATGGAAGCAAAAATCATAAAAGATGAGCCAAAGCACATGTTGCAAGAATTTATACAAAGATCATTTATGCCAAATGATATAAATAATAGTTTTAAAAATATCTTTTTTAAAAATTTAGAAAGTTTAAATGGAAATCTTCTTTTAAATGATTTAAAACAACTTTATATCAATAGAGATTTACCAGTTTTTTTAAAAAAAGATTGCAAAATTATTTTTATAAAATCAGAAAATGACTTGATTCTTGACAACGAAGCAAATAATAACTTTTTAGATTTCTTGAATAGGACAATTGATAGGAAACCAATTTTAATCAAATTAGCTCAACAAGGTCATTGCTTAACTAATTTAAATTTATACGAGATTCTACTTGGAACATTTAGAGATTGAAATGGATAATAAAAAGTGGAATGAGAAAATAAAAAATAATTTCAATGATGCTGCATCTCGATATTTAGAATATTCAAATATTCAGAAGTTTTTTGCTGGAAAGATTGTTCATCTTATCAAAGAATTAAATCCCCAAAAAAAAGGAGAATGGATAGATCTAGGATCAGGTCCAGGGCTATTAGCTGATCAAATAGAAAAAATTTTTTCTTCCCAAAAAGTATCCAGAATTGATTTCAGCAAAAAAATGCTTCTTGAGAATAAATTATCTAGTAAAAAATTTTTATGGGATTTAAATAATGATTTACCTCCTGAGATCAACAATTGTTCTCTAATAACATCAAACTTTTGCATACATTGGTTAAACAACCCAGAAAAGATAATAAAAAATTGGTTCAGTAAATTAATGCCTGGAGGTTTTCTAATCATTTCATATCCAACAAAAGATTGTTTCCCTGAATGGAAAAATACTTGTAGAAAAATTGATATTGAATATAGTGGTCTCACTTTCCTTTGCTCAAAAAACTTACTAAAAGATTTCAAACCGAATGAAATACATTTTTCAGAAAAGTTTAATTATCTTGAAAATTTTGAAGATATATATAAGCTTTTTAGAAGTATTAAAAATGTAGGGGCACAATCAACAAATTGTAAACGCAAAACAGTGAAAGAGTTTAAAGAAATTCAAAAGTTTTGGCCAAAGAATTACAATAATACAGTAAACCTTTCATGGCAAATTGAGATTCAAATCATAAAGAAATTATGAATTGTCAGGATAGTATTTTCAAATTTATAATTTGCGGAACAGATACCGATATTGGAAAAACTTTAATAAGCTCTTTTTTTGTAAGAGGACTAAATTCCTTGTATTGGAAGCCTATTCAAAGTGGTATTGAATCGCAAACCGATAGTCAAACTGTTGAGAAAATCGCACAAGTAAGTAAAGAGAAAATAGTTAAAGAAGCTTATGTCTTTACAAAACCTCTATCTCCTCATTGGGCTGCTGAAATAGATCAAAAAACTATTAACTTTGAAATGCTGAGATTGCCAAAAGTAAAAGGCTCATTAATTGTAGAAACTGCAGGTGGATTAATGGTTCCAATAACACGCAATTTCTTGCAAATAGATCAAATAAAACAATGGAATCTTCCGGTAATACTTGTATGTAAGAGCTCACTTGGCACTCTTAACCATACCCTGCTAAGTATTGAGGCTTTACAGCGAAGAAATATTAAGATTTTAGGTTTAGTTGTTAACGGCGAAAAACACTTAGATAATCCAAAAACTCTAGTTGATTTTAGTGGTATTCCGTTAATTACTGAATTTCCTTACATCAAAAAAATTGACTCAAATAATTTGGATATACTATGGAAAGAACTCGACATCAAAAATAAGTTGGTCTCCCTTTTAAACTCAAACTTAAGTTAAATGAAATCTTTGGATTCAAAAACTCCTAATCAGGATTGGCATCCAAATATTTGGCCACCCTTTACACAAATCAATAACAGTAAACCTCAAATAGAAGTAACTCATGGAAAAGATACGCTTCTTTTTACTAAAGATCCTAAAAAAGAGCTAATAGACGCAATAAGTAGTTGGTGGGTAACTCTTCATGGCCATAGTAACGAATACATTGCAAATGCAATTTTCAATCAAGCCAAAAACCTTGAGCAAGTTATTTTCGCCGATTTCTTACATCCGCAGGCAAAAAAATTATCAGAAAGACTTAGTAAATTAACAAATCTAGAAAGATTATTCTTTTCTGATAACGGTTCTACTGCAGTCGAGGTAGCTTTAAAAATTGCTTTCCAATCATGGCAAAATAGAGGCCAAACAAGATCCCAAATAATAGCTTTTGATGGGGCATATCATGGGGACACGTTTGGAGCAATGGCTTTAGGTGAGAGAAATATTTTCAATGAGAATTTCGATGATCTTATGTTTCCTGTTAAGAGAGTACCATGGCCTTCAACTTGGATGAATGATGAAAAAGTAGAAAAAAAAGAAAATGAGGCAATCCAAAGATTAGAAAATTTACTGAAAACTCCAACAGTAGCAGTTATCCTTGAGCCACTTGTTCAAGGAGCGGGAGGAATGAATATGGTTAGGCCTCAATTTATTAAAAAAGTTTCTGAAACTATAAAAAATAATAATTCTTTATTAATTGCAGATGAAGTATTGACTGGTTTTGGAAGATGTGGAAGTCTTTTTGCTTTTCAAAAAGCAAAAATAATTCCTGATCTAATAAGTATTTCGAAAGGCTTAACTGGTGGATTTTTACCAATGGGAATTACTCTATGTAAAGAAAATATTTTTCAATCCTTTATTGATAATTCCCCAAGAAAAACTTTTTGGCATGGACATAGTTTTACCGCCAATCCTTTAGGTTGTGCTGCAGCAAACGCTAGCCTTGATTTATTAGAAAAAGAACCGCAAAAATACCTTTCATTTGAAGAAAAACATTTATCTCATTTAGTTAAATTTAAAAAGTTACCCTATATAAAAAAGATTAGAGTCTCTGGCACCATTGCTGCTTTCGATTTGGAGATTGGGAACAAAAAGGGCTATTTTAACAATATAGGGAAAGAAATAAAGAATTTAGCGATTCAAAAAGGTTTATTTATTAGACCCCTCGGGAATGTTATTTACCTCTTGCCACCTCTTTGTATAACCGATGATCAATTAGGAAAAAGTTACTGGATAATAAGGCAAATTTTAGAAAATCTGTAAATTAAATTTAAGGTCCCTGCATTATGGCATTTTCCACATCTTCTCTATTAACATAATATGAAAAAAGTCTTTTAGTTTCTTGACCTTCACTTTCCCAGATAACCTTTAAATCTTCTTGTTCAAAAATAATAGTTGCATTACATTTAGAAAGTAACAAATACCATTTAGATGGATTATTAATATCTTTTACAGCACCTAAATCAGTTAGCCATAATTCTAATGATTGAAGTGAACATTGATTTATTGGTTTTTTAGCTTGATTCACAGACTTTATTAAAGAATCATTTTGTTAGCCAGATAGGTATTGTGTCTAGTTCTTTGCCATTAAAAGAAGCAAATAAAATTGAACAGATCAAACTAATAGCAATGATCAAAATTAAAAGAAATAACGAAAACAATTCTCCATTTGAAAAAGGTCTTCTATTCTCTATTAAACTTTGATTATTTGAATTTACTATAAAGTTATTTAAAACATTAATATTTTTTTTAATTCTAGCTTTTTCCTTAAGTTTATTATCATAAATTTTCCTCAAATTACTATTATTTAAATTTTCATAAGCTTCTAAAACTTCTTGAAATTTACTTTTAGCATCGTCTATGTCTAGAGAAGTTGTATCAGGATGTAACTCAATAGAAAGTTTACAAAATGCCTTTCTTAATTCATGATTTGAAGCATTTTCATTTACACCTAAAATTTTGTAATAGGAAATTTCACCTTTCAAAATAATTTTTTATTAATGGTTTTATTCTAATAAATTTTTACTAAATAGAATGTATTTAATGAATGTTAAAAATTTATATTTATAACGAAATGAAAAAACAAAATATTCCAGAAGTAGTTTCTAGATTAATAACTGAAGAGGAAATAATTATGTTCCAGGAATTGAAAATTAAAATTGAAGAATTGAATCATAAAACCAATTTAACAAGATTAATTTCTGGTGATGATTATTGGATATCACAAGTTTTTGATAGCATTTGGCCATTTAAAATTTTCCAGAATATTAATTTTGATAATAAAAAATTTTTAGATATAGGATCTGGCTGCGGCTTCCCCGGTTTAGCTTACGCAATAACTCACCCTACTTCAGAAATATATCTGATTGATTCTTCCAAGAAGAAAACAGATGCATTAAAAAGCTTAATTAAAAAGATAAATTTTCAGAACAATATTCATGTAATAAATGATCGCATTGAAAACTTGGCCCATAAATCATCAATGAGAAATAGCTTCAATATAGCCACCACTAGAGCGGTAAGTAATCCATCAACAGTTTCAGAATACATACTACCAATGCTAAAAAAAGAAGGATTAGGAGTTTTATATTGTGGCAAATGGACTTATGAAGCAAGTAAAACGCTGGATAAAACTTTAGAAATTTTAGAAGGAAAAGTTATAGAAAAAAAAGAGATCTTGTTACCTAGAAGTAAAGGCACTCGAAATATTATTCTTATTCAACCAAAAAATTTATGTCCTTTAATTTATCCTAGAAAAATTGGCAAACCGGAGAAAAATCCATTATGAGATTATTCTTTTGATAATCTTTTTGAGACATTATCTCCAAATTTTTCTTTTAAAGTTCTCAATTTTTTTATTACTTTTTTTGGATTTATATGGCCCTCTAAAACTTTAATCAATTGTCCTTCAGAAACATCCACATCAAGTAAATTGGCATTACGCCCTGGAAACCAGTGA
This sequence comes from uncultured Prochlorococcus sp., assembly GCA_902535025.1. Classification (GTDB taxonomy): domain Bacteria; phylum Cyanobacteriota; class Cyanobacteriia; order PCC-6307; family Cyanobiaceae; genus Prochlorococcus_A. The sequence continues at coordinate 15,709 of CACARV010000004.1, forward strand.
CTTCCATTACCAAGCAGTTGATATCTAGCTTTAGCGAATCCCTCCAAATCCAACCAATCTATTAAATTAGAAAGCCAAAGCAAAATTGGAATATTAATATTTCCAGGAGTATATTCCCAACTGGGTAAATTAATATTCCAATTTTGATGCCACTCTAAACCTAAAGTATTTATTGATTCTTGCCTTAATTTTTTTATTATCTTTGGAACATACTTCTCAGATTCTGATAACAAAGAAACCGCTTGTAAATGCAGATCAAAATCTTCCTCTTTTTCAATACCAACACTAAGAGTATGGACTTTTTTATTCCTCAAGCAAAAAAGATCATTAAAAACTATAGGATGAAGCGGCTTACAAAGTTCAAGCATTTTTGCTGAGGGGGTATGAAGATGTCCCCCTTTATCAGTAGGACTTATAATGAAAACACCAAGATCATGCTTGTTTGCTAAGTTGATAACATTTGTATTATCTTGATTGATGAAATACCAGTGCAAATTTACATAATCAAATAAGTTTGTTGATATGGCCTTCTCAATAAGGGAAGATTTTCCGTGCGTCGAAAATCCGATAGATCCAATTAAATTCTCTTTTTGCAAATTAGTCAAAATGTCAATGCAACCTCCAGGTCTAACAGCCTGATGTAAATGATCATTTGTATTAATACCATGGATTGCTAGTAAATCAATTTTTTTGACTTTCAATTTTTCAATACTCTTCATAACATCTGCCTCAAAAAGTTCTGGATCACTATTTGGAGGAATCTTTGTTTGTATAATTTTTGGTATTCTTTTAGTATTTTTAAAACCCATTCCTAATTGCACCTCAGAAGTTCCATAATACTTAGCAGTTTCTACATGATTTAAACCATATTGATTGGCCAAATTTAATATTTTTTCGACTTTATTTTGCTCTTGATTTGAAATCTCAGAAAAATCTAATTGATCCCAACTTTTTTGAAATCTCATGCTGCCCAAAGATAAAACAGGAATCTTTAAATTAGTCCGTCCAAATCTACGGTATTGCATCTATGAGAAATTAATGCTTATTCATTCTTGGGGGTTTTCCAAATGATTGGAACATATCCCTATCAAGACTTTTTTCTAAATCATCCAATTCTTCAAATTTGACCCAGTGAATGCAATCAACAGGGCAGGTATCTATTGCTTCTTGTATAACATCAATACTGTCTCCATCTTGTCTCATAGCTCTGCTCCTACCATGAAATTCATCTACCGTAAAAGTGTTAGAAGCGACATGTACACAATATTGACAACCAATACATTTTGACTCATCAACCCAAACAGCTTTTTCAACTAACTGACCCCCCAAAACAAGCTCACGGCCTGTAATATCTATATTTTCTTCAACATTATCAAATGGATTGGTAAAATCCATATTCTGATATTAGTTATCCCACTTGGTTAAAACTAATTCTATAGAACCGTCATTTTTATTTTTTTGTTCCATAATTTGATAACCATCCTCTTTTGTTTTGGAAATAATTGTTTGATAAGCATACATTTGAGTAACTTTAGAAATAAATCTTTCTACTGGGAGTTCAAATTTCCAAAGATCAAGATCAGTTACCAATTCATACGCACTTGAACTATCGTCCCATTTAAATCCAACTTTTGTATTATTAGATAAATTCATACTTATATCCACAGCTGTGAACTTACCTCTATAACCTTTAATAAACTTTTCTTCTTGATTAATAATATAACCAAGACTACTTAAAGCCTTTATTAGTGGTTCTGCTTCTTTGAGCTGAGTTTTTATAGTACTAAAATGTGACATTAGATTCTGTGTTGGATTGTTTTAAATTTTCATTTTGATTAGAAATAAAAGCATCAGAAGTTTTATTCTTAACCATTACTTTACCGAGAGTGTCTTCGAGACTTTTTGTAGCTTCATTACATGAATTACCCGCAAATCCCTCAACGGTCTCTTCAACTCTTCCATCTTGATGAATTTTGAATCTTAATGTTTTCTGAGGCATTAAATTCAAGTACTAAGGACTTTTATTTTATACAGGATAACGAAAATTTTTTGTTTCAGTTGGTACAAGTTAATTAATTTTAATTTTTATATTGAATAACTAATAAATTAATCCTACAGTAGATTACTATTCAAATTTTAATATTTAATTATAAAAACCTTGCATCCCCATTGAATCTAATGCAGTTTTTGCTTCTTCCATAACTGATGGTTCCTTATCGAATAGAGCTATCCTAGTACATTCATCAACGAAACTCTCTTGAAATGTATTATTTAATTTTTCGTACAACCTACACAATGACCAAATGCAATTACTTCTCACACCTGATTCATTATCAATCTTTAAACTTATTAAAAGCTGTTCTGCTGCTAATTGAGCATTTTCCAAAGAAACATTTCCAATTTCAGCTAAGGAGCTAGATGACCATAACCTTACTGCAGCAACATCATTCTTCAAAGCATTTATTAATGGCTTTAAAACAATTTGGTTATCATAATTAGCTAAGCTCCATGCTGTCGCTCTTCTGACATAAGCATTATCGTCACTTTCAAGAAGGCTGACAAGTTTCTGGACTGCGCTAGGGCATGGATTACGCCCTAAAGCATACACAACACTCATTCTCTCCACTGGACAAGGTTGATCAAGTAAAGGTAACAAAAAGGGGAAAGATCTTTGATCTCTATATTCACAAAATACTCTTAAGCCCTGTATTCTCTCTTCTCTATTACCTCTTAACATTTTTAATGCTTCGTTGCACTCTTGAGTTATGTTTAAACCTTTTGAAAAAGCATCTTCATCAATTTGTTCTAAAGGATCTATTTCAATCTCTAAAGCCAATTCTCTTGCCAAAATATCAGGATCGACTGCAATTTCAGCTAAGCTTTCTTTTTTAGGATCATTATTTTTTGTCATTTTTAAACCAACAAAATATTAATTCATAGGGGCAGGCGACATCATATCTCCTGGCAACCAAATTCTTGCACTAACTGCAAAGAAAGCAATCCCAAACAGTGCAACTATAGCGAAAGGTAAAATTTTTGTCTTAATAAAACCCAAAGATTCAAGATCAATTAACACAATAATAACCTTTTAAATTCACTTTTAAAAAATTTTCTTAAATAAGATTATTTATATCTTGCATTTTGTCTTAGCTGACCACATGCAGCATTTTTATCTAAACCTCTGCTTTTTCGCAAGCTAACAGCTATGCCATTATTTACAAGTCTAGATTGAAATAATTGAAGATTTTTTAACGAGGCTCGTTTAAATGCAACCCCATCAATCTGATTGTAATTTATTAAATTTACGTGGCATTGAAACCCTTTTAGTAAATTACTCAATTCATTTGCATGTTCTAATTTATCATTAACCCCGTTAAGCATTAAATATTCAAAACTTACCCTTCGACCAGTATCTCTTACGAATTTCTTACAGTCTTCAATTATATTATTTATATCGTAGTTTTTTGCACTAGGTATTATCATTTCTCTAGTTTTCTGGTTCGAAGCATGTAGACTAATTGCTAATGTAAATTGACAATTGCCTAAAACTTTAAAAGAATTTGCTGACAATCTATCTATCATTTTTGGTATAGCTACAGTGCTCACTGTTATCTTTCTCTGACTAATCTGAAAATCCTCATTAATAGATCTAATTGACAAAAGTAAATCATCAATATTCAATAAAGGTTCGCCCATACCCATAAAAACAATATTAGTAACTTTTCTATTCATTGCATTTTCAATAAATAAAATCTGATCTAGTATCTCACTTGCTTTTAAAGATCTCTTCAAACCCTCCTTACCAGTTGCGCAAAATTTACAGTCCATTGGGCATCCAACTTGACTAGAAAGACATGCAGTTAGTCTTTTTTCAGTTGGTATACCAACGCACTCAATACTTTCTTTGTCCCCAGTAGAAAGCAATAACTTTAGAGTGCCGTCATTAGCAAATTTTTTTTCTTGAAAACAAAGTTCGCTTACTTTAAAACCATTATCTTTTAACTTTTTTCTGAAATCTAAAGGTAAGACTTCTATTTGATCAATATTTTTATTCTTATTTCTATAGTTGTAAATCCAATTGTATATTTGGCGACCTCTAAAGGCAGCCTGACCACAATCTAAAGCTACATTTTCTAAATCTTTAATACTACTTCCAAGAAGATCTTTCAAATTATTTAGTCTTTAGTTAAAAAATTATTTTTACCATAACAGCAAACCATGTTTTAGAAAGAATTCTGTGAGAATTAAAGCAATAAATCCTATCATTGCCATTCTTCCGTTCAGTCTTTCATTATATAAATGAAATCCATAACGAGGTAATTTTCTTTTCGGGACAATCTCTGGCTTAATCATCTCTTGAAAGTTAAAAAATTATTCTAGTAATTAAAAATTATAATAGATGACATTTATTCATCAGATAGAAGGCCTTCTTCTTGTAAACCTTCTAGAGCAGCTGGATCTGGTAATTGTTCTTCAGAAAATTGATTTTCTGCATTAGGTCTAGCAAAGGCAGCAAAATTACTTGAAGTAGGATCAATTCCGTGTCTGTTGCGTGTAGTCTCTAAATCTTCATCGCTAGGATCATCAAGTATCGCAGTAGAACTTACAGAAGGTGATTGTGGCATATCAACGGTGTAATCTGGCCTCAAATTTTGCGCCCTTCTATAACCGCCAGATTCTTCAGCAAGGATATCTGGATGTGGACCCGCCTCAGACGCTAATTCCTCTACGAATCCGCTAAATCCAGTACCAGCAGGTATTAATCTACCAATAATGACATTTTCTTTTAAACCTCTCAACCAGTCAGATTTGCCTTCTATTGCTGCTTCAGTTAGAACCCTAGTTGTTTCTTGGAAAGAAGCTGCTGATATAAAGCTATCCGTATTAAGAGAAGCTTTTGTTATACCCAACAATACTGGAGTAAATTCTGCTGGTGCTCCTCCAGTAATTGCCATCGCTTGATTCGTATCTTCTACTTGTCTTAATTCTATAAGTTCACCTGGTAAGAGAGTGGTATCTCCAGCGTCTTCTACACGTACTTTACTTGTCATTTGTCTAACAATTACCTCAATATGTTTATCATCAATAGCAACACCTTGCGACTTATATACATTTTGAACTTCACTTACCAAACTTCTTTGAAGTTTTGATATGGATTCTCGAGCTGCATCAATAAGAGGTTTTTGATCTTTTAAATCGGCAAAATAACATTCAAGTAATTCATGCGGATTTATAGGACCATCAGTTAGTATCTCACCACCTTCAACTTGCTGACCATCACTTACCATAATATTCTTCCCTAATAAAAGTTGATATTCATTAATTACATCATCTTTTTCAATTACAGATAATGTAATTGATTCTTCATCATTCCCATTTTTTATCTGAACAATTCCAGATTTTTTGCATAAAATTGCAGAATCTCTAGGTCTTCTGGCTTCTAATAACTCTTCAATTCGAGGCAATCCTTGAACAATATCTCCTGTTTTCTGTCTCTCAAAAACAAGTAAAGCCAAACCATCACCTCTAAGAACTAAATCTCCATCTTTAACATGTAAGACAGAATCGGGAGAAACCATATACGGCCTACCAAGTCTTAAGGTTATGGAACTACTAGAAATTTTTTCAATTTCTCCACAAGAAGTAGATATCTCAGATTGACTAATATTATCTCCATCAACTACACGGTCACCTACTTTAACGGTAGCTTTTTTACTAATTTCAATTGTAATTTTATCTTGCTCTCTTTCAACTATTAATCTTCTTATTGGCTCATCTTCAGAAACATTTGGCAATTGAACTATCCCCTTTTCTTTGCAAAGAATTTGAGTAGTAGCTATCACATCCCCTGATTTAACTATTTGTTCATTATTTACTTGCAATTCTGTATGTGTTGAACCATGACTAGAGTCAGATATAGTATCTCTCCTTACAAGAATAGACTCTAATATAACCAAATTTAATCTATTAATTGAAGCATCTTTTTTATCTTGAACTGATTCGACATCAATAGTCATTTGAGGGGTAGCATCAAAACTTTCCAAACATAAATGAGTTCTTAAAAGTTCTACTCCTTCTACTGATTTTATTAATTCACCATCTTTATAAGTGAGCCTTTGAATAGCTTTTAATCCTAAATGGGGGCCTTTGTCCTGCTTAACATGAGACAATTCAGGTAATTCAGCTTGGTCAGGAATTGTAAATTCCTCTACGGTTCTTAATAATAATCCTCTAGATTTGGGAGTTTCTAATTTTTGTACAAAGAGAATTTCTGTATTATCTACACCATCTAAAATCTTTTCACCTGGGTTAACTATTCTTCCTTCCTCAGTAAATTGATTCAGAACTTCTTCGTCATCACATTCATGGAAAGTACCATTTCTGACTGTTATTTCACGGAGAATATCGTTTTTCTGAGTAACCGTGACAATCCCTGAAGTTTGACTAAAAATATCTTTTACAACTTCTGTTCCTGCCTCGATCCATTTCATATCTTCAGTCATAAGCAAAGATATATCCTTATTTATTTCATGAGTCTCTTGAGGAATCCAGAGCAGAGTGCCACCTTGACTAACTTCAAAACCATTTTTAGATGATCTAGCTTTTTTGACACTTAAACCTGGTGAATATTTTACTAATCCGCCAGTTTTTGTTCGGAACTTTTCATCAGCCAAATCAGCTATTATCTCACCGCTGCTAATTTTACTTCCAGGAGAAGTATTTAAGCGATAAGAGACGCCATCAGTAGATTCCAAAGAATATATTTGGCCTGAATGTGTAGATTCTTCAATTAATTTAAAATTGCTTAATGACATTGAAGTAGTAACAATCTGGACTTCCCTTGAATCCCCTATGGATTCTCGTAATCGAATTTCTCCACCGAACTCACTAGATTGACTTGCCTCTGCTAAAACAGTTCCTTCCTTAACGGACGTTCCAGATGAAATAACCGGTCTTGCATTAGGAGGTAGGTTATACACATCCCCAGCTAATACCCACAATCTGCCCAATCTTTGTGCTTTTAGGGTAATGTTACCCTGCCTATCAGTAACCTCTTTTGGTTGAATAACCTTGTCGTACCTTACTTGACCAGCTAAATCACAAATCACATCCTTAGTTGCTTTTTCAACACTTTTTTTAACAGCCCCAGCAGTAATTTGAGCAACAGTTATGTCAGAGTTAATTTCTTCACCATCATCTACAAATAAAAGTGATCCACTAGAAACCTCAATTTTTTGTGGTTTACTAGAATTACTTCCAAAGGGAACAATCTTTAATATGAAATCGACTTCTGCTTGTTTAGCTTCTACACCGTGAGGAGTTCTATAACCTCTAACTTTTGCTTTTGAACTAAATTCAACTTTTCCAGATATTTTGGATCTGACTACTCCACTTTCAGCAGTTGATACTCCTCCAGTATGAAAAGTTCTCATTGTCAATTGAGTTCCTGGTTCTCCAATCGATTGAGCGGCAATAATTCCTACTGCTTCACCCAAATCAACTAGATGATTATGAGCCAAAGCCCATCCATAGCACCTTCTGCAAACCGATCTATTCGCTTCGCAAGTTAGAGGGGATCTTATTTTTACGTTTGAAATTGATGATTGCTCAACTTTTTTCGTTAATGAAGGGTCGATTGCAGTATTTTTGGAGATGATTAAGTTATCTTCAGAATCCAAAATATCCTCAGCGGTAAGTCTTCCTAGAAGCCTTGTCCCAAATTTACCATCTTCAGCTTCAACTACTATTGAACGTTCAGTTCCACAATCTTCTTCCCTGACAATTACATCTTGAGCCACATCAACTAATCTTCTAGTCAAATAGCCGGAATCAGCAGTTCTTAGAGCAGTATCTACTAATCCTTTCCTCGCGCCATAAGATGAAATCACATATTCAGTAACAGTCAGTCCCTCTCTAAAATTTGTTCTAATTGGTAAATCGATAATCTCTCCTTGAGGATTAGCCATTAATCCTCTCATACCCACAAGCTGTCTTACCTGTGACATGTTACCCCTTGCTCCTGAGTTAGCCATCATCCAAACAGAATTAAGAGGATCATTTTGATTGAAATTATTTTTAACCGCATCAACTAACCTTTCATTAGTTTCTGTCCAAGTGTCAATAACTTTTGTATGTCTCTCAACTTCTGTAATTTCTCCAAGTCTATAGCATTCCTCTGTTGCTGAAATTTGCTCCTCTGCTTGTCCTATCAAATCTTGCTTAGCTTCAGGAACTTTTAAATCATCCACTGAGATTGAAACAGCAGCTTGAGTCGCATACTTGAATCCTAAATCTTTTAGATTATCAGCCATCGCCGCAGTCGTAGCTGTTCCGTGCGTTTTATGAGCCCAAGAAACCAAATTTTTTAAAGCTTTCTTATCAACCACTTTATTCTTAAATGATGGAGGTGTTTTAGCTAAAGAAGGCATCAAAACTTGATTATTCTTTTTAGAGTTTTTTGTAGTTTTGCGAATTCTGGAAGGTTTTTTTTGTTTAGATGATGTCATGATTTTTAATTTTTTTTTGAATGAATAGAAATAATTTTAAAGATTACGTTTTAGAAACGGATTCAATGATGGTATGGTTCATTACTACTCTCCCAACCGTTGTCAAAATAAACCTACTAATTAGGTTATCCTGGGAGTCAAATCTATCTCTTCTTAAATTCCAGATTTCTAATCTTGAACCATCTACAAGTTCCTCAGTTTTTTGCGGATTACTCAATTCATCTTCGTCTTCAACTTCACCATTAAATCTAACCCAAACCCATTCATGTAAGTTAAGCCTTTTATCTTCAAAGGCAAAAATTACATCCTCTAATGAAGCAAAAGTAGTGTTTTGCTCTCCAAAATCTGGTTTTGTATAATTTGGCTGCAATGCAGTCAGATAATAGGATCCTAGAACCATATCTTGAGACGGAGTTACGATAGGTTCCCCTGTAGCAGGAGAGAGAATATTATTACTAGCTAACATCAGCATTCTTGCTTCAGTTTGTGCTTCTAAAGCTAAAGGGACATGAACTGCCATCTGATCTCCATCAAAATCAGCATTAAATGCAGGGCAAACTAGAGGATGAAGTTGAATTGCTCTACCCCCTACTAATTTTGGTTCAAACGCCTGAATTCCTAAACGATGCAAAGTTGGTGCTCTATTCAAAAGAATTGGATGACCTTCTATAACTTCTTGAAGTACTTGCATAACTTCATCATCAGCTTTTTGTATTAGTTTTTTTGCTGCTTTTATATTGTTGACAATATTTTGACGTATTAACCTATGGATTACAAACGGTTGGAAGAGCTCAATAGCCATCTCCTTAGGCAGGCCGCACTGATGCATTTTTAATTTAGGACCTACGACTATAACTGATCTTCCTGAATAATCAACACGCTTTCCAAGAAGATTCTGTCTAAATCTTCCTTGTTTTCCTTCGATAATATCACTAAGAGACTTTAGAGCTCTATTGTTTGCTCCAACGACAGTCCTTCCCCTCCTACCATTATCTATGAGAGCATCAACTGCTTCTTGGAGCATTCTTTTTTCATTTCTTACTATGATTTCAGGAGCTAAAATTTCTTGGAGTCTAGCTAATCTATTATTTCTATTTATAACTCTTCGATAAAGATCATTTAAATCAGATGTTGCAAATCTTCCTCCATCAAGCTGAACCATAGGTCTAAGATCCGGAGGTATAACTGGAATTGCATCTAATACCATCCATTCTGGCTTTGCATTAGTTGCAATAAAATTGTCAATAACTCTTATCCTTTTTATTAGTTTTGCCCTTTTTTGGCCCTTACTATTGGTAATTTCTTCTCTTAGTTCTTCAGCAACCTTATCTAAATCTAGGTCCTCAAGTAGTTGTTTAAGTGCCTCAGCACCTATACCTACAAAAGGCTCATTTTCGATGGTTGAGTCCTCGGCATATATTTCATCTTCTATTTCTAGCCATTCATCTTCAGTTAGTAATTGCTTATATTTGAGTTCTTGATGATCACCAGGATCTAAAACAACATAACAATTAAAATAAACTATTTGTTCTACATCTCTTAATGGAATATCCAAGAGGATTGCAACGTAGCTTGGTATACCTTTTAAATACCAAACGTGGGAAACTGGAGCAGCAAGTTTAATATAGCCCATCCTATGCCTTCTTACTCTACTTTCAGTTACCTCAACTCCACATCTCTCGCAAACAATTCCTCTATGTCTAACCCTTTTATACTTTCCACAATGGCATTCCCAATCTTTAGATGGGCCAAAAATCTTTTCGCAAAACAAACCATCCATTTCAGGTTTCAGTGTTCTGTAATTTATAGTTTCAGGCTTTGTAACTTCACCAACTACTTGTCCATTAGGTAATGTCCTTTGACCCCAGTCCATTATTCTTTGAGGAGAGGCAATTGAAATTTTGACGTAATCAAAGTGATTTTCAGTTCTTAAGTTGCTGTTTGTCATTTTTTGGAAAATTTTAAAATTTGAAGTTCTTGATTGAATATTTAATCTTCCTCATATTCTGAGGTTCCTAGCGATTCATAAGTCGGTCTAGACGGGGTATTTCTCCTTGGATTTATGTCTTGCATTAAATCGACTTCTTTGCCTTCATCTGTATAGACCCCAATATCTAAGCCAAGAGATTGCAATTCTCTCATAAGTACTTTAAATGACTCAGGAGTACCTGGCCTAGGAATCGGTTTACCTTTTACAATTGCATTAAGTGCTTCATTTCTTCCCTGCATATCATCAGATTTAACTGTTAATAGTTCTTGGAGAGTATAAGCTGCTCCATAAGCTTCTAGAGCCCATACTTCCATTTCACCAAGTCTTTGACCACCTTGTTGTGCTTTACCGCCCAATGGTTGTTGTGTAACTAAGGAGTAAGGACCGGTAGATCGAGCATGAATTTTATCATCAACTAAATGGACCAACTTAAGAAAATGAGAATATCCAACCGCTACTGGTTGATCAAATGGTTCACCTGTTCTACCATCTTTTAGCAATAACTTACCTGGATCTTCAGAGTTGTATACCCAAGCCTTACCTGGCTGTTTTGAAGCTTCCTCTAGAAATGCTTGAACAGTCTGATGTGATTTTTCAGGCCCATACATTTCATCAAATGGTACAACTTTAACCCTACAATTTAAATTTGAGGCAGCCCAACCCATCAATAACTCAAAAACCTGACCGACGTTCATCCTACTTGGAACTCCTAAAGGATTAAGGACTATATCTACAGGTGTACCATCAGGTAAATAAGGCATATCTTCTCTTGGCAAGATTCTGCTAATAATTCCTTTATTACCATGCCTGCCAGCCATTTTATCTCCTACCTGAATTTTTCTCCTCTGGGCTACATAAACTCTAACAACCATATTTGCACCTGGAGGCAACTCATCTCCCTGTTCTCTAGTGTAAATTCGAACATCCAAAACTCTACCTTTTTCTGTTTTAGGAACCCTAAGAGAATTGTCTCTAACATCTCTAGCTTTTTCTCCGAAAATAGCTCTCAAGAGTTTTTCTTCGGGTGGTTGATCTGATTCCCCTTTGGGAGTAACTTTCCCGACAAGAATATCACCACTTTCAACGAAGGCGCCGATCCTGATAATTCCCATTTCATCAAGATTATTCAAACTTTCTTCAGAGATATTGGGAATTTCTCTTGTAATCTCTTCAGGGCCTAACTTTGTTTGTCTAGCCTCAATTTCATATTTCTCAATATGTACTGATGTATATAAGTCATCAGTAACCATTCTCTCGCTGACAAGAATTGCATCTTCGTAGTTGTAACCCTCCCATGGCATATAAGCAATTAACACATTCTGACCTAATGCTATTTCTCCTCCTTCACATGCAGATCCATCTGCTAAAACTTGTCCAGATATAACTTGATCACCAATCTTTACTATGGGTCTTTGATTTAGACAAGTGTCTTGGTTTGATCTTTGATATTTTTGTAGATAATGAAAATGTTCGTTTCCACCTTCATCTTTAACAATAATTTCATTAGCATCTACATAAGATACGGTACCATTTACTTTTGTTATTGGAACCATCCCAGAATCTCTGGCAACTTGAGATTCCAACCCTGTACCAACCAAGGGGCGTTCAGGCCTAAGCAAAGGAACTGCTTGGCGTTGCATATTGGATCCCATTAGTGCTCTATTTGCATCATCATGTTCCAAAAAAGGAATTAGTGAAGTAGCAACTGAAATAACTTGCACAGGGGATAGTTGGACATAATCAACTTGATGAGGAGGTACCTTTTCAAAATCTTGTCTATATCTTACAGGTATTAAATTTGATAGTATGTTTCCATCTTTGTCAGTTGCCACATCTCCAGGAGCCACCCTACACTCATCTTCTAGATCAGCAGAAAGATACACCGGGTTACCTTCCTTATTAACCTTACCGTTAGTAACTTCCCAAAAAGGAGTTTCAATAAATCCATATTCATTAACTCTGGCATGAGTTGCTAGAGAATTTATAAGTCCCGCATTGGGGCCTTCGGGAGTCTCAATAGGACATAATCTTCCATAATGTGAAGGATGAATATCTCTTACTGCAAAGCCAGCTCTCTCTCTTGTTAAACCACCAGGACCTAGGGCTGATATTCTTCTCTTATGTGTTAATTCTGCCAAAGGGTTAGTTTGATCCATGAATTGACTTAATTGACTTGAGCCAAAAAACTCTTTTATAGCAGCAACTAAAGGTTTAGGGTTAACTAATTGAGCGGGAGTAAGAGAATCTGTTTCTCCAACTGTCATTCTCTCTTTTATAATCCTTTCCAAGCGGTTGAGACCCACTCTTACTTGATTTTGAAGAAGTTCTCCAACAGATCTAACCCTTCGATTACCAAGGTGGTCTATGTCGTCTAAACTTGCACCACCGATATCTAATTCTAAATTTATGAGGTAATCAATAGTAGAAAGGACATCTTCATGAGTAAGTGTTCTTACATCATCTGGGACTGTAAGCCTCAATTTTTTATTGATTTTATACCTACCAACGCGGCCCAAATCATATCTTTTTGGATCAAAAAACCTACTATGTAATAACTGTTGTCCTCCAGAAACAGAGGGTGGTTCTCCTGGACGTAGCTTTTTATAAAGCTCTAATAGAGCCTGATCTTCTGAATTTATACCCTCGTCATTGGCTGAGTCTATTGAAGACTGATAAAATTCTGGATGTCTTAATTTATCAACGACATCATTATCTGAAAGGCCCATAGCTCTCATAAGAACATGAGCGTTAATTTTTCTAGTTTTATCAACCCTTACGTAAAGTAAATTATTTTTGTCAGTTTCGAATTTTAGCCATGCGCCCCTATTAGGGATAACGCTCGCATTGTAAGTTCTTCGACCATTCTTATCCTGTTCATCCTTAAAATAAACTCCTGGACTTCGAACAATCTGATTTACTATTACTCTCTCTGCACCATTAATGATGAAAGTTCCTCTTTCAGTCATTAATGGTAATTCTCCAATAAAAACTTCTTGTTCTTTAATTTCTCCAGTCTCTTTATTAATTAATCTACAAGTTACATACATTTGAGAGGCAAATGTTGCGTCTCTTCTTTTAGCTTCCTCGACATCATGTCTTGGCCTTTTTAACCTGTACTCCTCTCCGATAAAGTGTAATTCTAATTTACCTGTGTAATCAGAAATTGGAGAAAAATTCTGTAGTTCTTCTATTAAGCCCTTTTCCAAAAACCATTTAAAGCTTGCTCTTTGTACTTCAACTAAATCTGGTAGATAAGTAGCTGTTTTTGCTACCTGTAAAGCGCTACTGCTCATCCAAGAAAACTCGCGATTATGTGAAATTTACTATTTACTTTAAATTTACTATTAAATTAGTTGATTAACTTTTTTTTATATGAAATCAAGTTTAAAATCTCGATTTCAACAAAATTTTATAATTTTAAACTATAAAATTGAATTTAAAGTTTGTAAAAACAAATTTTAGGTGAGTTAAAACTAAAAATTAAGAAAATTTCAAGTAATTTTTAATATTATCAGATTTAGTGTCAAACTATCAAGTCAAATTTAAACAATTCTTCAGCATTCTTAGATGATTCTTGGGCAATTTGAATTAATTCAGTAGATCGCAAATCTGCCAAAAAATTAGCCACATTTTCAACAAAGGCGGGTTCGTTTCTTTTACCTCTATGGGGAACAGGGGCTAAGAAGGGAGAGTCAGTTTCAATCAAATATTTATCTCTCGGCACTATCTTTGCACACTCTTGTATTATATGAGCCTTTGGAAAAGTTACTATGCCACTAAAACTGATATAAAAGCCAAGATCTAAGAATTGTTTCATCTCACTTGGATTTCCTGTCCAACAATGAAGAACCCCTCTAGGGCATTTACCTTTATCGGAAAGGTCATGACAAATTCTCAACATTTCATTCGCCGCATCTCTGCAATGAATAATTACAGGCAGATTTAGTTCATAAGCTAACTCCATTTGTGGAATAAGAGCTTCGATTTGTTGATTTTTATTCTCGCTTTTAAAAAAATCTAAACCTAATTCTCCAATGGCTACAACTCTAACATCTTCTTGTGCTGATTTTCTTAAAAGAGATTTAGAATTTTTTTCCCATTTTTTTGCTTCGAGAGGGTGCAAACCTACTGAATAAAAAATTTCATTAAACTCATGAGATATTTTTTTTAACTTAGGTATTTCTTTAAATTCGCAACAAGCATGTACTAATTTTTTTATCCCTCTTGAACGTAATCTTGAAATAACAGCTTCAATATCTTTCTCAAAATTTTCGAATATTAAATGACAGTGAGAATCTATGAGTTCAATTTCGCTCATAATTAGGTTCTATTTTTCTGCAACAAGAGTGCACTTTACTAGTTTATTAATTTTTGACTTTTTTGTAGCTCCATTATTCTTATGAAGCACATTTTTTTTAACTGCTTTATCTATTAAGCTGTAAGTATTATTAAGACTAGTTTGCAAAAGATTTTTATTATCTTGATTAGGTTCTTTCTTATATTTTTCACAATTTTCTATGGTTTTTTTCGTTAGCGTTTTAACTGTAGATTTATATGATTTATTAATTAGACGGTTTCTTTCAGAAATTAGAATTCTCTTTTTTGCTGATTTGTTATTTGCCACAGAGTTGATTTTTATAGAAGATTATTATCATAACAAACAAATCGACTACTAATCAATAATATATAATTTAGATATTGAAAAATATCCTTATACTTGGAATTTAAAAATTAAAAATATGAAGATCATAGATAATAAAAAAAATGCTATTGAAGAATTAAAAAGAATTTCTTATCGAACTAATTCAGAAAACAATAATAATATTTCTGCAGTCGTCGAAGAAATCCTTCAAGAAGTCAAAACTTTTGGAGATATAGCAGTAGAAAAATATACAAAAAAATTTGATGGTTTCAATCCTAATCCTATGCAAGTAAGCCATAGTGATTTAAAGAATGCCTGGGATGAAATTGACAACAATTTAAAAAGCTCACTGGAGATAGCTCATGAAAGAATAAAAAAATTCCATGAACAAGAAATCCCATCATCTTTTACTATTAAAGGTCAGCATGGAGATACAGTTCAAAGGAGATGGAGACCAGTAAAAAAAGCAGGAATTTATATACCTGGAGGTAGAGCAGCTTATCCAAGTACTGTATTAATGAATGCAATACCTGCAAAAGTTGCAGGAGTAGAGGAGATTATCATGGTATCTCCTGGGAACAGCCAAGGATTAATAAACAAGACTGTTTTAGCTGCAGCTTACTTATCCGGAGTAAAGAAAGTTTTTAGAATCGGAGGAGCTCAAGCAATTGGTGCTTTAGCATTTGGCACAAATCAGATAAATAAAGTTGATGTTATTTCCGGACCAGGGAATATTTATGTAACCACTGCTAAAAAATTAATTTATGGATCTACAGGAATTGATTCATTAGCCGGTCCAAGTGAAATATTAATCATTGCTGATGAAACAGCTCAAAGCAAACACATAGCGGCTGATTTACTAGCTCAAGCAGAACACGATCCTTTGGCTTCTTCAATACTTCTAACAATATCAAAGAACCAAGCTAAAGAAGTTTTAGATGAAGTTTATAAAAAGATAGATGACCATCCGAGAAAAGAAATTTGTATGCAATCAATAAAAAATTGGGGATTAATTGTAATATGCGATGATTATGACACATGTATTGAACTCAGTAATAACTTTGCTCCAGAACACTTAGAAATTTCGACTTTTGATCCAAAAAAAATTCTTGAAGGTATTGACAATGCAGGTGCAATATTTTTAGGTAAATGGACGCCTGAAGCTGTCGGGGATTACTTGGCAGGACCAAATCATACATTACCTACCTCAGGAAATTCCAGATTTAGCGGTTCATTAGGAGTGGAAACTTTTATGAAAAATACTTCAATCATAGAATTTAACGAAGAAAGTTTAAAAGTTAATTCTCTAGATATTATAAATCTTGCTAAAAGTGAAGGATTACATAGTCACGCTGATTCAGTACAAATAAGATTTAATGTTTAAACAGATTTGGTGGGAGAATAAACGACAGGGATGTCATTTTCGATCTTACCAACTAATACTTTATCTGTAAGATCAACAAATAAACCATTTTCTAGTACTCCAGGAATATTATTTATACTCATCTCAATGTTTTTGGGATTATTAATACCATCTTTAAATAATACATCTAAGATTAAATTGCCTTGATCAGTAACAACAGGGCCAGCTTTTTTTGTAGCCATTCTTAAAGTAGAACTACCATTCATTTCAGAAATCAAATCCTGTACATGCTTCCAAGCGTTTGGAAGAACCTCTACAGGTAAAGGGAAAGAATAATTTAAATTTTGAACCATTTTTGTTTCATCTACAACAATTAAAAGTTTATTAGCTTTAGATGCCACTAACTTCTCTCTTACATGACACGCTCCTCCCCCTTTGATGAGTTGAAATCTTGGATCAACTTCATCCGCGCCGTCAATGGCTAAATCAATTTTAGAAACCGATGCTAAATCAATAAGAGGGATACCAAGTTCAAGCGCTAAAACTTCTGATTGAAAAGAAGTTGCAACACCTCTTATTTTTTTCAATTTTCCTGCACTAATTTCTTTAGAAAGACTTTTTATCATAAGCGCTGAAGTTGACCCAGATCCTAATCCGAGTATCATGCCGCTTTCAACTTCCTTGATAGCTGCATCAGCAACTACTTGCTTCATTTGAGTTTGTGAGTCCAAAATCTTTTTTTTGTTTATAGATTATTTAATTTCAATGGGTGATTTATGTCAAACCCGGAAGAGGCTCTGGTTTAATGTTAATCTTTATCTCTTTATTATCTCTAAGAACATTTAGAAGAAATACTTTTCCTATTTGAGCCTTTTCTACTTCATCCAGTAAAGCTTTAGGTTCTTTTATGGAAATATTTTCAGCAGCTATCACCAAATCGCCCCTTCTTAAACCAGCCTTTTCAGCAGGGCTATTAGGTATGACTGATTGAATCAATGCTCCATTTCTTTCAGGTAATTGAACTAGAGAATTAGGATCTTGATTGTGTTCTTTAGCAATTTTAGGACTCAAAGAAATAAGTTGTACGCCTAAATATGGATGAATCACTTCCCCATTTTTAAGAAGCTGATCTGAAACAGTTTTTGCTAAGTTGATAGGTATTGCGAAACCTAATCCAGCTCCGGGACCGCTTCTCACTAATGTATTGATACCTATGACCTCACCACTAGAATTGATGAGAGGTCCCCCGGAGTTTCCTGGATTTATAGCTGCATCAGTTTGAATAAGATCAAGTCTTTTATCTGAAAAACCTAAACTATTAATATCCCTATGAAGACTACTAACTATTCCTAAAGTCACAGTTTTTTCTAGCCCATAAGGAGTTCCCAGAGCTATTGCCCAGTCTCCAACCTCAAGATCTTCAGAATTCCCGAGTGGTGCGTAGTTTGGGTATGTAGATTCCTCAATTTTGACTAAAGCCAGGTCAGTGACTACATCTGTTCCAAGAACTTTACCTTCAGAAATTGTTCCATCTGCCAAAGTTACCGAAACATTATCTACTCTTTCTACTACATGAGCATTAGTTAGAATCAAACCTGTATCATTAATTATCACACCGGATCCTTGACCTCTTTCCTTATCTGGTATTAACCCCGGCTCTCCCAATAAATCTCTTAAAAGAGGATCTATTAAAGTTGGATCAAATTGTTGCCTTTCAACAAGTCTCTCAGTATCAATTTTTACAACCGCAGGTCCAACATTTTTAACTGCAGCTGAAACAAAATTGTGATTATCCAAAGAGGTTGAAGCTAAAACCTCAGCATTTTGAGAAAAATTTATTAAACAAAAACAAAAAACAATGAATATTTTGATTAAATCAATAAATCTAATCTTGTATAATTTCATTATTTTTAAAAGTTTTTAAATATTTCGTAAATCTAATTGAAGAAATATATTATTGTTGTCTTTTTGTTTACATCCATAAAATACAATTTTTGGAATATTTTTTTTAAAAAACTTGATTATATGTGAGAATAAT
The DNA here is from genome assembly GCA_902535025.1 of uncultured Prochlorococcus sp. Lineage (GTDB taxonomy): Bacteria > Cyanobacteriota > Cyanobacteriia > PCC-6307 > Cyanobiaceae > Prochlorococcus_A. Next base: position 34,249 of record CACARV010000004.1, read on the forward strand.
TCTAAATAAGCTATCTATATTTATCTTTGCTTAAAGAAAAGAAAGAAAAATTTGAAAATCTTCTACAAAGAGTTGCAAAGGCAATGGATATTGAAATATGCAGTTTAAATATTAAAACCAATCAAACTCCAATTATTTTAGAAATTAAGATAAAAAAAATGAATGGGGAAGATATTTCATTGGAAGATTGTACGCGATTTAATAATCCAGTATCTCAAGAAATTGAGAACTCAAATCTTTTTAATTGTTCATATGTGTTAGAAATTAGTAGTCAAGGTGTCAGTGATGAATTAACCTCGGATAGAGACTTCAAAACTTTTAAGGGTTTTCCAGTTAATGTTGAATTAAACCGAAAGAATTCAAAAATTAAATTTTTGGAAGGTTTACTTTATGAAAAGACTAAAGATTATTTAGCCATTAACATAAAAGGTAAAATTAAAAAAATCCCTTTTAATGAAGTACTAAAAATTAGTCTTACTACAGTTAAAGATTAATCTTTTTCAACAATTATTCAATTTCCCCATCATAGATGGCATTAGTTATTCTCCCCGGCTTGAACAATCTTATTGAAGACATTAGTGAGGAAAAAAAGTTACCTCCCAATGTTGTAGAAATTGCCTTGCGCGAAGCCTTACTAAAAGGATACGAAAAATATAGAAGAACTTTTTATATTGGTGTTAATGAAGATCCATTTGATGAAGAATATTTCAGTAATTTTGATGTTGGATTAGATTTAGAAGAAGAAGGTTACAGAATATTATCAAGTAAAATTATTGTAGAGGAGGTGGAGAGCGAAGATCATCAAATTTCTCTTGTAGAAGTAAAACAAGTTACTGATGATGCTCAAATTGGTGACACAGTTGTTTTGGACGTAACTCCAGAAAAAGAGGATTTTGGTCGAATGGCTGCCTCTACAACAAAGCAAGTTTTAGCCCAAAAATTAAGGGATCAACAAAGAAAAATGATCCAAGAAGAATTTGCTGATTTAGAAGACCCTGTTTTAACCGCAAGAGTCATAAGATTTGAAAGACAATCAGTAATCATGGGAGTCAGTTCAGGTATTGGCAGACCTGAAGTAGAGGCCGAACTTCCTAAAAGAGATCAATTACCAAATGATAATTACAGAGCAAACGCGACGTTTAAAGTATTTTTGAAAGAAGTGAGTGAAGTAGCGCGTAAAGGTCCACAACTTTTTGTAAGTAGAGCCAATGCTGGTTTAGTAGTCTACCTATTTGAAAATGAAGTACCTGAAATACAAGAGGGTACAGTTAAAATTGTCGCTGTTTCTAGAGAAGCGAACCCTCCTTCAAGAGCAGTGGGTCCAAGAACAAAAGTAGCTGTCGATAGTATTGAACAAGAAGTTGATCCTGTAGGCGCCTGTATCGGAGCTAGAGGAGCAAGAATTCAACAAGTTGTTAATGAATTAAGAGGAGAAAAGATTGATGTAATCAAATGGTCATCTGATCCTGTACAGTACATTTTAAATTCTTTAAGTCCAGCCAAAGTAGATCTAGTAAGATTAGTTGATCCAGAAGGACAGCACGCTCACGTTTTAGTTCCCCCTGATCAATTGAGTCTTGCAATAGGAAGAGAAGGCCAAAATGTACGACTTGCAGCAAGATTAACTGGTTGGAAGATTGATGTTAAAAACTCACATGAATATGATCAGGAAGTAGAAGATGCAGCGGTTGCTGAACTAATAGTTCAGAGGGAAGATGAAGAGAATCTTCAGCGAGAGGCTGAACAGAGATTAGAGGCAGAGCAAGCTGAACGTGCCGCAGAAGATGCAAGATTAAGAGAGCTTTATCCTCTTCCTGAAGATGAACAAGATTATGCAGAAAATTACGAGGTAATTTCTTCTTCAGATAATGAAATAACCTCTTCGGAGGAGAGAACACGGTGATACGAAAATCCCCTATTATGCGCTTTTGTATTTCATGTAAAAAAACATATGAAAGGGAAAATCTTTTTAAGATTACCAAAGATCATAAGCAAGGCATAATGTTTCAAAAGGGAATGGGGCGTTCAGCTTACATTTGCAAGTCAGAAAAATGTTATTCAGATGCAAAAATTAAAAAAAAGCTTCAAAAAGCTTTAAAAACAATATTTGAACCTGATTTTTTTGATATTTTTAAAAAAGAAATTGAAAGCTATGATTACTATTCCAATAAGGAATATAATTAAACTAAATTCTTTTAAATCCTAAAAGAGTAAAATTAGATTAAATGACTATCAGCGATAAAATCAGAGTTTATGAACTTTCCAGAGATTTGAATCTGGAAAACAAGGATATATTGGATGCTGCTCAAAAACTTTCAATTTCTGTAAAAAGTCATAGCAGTTCAATTAGTTCAGAGGATGCAAAAAAAATTAGAAATCTCATCAATAAAAAAAATCCCGGAGAAAAAATACTTTCAGTAAATAAACTACCTAATAATAAAGAAACTGATGAAAGGAATAAAGAAGATGAATCTCTTAGTATCTCTTCTATTCAAGGAAAGTCCTTCAAAGAAAACTCAAGCAAAAAGCCTTTATTGAGCAAACCAATAAATAAACCTCTGAATCCTAAAATAATTTCAAACCAGCAGAAAATTCCCAACAAACCAACAATTATATCTACTACAAATACTCAAGCAGATCGAAAAAATCAAAACTTAAATACAAAACAGTCGCAAAATTTTAGTCAAGATAAAAAATCTTCTCGAATTAATCCAAACTCACCTATCAAAAGTCCCTCAAGACCTCCTATTCAACTAATAGAAAAGCCCAAAAATTTAATTAATAAAAATAAATCTAATGAATATACAAAAAACAATTTTAACGTAAAAAGTAAGGAATCATCAACTAAGAGATCTGATCAAAATAAGGTTGTACGTAACTCAAAGAACTTTAATAATAAAATTAATACTCCTGAGCTAGTAGGAGCTCCAATTAGAAGAGTCGATAATAAGAGTGGTGTAAATAAACAAAATATAAATAATCAACAAAACATTTCTTATAAACAAAATTCCCCCAACAAACCTAATTTATCTAATAAGCCTGGATTAAGAAACAAACCTCCAATTCAAGGAAAAACTGGATCTTTCAGAAGACAAGGAAATCCAAGTAGACCAGGAACACCTAGCAAACCTATTAGCAATTTCAGACAAGGCGGGGCTTCTGGGCAAGGTCAGTTTAGTAAACCCAGGTCTACATTTAATGGTCAAAATTCCTCTGGCATAAGAAAACCTGTGTCACGCAACGATTTTTTACAACTTCAAAAAACCAATGCATCTGATCCAAATAAAATAGGCAGAGCTAATACATCTGAGAAGAATAAATTAGGTAAAAATAATAACGAAAAACAAAATCTTGAGACACCTAAACAGAAAGTTAAAACTCCCACTAATCATCCAAATTCGACGCTTAATTCCAAAAAACCGCCTCATAGATCATTTACTAATAGTTCAAAAAAATCAGGAAAGTCAGATTGGGACGATAGTGCAAAACTTGAGGCTTTAAGAAATAAAAATCCTCATAAGCAAAGACAAAAAGTTCATATCATAGGTGAAAATGATGACACATTAACATCTGAAACAAGTGGATACTCAGGTGAGAAAATCTCAATTCTTTCAGCAAGTCTGGCACGTCCAAAAAAAGAAAAGTCTGATGAATCTAAATCTCAAAAAACTGTAAAACAATTTAAAAAGAAAAAAAAGGAGACCACCAGGCAAAGACAAAAAAGAAGAGCAATGGAATTAAAGGCAGCTAAAGAAGCTAAACAGGTAAGACCTGAGATGATAATAGTTCCCGAAGATAATTTAACAGTTCAAGAATTAGCTGATAAATTAAGTCTTGAAAGTTCTGAAATAATCAAATCTCTTTTCTTTAAAGGGATAACTGCAACTGTAACTCAATCACTTGATTTAGCTACTATTGAGACAGTTGCCGAAGAATTTGGGGTACCTGTTTTGCAGGATGACATCCAAGAAGCTGCAGAGAAAACAGTAGATATGATTGAATCAGATGATATTAATAGTCTTATCAAGAGGCCTCCTGTAATAACAGTGATGGGACACGTAGATCATGGTAAGACTAGCCTTTTAGATTCTATTAGAGAATCAAGAGTAGCTTCTGGAGAAGCAGGAGGCATAACTCAGCATATAGGAGCTTATCAAGTTGAATTCGAGCATGAATCTAAAAAGAAAAAGCTAACTTTTCTTGATACCCCTGGTCATGAAGCTTTCACGGCAATGCGAGCAAGAGGGACAAAAGTTACTGATGTAGCTGTTCTTGTAGTGGCGGCAGATGATGGTTGCAGACCTCAAACACTTGAAGCAATTAGTCATGCAAGAGCAGCTAAGGTACCTATTGTTGTCGCAATAAATAAAATTGACAAAGAAGGTGCTTCTCCAGAAAGAGTTAAGCAAGAATTATCAGAAAAGGATTTAATTTCTGAAGATTGGGGAGGAGATGTTGTAATGGTACCAGTAAGCGCAATCAAGAAACAAAATATTGATAAATTGCTTGAAATGATTTTGTTAGTTTCAGAAGTTGAAGACCTGCAAGCAAACCCTGACAGAGCAGCCAAAGGAACAGTAATTGAAGCCCACTTAGATAAAGCAAAAGGTCCCGTAGCTACTTTATTAGTACAAAATGGTACATTAAAATCTGGAGATGTTTTAGCTGCAGGTTCAGTTCTTGGGAAAATTAGAGCAATGGTTGACGAGCACGGCAGTAGAATCAAAGAAGCAGGTCCTTCTTTCCCAGTCGAAGCTCTAGGATTTAGTGAGGTCCCAACAGCAGGAGATGAATTTGAAGTCTACCCTGATGAAAAAACTGCTAGATCTATTGTTGGCGAAAGAGCTACAGATGCTAGAGCAACAAAATTAGCTCAACAAATGGCTTCACGGAGAGTTAGTTTATCTTCATTGTCAACTCAAGCTAATGAAGGCGAACTAAAAGAGTTAAACTTAATCCTTAAAGCTGATGTTCAAGGTAGTGTTGAAGCAATTTTAGGATCACTAGAACAACTTCCAAAAAACGAAGTTCAAGTGAGAGTTTTATTATCAGCACCAGGAGAAATAACTGAGACAGATATTGATCTAGCAGCAGCTTCAGGATCAGTCATAGTTGGCTTTAATACAACATTAGCATCTGGGGCAAAAAGAGCAGCCGATGCTAATGATGTTGACATAAGAGAATATGAGGTGATCTACAAGCTTTTAGAAGATATCCAGTTAGCAATGGAAGGTCTTCTTGAGCCTGATCTAGTGGAAGAATCTCTAGGGCAAGCAGAAGTTAGGGCTACTTTTGCAGTAGGTAAGGGAGCTATTGCAGGATGTTATATACAAACTGGTAAGTTGCAACGAAATTGTCAACTTAGAGTTACCAGATCAGATAAAGTAATTTATGAAGGAAATTTAGACTCCCTAAAAAGATCTAAAGATGACGTAAAGGAAGTCAATACTGGATTCGAGTGTGGAGTTGGATGTGATAAGTTCTCTTCTTGGGTTGAGGGGGACATAATCGAGGCATTTAAATTTGTAACTAAAAAAAGGACATTAACTCAATAATTCTTATTCAACTTACTAATCTTTATTTTTATCGAAGAATAATAAAGAAGGAAATAAAATACAAGCAACTAGTTGGATTAGAAGGTTATTTTGCTGTAATTCACTGCCACTTGCAATTTTAGAAAGCATTATTAAAAGTCCTAAAAATGCAGAACCACTAAATGCTATCCACAAAACTCTCCTTAATCCATTGAAAGGAGTCTTAGACTCTTTTAATAATTTCTTTCTTAATTCAGGATCTATTTTTGACATAAATTCCCTTAACTATAAAATTAAGTCTATATGAAAATATTAATATTTTAGTGTTGCCGATATAGCTCAGAGGTAGAGCAACTGTCTCGTAAACAGTAGGTCATTGGTTCGATTCCAATTATCGGCATTTAAAAGTCAAATTTTATTAGAAATTTCTGTAGATTTTAAATTTCTCCAAATTAGTAATAAAATAGTTAGATTCTTAATGAATATAAATTCATTAGAATTTCATAACATGAATTTTAATTTAGAATTTGAAAAATTAAATAAAAAAAACCTTGTTAGAAAGAACTACGAAAAAGTTCTAACTGTAAGACTGCCCTGTAATCCGATTTTCCCAATAGGACCTATTTATCTGGCAGATCATATTCATAAATGTTTCCCAAACATAGAACAACAATTTATTGATTTAGCAATAATTCCAACGAAAAAAGTTTCTAAGTACTTAGCTAGAAAAATTGATCAGTTTAGACCTCATCTAATTATTTTCTCATGGAGAGATATTCAAATCTATGCACCTGTAGATGGTAGAAGTGGTAATCCCTTACAAAACTCTTTTGAGGTTTTCTATTCAAAAAACATTTTTAAAAAAATAAGAGGTTCATGGGGAGGATTAAAGTTAATTGCATCTCATTATGGAGAGATTTATAGAAATACTTCTTTGGTTAAAATGGGATTGAAAAGAGCACAAAAATATAATAAAAATGTAAAGGTAATTTTAGGAGGTGGAGCTGTTAGTGTTTTCTATGAACAATTAGGAAATTTACTTCCTAAAGGTACCGTTATTTCTGTTGGTGAAGGAGAAAATCTAATAGAGAAAATTATTAGGAATTATTCCATAAAGGAAGAAAGATGCTATCTTGCTGGACAGAAGCCACGCAACAGGCTGATACATGAACAACCAGAAGGCACAGT
>CACARV010000005.1 GCA_902535025.1 uncultured Prochlorococcus sp.
TCGTTATTTAGAACGTGCGGAAAACATATCTCGTTTCGTGGAAGTAAGTGAAGCAATGTCATTGGATTGTCCGCCAGGAAGTGCTGAACCTTGGCTCCCATTAATTGATGCTTCGAGTGACAGAGAATCTTTTGATAAAAGATTCCCAGAGAAAAAACCTGATGACGTTATTAATTTTTTAATAAGAGATCGTTTAAACCCAAATAGCATAATTTCCTGCATTCAAATGGCAAGAGAAAATGCAAGACAAATCAGAGATGTTATGACTACAGAAATGTGGGAACAGATTAATATTTTATATTGGAACATGCAAGAAGGAGAGGCAATATGGAATAAACCAAGGCAAGAACAATTAAGTGAAATAAGGAGGGAATGTCAGCTTTTTTATGGAATTACAGATGCGACTCTAAGCAAAGATCTTGCCTGGAGATTTAGCATTCTTGGAAGATTAATCGAAAGGGCTGACAAAACATCAAGAATTTTAGATGTTAAATATTATTTACTCCTACCCAGCTTAGATGAACTTGGAGGAGTTCTTGATGAGCTGCAATGGATTACACTTTTACGTTCAGCTGGAGCTTATCAAATGTTTAGGAAAGCAGTACAAAATTCTATAAAGCCTAATTCAGTTGCGAGATTTCTTTTACTTGATCCAATTTTCCCTAGATCAGTAAGATACTGTCTTGATGGGATAAGCAATACTCTTAAAACAATAGATGCCTCTCCATCTACTGAAAATCCTTCAGAATTAGAATGTATGAGAGGTTTGCTTAAAGCAAAGTGGAGTTATATCAGAATTGAAGATATAATTAATGATGGTCTGCATGAAGCAATCGATTCATTGCAAATAGATTTAAATAAATTAAATGATCTCATTCAAGAAAAATATTTTATTAATTAAAAGCTTTTTAAATGAGAATTAAATACATTCACAAACTTGAATATAAATACGAAGACCCTGTTCAATTAGGCGAGCATAGATTATGTATTAAGCCAAGATCAAATGGATTCCAAAAGCTAAAGAATTTTGAATTAAAAATAACACCACAACCAGAAATTATTTATCCATTACTTGCTGCCAGCGGAGAAGAGATTAATAGAATCAGATTTAATGGATTAACAGATAATTTAATTATTCAATCAATTAGCGAAGTTGAAACTATTAAACATCCAAATATTATTGATGGGGTTAAAAATAGAGATTTAACATTACCTTTTTGTAGAAGCATTATTAATAGAGATTTACAGGGAGCATTAGAAGGGTGGATGCCAAATGGACAACACGATCCATCTGCAGTAGAACTTGCCCAAGAAGCTTTAGCTGGAAGCATTAATAACGCATTATCATTTACCTACCAACTAATAGAGATAATTCAAGATAGGGTTAAATATACTAAAAGACATACAGGTCCAGCATGGCCGGCTAGCAGAACACTTAGAGAGCGTATAGGTTCATGCAGAGATTTAGCAATGCTGATGGTTGAAGCTTGTAGGTCTATTGGCATCCCAAGTAGGTTTGTAAGTGGTTATCATTTTGAAGATCCGTTGCCCGCTGAGTTAGATTTACATGCTTGGGCTGAGTTATATATTCCAGGTGCTGGTTGGAGAGGTTTTGATCCAAGCGGAAAAGGATTAATAGACGAAAGATATTTAACATTGGTATCCTCTTCTAAATCTAATTTAACCTCTGTAATTACAGGAAACTTTACAGGAAAAAATAATTTAGAAAATACTTTATCCTGGGAAATCAAACCTCTTGAAATTAAATAAAAACTAAATTCTTAATTATTTAAGTTAAGAAAAAAGATGAATCAAAATATGTTTCTTTTTTAGTGTTAATTGATACGTTCTTTGAGAAATATATCTGTTTTCATTTGTTTAACATTTAAAGAAAATTGAACTCAAGTTTAGAAATTCCGGTCGTTAAATCAAACAAATCAAAAATGTTTGAATTGATAAGCTATGAAAAATTTCGTGATACAAAAGATGTCAGATTTTTTGATATTAGTATTAATAAATCAAATTTTAGGGATCTAGTTATTCACAGTGGACCTGCAATTAGTCCTCCAAATGAAGAAGAATTTAATAATTGGCAATTTTACATACATCACAATCAAGAAGATAATCTATTAGCTATCTCTGGTGGAAGAACATTTTTCCTTGTTAATTTTGGTTGGGATTATCCTTTTTATAAAGTTAGATTAGAATCTTGCGGATATATTTTAAAGATACCGAGAGGAACATTTCATAGATCAGTATCTGACGAAAAAGGTTCCATAGTTTTAAATCAAGCCATTAGAGATGAATGCGGTTCGGTTGAATCTGAATTCAAAGTAACGAATAGCAAAGATAATAAAAAACTTCTCGATTGCATAACTAATCTAGAACCTAGATTTAAAATTTATAGTGTTAAATAATCTTAAAAAGGTTTTCCAAATTCATATATCAATTTTAAAAATTATCTAATTGTTATAAAATAATAATATTCGAATTCTTTGGTATGAAATTTTTTAAGTTTTTAAAATATTTTTTATGCATAACTTTTTCTTTCTTAGTTTTATCCTCTCCAGTTTTTGCTGGGGCAAATGTTGCTGTTAAAGGCGAGGGAGATGAAGTTCCAAGTTATGTTAGATCTAATATTACAGGGTTTGATTTCCATGGAGAGGATCTTCATTTGTCATCTATAGCTGGAGCAGTTGCAAGAGACGCGGATTTTAGTGACGTTGATTTACATGGGACAACCCTAACCCTATCTGATTTAAAAGGTTCTAATTTAAATGGAATCGACCTAACAGATACTCTTTCTGATAGAGTTAATTTCCAAAAAACAGATCTTAGAAATGCTGTTTTAATAAATATGATCGCATCAGGCAGTAGTTTTGCAGGAGCTCAAATAGAAGGAGCCGATTTTTCTTACGCTATTCTTGACAGCGAAGATCAAAGAAATCTTTGCGAAATTGCTGATGGGATCAATCCAACAACAGGCGTTTCAACAAGAGAAAGTCTTGAGTGTAGTTAGAAATTAAAATTATAAATAAACTTTTTTCCCATTATTGAATTTATAAATTCTTTGTTTATCATCTTGAAATATCATTTCACCATTTAATTTTGATTTCTTGAATTTTGCAAGTCTTGCTCTGTGTATATTGGATTTTCTATTTATGTTATCTTCGTTATCATAAACTCCAATATAAATATTTATATTAGGATTTGAAAAGGTTTTTTCTTCCTCTCTTAAAAAAATCCTATCAATATTTGTTTGTGTGCTCTGAAGTTTATTTTTAAATTTATCTAATTTTAAGTTCTTTGGTTTTTTAGAACTAATTTTTTTGTAGACAAAAACAATAACTCCTAAAATTAGAAAAACTAAAAATATATTCATTACTTAATTTTTATTTTTATATCTACTCCTAAGTTACTTTTAGTAGTTAATATTTCTTTTTTTATGATTCCATAGGTAAAAATTTTAGTTAAAGTTTTTAAAGATTTAAAAACTAAAAAAACAGTAAATAAAAAGAAAATAATAATATTTTCTACAAGAAGATTTTTATTATCTAAATTGCTCATATAAATCTATAATCAATTATTTTTAATCACTATTTGCATATGGACCGAAAAACTCACTGGCGTCTCTTCCCATTACTTTAGCAAGATTTAAACTTTTATCTATATCCCATTTAGATGCCATTCCATAAAGTATACCGGCAGCAAAAGAATCGCCACATCCATAAGAATCAACCTTTAATTTTTTGTTTTTAAGAGCCTTATATCTTCCTCCTGGAAATAGTATGCCACCCTTCTCTCCCTCGGTTTTAATAGTATATTTGGGCTTCAATGATAATTCAGAAAAAGAAAAAACTTCCCCTGGATCAAGATTACTGCCTATTAATACATCTAGAAGAACATTTGATTTATTAATTGTACTTAATCCCACCCTTGGTGTTGTACAAAGTATTGAAGCTGATCTAGCCATTTTAAAAATCTCTGAATCAGATGCAGTAATAAAAATTCCGTCCATTTTTTTTAAAATGTTCCATTCTAACTTGTCTTTATGAGTTGGAGCCAACCTTTCTCCAATAACTGTTATTGCTCTTTCACCTTGAGAGTCAATTAAACTAAACCCTCTTCTAGTTGGTTTATCACGCCAAGCTACATGTAACTTAATACCCATATTTGAGAGAATCTTGAAACACTTGTCTCCATAATCGTCATTACCTAATGAAGTAAAAAAATGAATTTGCTTTAAAGTTAAATCAGAAAGTATTTTCGCAATAATAGAGCCACCACCAGCTGGATACTCAATGGAATTTTCAGAATGAGAAATGACTCCGGGTTTTGGTAATTGATCGACCTTTAAGAAATTTATCCACTCAACATGACCAATCACAGCAAAATTTAAATTTCCTTTGTTAAATTTATAGTCCTCAACATTATTATTTTTTTCAACAACCATAAGCTCTTAAATACTATTATTAAAAGAAATATTTTTGACAAGTGAATTCATTCAACATTTTAAAAGATAATAAACAAATACTATCTTATCTTTACCTTTTTCTATCAATTTTGGGTGCTGTCCTACCAATGATGGCAAATTTCGAATTTTTTAGGGAATATGGAAACAGCTTTGATATAAATAACTTCATTTCTTTAGCGAATGCAAACCCTGCAGCTCAGTCAATTTCTAGAGACTTATTAGTAGGTGCAAGCGCTATTTTTATATGGATAGTAAATGAATCAAAAAAACTAAATATCAAGAATATGTGGGTTGTATACATTGGAACTTTTCTTATAGCATTTGCATTCTCAGCACCTTTATTCTTATTTCTAAGAGAGAGAAGAATTATTGAATTAGAAAAGATTAATTAAAATAATCTTTTAAATAGAATTAGAAATACCATAAAGCAACAAAATGAAATGGAAAGCCAGATTATTGAAGCATAACCAAATAGATCTAAAATGCGTCCTGAAATAAATGGTCCAAAAAAATAACCCATAGCGAAACATTGTGATAGTAGAGCAAGTGCAAAACCTTTTTTGTTTGAAGGAGCAATTCTGAAAACCACATCTGTTGATGTTGGAAGAAATGAAGCAGTCCCTAAACTTACTAGTATCAATGAAAAAGATATTAAATAAAAGGCTGAGATATTTAAATAACTAGAAATAAATAATAAAAATGAAGCGAAAGAGAAATTGATTAAACTAAATTTCAAGCCAAATAATCTTTCTTTCTTAGATATCCAAGAACCTACAGGCCATTGCAAAAACAACAATAAAATTAACTGAATAGAAATTATAAGACTAATAATTTCTTCACTTAATGCATTGCGATATACTCCACCTTTAACAAGATCCAGAGGCAAAGTTACTTGAATCAAAGCTAAAGAGGTAGTAATCAATAAAATAGATAAAATTATTATGATTGAATTTTTATTCCATTTCAATTGTTTCTGTTTAATTGGATCTACAAATTTTTTTTGGAAATTTTCTAATTTTCTTTTAATAGAAGAACTATTTCTAGTTATTAAATATGTAATAACTAACATACAAAATAAATCATTAATAAAAATTGATTTAGAATACAAAAAATTAGTCATGTATCCCCCTAAAAATACCCCTAGAAATATTCCTAAAGCCTCCGCGCTTCTAACAAGAGCATAAGCTTTGCGTGTTTCTATAGGATGGCAAAAATAGGGCACCCCAAACTCAGCAGCAGGCCAATATATTCCTGCAGCAGCCCCAACAAATGATTGTCCAATTATGTACAAAAAAGTATCTCTTGAAAAAATGAGGCATAAGCTAGCTGTAATACTTAGTAATGAAGAACTAACTATTGGAATTTGTATTTTCCCTGTTTTATTAAGATAATTACCTGTAAAGAGTCTTGTTACAGTTCCAATTATTGCTGAAATGCTAAACCCCAAGCCAATATCTGTTGCCGATAATCCTAAGTTATTAAAAATAAGTGATGTTAAATAAATTACACCCCCTGCTCCAAATGCAGCATAAAATCTTATCTTAGTTATTAACCTCAAATGATATGGAAATTGAATCCACCAATTTTTGCTAATTTGTAAACTATTTGGATTAATCACTAGTGAAATACATTTTTATAATTTTTGTTGGTTTTTGTGGCTTATTTTTTAATAGTGGTTTAAAGGCTGCTGAAAAGATAAATATTAAGTTTGAAGAGATGGAAATCCCTCTTACTATAGAACAATTATCAAAATTAGAAAAATACAAAGATGATTCAACAGAATTAATAGATTGGTTAAAAAAAAATAAATTAACAAGAGTTTTTGAATTATCAAAATTTTTAGAATTTCCAGTTTTCAAGGAAGTGGGATTAAATAGAGAAATATTAAGAAGTTGGATAGGGCGTAAAATTCTTACAGAATTAAGCAAAAGCATTAGAGTTCCAAATGACAATAATGGAACAGAAATTTATAATACTATTGAGAATCTATTAGATCAAAAAAAAGAAGTTTCAACTTTAGAAATAATAAAGGCATTACCATCAGAAGAAATTTCACTAGATATTGATAATTTAGTTTTAATAATTTCATCTTGGAAAAATCAATTATCATTGCAACAAGAACTTTTATCCAAATTAAATAAACTTGAAAAAACGAACCAAAATGCCTTTAAAAATACAGAAAAAAAATCAACTCAAGATCTCATAAAAATTGATAAAAAAATTTATGCTCCTCACAGAGTGAAACCTTTTGAAATTAAAATATGGAAAAGCAATAAAACAAATAATGATAAAGAACTGATAATTTTTATGCCAGGACTTGGTGGGGAAATTAATAATTTCAAATGGATAGGCAACGAATTAGCAAGAAGAGGTTGGCCAGTATTATTTATAGATCATAGAGGTAGTAATTTAGAATCATTTATAGAAGTTCTCGAAGGTAAGGAAACAATCCCTGGAAGTGCAGACTTTTTCTTATACAGAATTAAAGATTTAGATGCTGTATTAAATGCTCATGAAAATGGAGAATTTGGTTTAAATAACAATTCTTATATTTTAATGGGACATTCACTTGGATCTTTAATAGCACTTTTATATGAAGGGAATAAACCTACTGATCAACTAGTAGACAAATGTGATTTGGCATTAAAAGACTTTGCGGTTACAAATTTATCTAAATTACTTCAATGTCAGTTGAGCGAAATACCATTTCCTAAGAAAAATAACACTAATAAGGCCAGTGTGATAATAGGTTTTAATTCATTTGGAAGTTTACTATGGCCAAAAGAAAATAGTACAGGCATTAAAACACCAACTCTTTTAATAGGTGGGACGTATGACCTTATTACACCGTTAATGAATGAACAATTTAGAGTTTTTTCTGCTTTAGATAATCCATCAAATAGATTTCTAATTATTGAAGGAGCAAGTCATTTTTCTCCAATAAGAATAAATAAAAGTTATGAAGAAAATAATGACGTCTTCAAAATAAGTGAATCTTTTATTGGTTCAGATCCAATATTAGTACAAGATTTATCTGCGAAATTTATAATTGAATTTCTAGAATCCATTAAGAAACAAAAGATCCCAATGGTAATTAAAAACCAAAGAGAAATGGGACTTGATTTCCATCTTTTAGATCTTAAATCTATTAAGGAAATTTCAGAAATTCAGTAATCTATTCTTGGATCTAGATAGGCAATCAAAATATCCACGAAGAGATTTAAGGAAACTATTAGCAAAGAAGTAAAAATTACTATCCCTTGAACTAAAGTATAATCTCTCTGAGAAATCGCCTCATGTAATCTTAAAGCAATACCTGGCCATGAAAAAGTAACCTCAAACAATAGGGTGCCACCTGCCAATGTTGCTATTGTTAAACCAGAAATGGTTACAATAGGCAAAAGAGCATTTGGTAATGCATGATTTATTATAATTTTTTTTCTTGATATACCTCTACAAAAAGCAGCGTTTACATAATCACTTTTTAATGATTTATCTAAATTGACTCTTAAAGATCTACTGAATATTCCACTCAAAAGAAACCCAAGAGTAATTGAGGGAAGTGCTAAATGATAAAGACCATCTTTTAAAGCAACAATATTATTCGAAAGAATACTATCTAGAACTATGAAACCTGTTATTTGTGGTTGTTGCTGAAATATAGGAAATCTGCCACCAATTGGGGAAATATTCAAATAAACAGAAAACAATAATTGAGTCACCATTGCTCCCCAAAAAGGTGGTATTGCATATGAAACAATGCCAAATATTCTTACAAAATAATCAGTTTTTTTACCTTTGTTCCTTAACCCAAGAAATCCCAATGGAAATCCAATTAACATTGCACTAATAATTGAAAAAAAACCAAGCTCCAGACTCGCAGGCAATGACTTTAAAATAATATTAAGGACTTTCTCTTGAGTACTAAGAGATAGACCAAAATTTAAATGCAAAATATCATTAATGTATGAAAAATATTGATTTATTAAAGATTCATTTAGTCCCAATTTATTTCTTAGCATTTCCCGAGAAAACTCATTTGCTCCAGATCCAAGTATTGCATCAACAGGATCGCCTGGAGCAACTCGCAATAAAATAAAAACTAATGAGGATATTATCCACAACATTAATGGAATCAGTGAAATCTTCAATAAAGAATAATTAAAAAGTTTATTTAAATTCCTACTCATTAATTACTTTGAGATCGCTTAATGAGATAATTCCAGCTCCATTAAAAATAGGTTTTGATATTTTATTTTGAGACCATGCTTTTTGAGAGGATATCCAAATAGGAATATATGGTATGGATTCAGAGGCTATCTTTTCAATTTCAAGAAGTTTATCTAGTCTTTTTTTGCCTTCTATATTTTCGCTCTCAAGAAATAAATTTTCCACTTTCATAGATCCCCAAAAACTTCCGCTATAAACTGATTCACCTTTTTTACATATTCCCTCAACTATTTCATTACAGCTTAAAAGTGGAGTAAGGTAAGCTTCTGGATCTGAATAAGCTCCTGTCCAATCAAGAATAACTGCCGTATAAATTCCTGAACTTAGATTCTTATAGACCGTTGTAGACTCAACTCCATTAAGTTGAATATCAATACAATCATTAAGGGTATTTTTTACTTCTTCTTTCCATGTGAGGGCAATAAGTTTATCAGCAGGTACATTCGATCTATAGGTAAGAGGAATCCTCAGTATATTGCCATTACAATATTCCTCTTTTTGAAGTAGAGCTCTTGCCTCTGAATAATCATATTTAGGCCAAAGACCTTGATTTTCTTTTTTTAAAATAGGAGGAATTATTGATCTTGATGGCTTTCTTAATCCATAGCTCACTTTCTCACTAATTAGTTTTCTGTTAAGACTTTTTGCTAAAGCCAATCTTAAGTTTCGATTATCTAATGGATAAATATTGGTTCTAAGACTTATAAAACTTAATTCTGTAAAAGGACTATTACCCTCTTTAAATTTATTGTTTTTACTAAGATAATTTAAAGTACTTCTTTGACTATCATCAATTGAATTTGATAATAGTACGTCAATTTGTTTACTTTTTAAAGCTCCGAAAAGAGAAGATGAATTAGAATAACCAACAAAATTTATACCCTCGTTTAAGGGCTTTTCACCCCAATATTTTAAGTTTGGAGTAATTAATTGCTTTTCATTAGAAAAACTTTTTAAGACATACTTGCCAGTACCAACGAATTTCTCATTTAAAAACTTATTTTTATATTCCTCATAAAAAGTAGGAGAAATAGGAGTTAAATTAACTGATGTAAGTAAACCATTTATAGAACTTGATGGTTTATTTAGATTTATTATGACCTTATGTTCACTTGGTGTTTCTATTGATTTAATTTTATTACCTAAAATATAATTCATTGTTCCAATTCTTTTGAATCTGTCAAAAGTAAACTTTATTGAATTTGAGTTAAATTTTGTGCCGTCATGAAAAAAAATATTTTTCCTCAAATTGATAGTTATTTTAAGTTTATCTTTAGAAAAAATTGGCATTTCCGATGCCAACTCAGGTATTAAATCTCCTTCAGAATTCAATTCATATAGAGTGTCCCCCAAAGAACTTATTAATTGAATTGCCTTAAGAGTACTAGCTCTGGCTGGATCTAAAGATTCTATTTTCCCAGAACTTGCAACTATAATTTTTTGTGATATTTTTTTTGAACTACATGAATTCTGTAAAAAAGTAATTAAAAAAATTAATATTGAAAAAAGAATTTTATTTTTCATATTTCTTAGATAACGAATTATTCAGAAGATTGATTTGAACAATAAATTTGCAAGGTTATTTGACTTATCTCTAAAGCAAATGTTTTTTTAGAATTATAGGCAAAAGGCCACTCTCTCACCCAACAAATTTTTTTATCTGTATTTATACCGATAACTTGAAAAGTCTTTTTGCTATTTTTAATTTTTATACAAGCACCTTTATAAAGATTTTCAGAAAAATTTGAATTTTTTTCATTCTTATTTTCTAATAATTTTGAAGGAATCATTAAAAGCTAAAACCAAATACTTACTTTCTTCGGTTTAACAAGCTATGAGGATATTTGCAAATTATTATTTTAAATGCAACTTAATTGACTAGCAATAATTTTGACTTCACTTAGAGAATTTATTTCATCTTTAGATTTCTCAAAATTCCCATTATTCACCTCATGAGTTATAACAACAATTTCAGCTTTGTCCTCACTAGCATCTAGTTGAACAATTGATTCGATTGATACATTATTATTTCCAAAAATATCACCAATCTTTCCTATTACGCCTGGACTATCAAGACAAATAATTCTAAGGTAATTTTTTTTATTTATTTGAGAAGATCGGATGATATGACAGTTTCTCCAGAAATCAAAAGATAATAATGGATCGATTGAATTATTATTTTTTACTGAGGCGGCATGCAGATTTAATATATCTGATACTACTGATGCAGCAGTTGGGCCACTTCCTGCACCTGGACCATACAACATTATCTCTCCAAGAGGATCAGCCTCTATCAATAAGGCATTGTTTACTCCCTTAACTGTTGCCAATGGATGAGATTTTGGAATCAAAGAAGGTCCTACCCAAATATTCAATGCAAGTGAATCATTACTATTAATTTGTCTCCTTTCGGAGAGCGCTAAAAGTTTTATTTCAAATCCTAATTTATTAGCATATTCGATATCCTTGAGATTAATTTTACTAATGCCCTCAGAATGTATTTCTTCTCTTTTAATTTTCCCTCCAAATGCAAGTTCACTAAGAATTGAAATCTTATCAGCAGCATCATGACCCTCAACATCTGCAGTTGGATCAAATTCTGCATACCCAAGGCTTTGGGCCAATTTTAAGGTTTCCTCATAGTCAGCTTTTTCATTTGTCATCTTTGAAAGGATAAAATTTGTTGTGCCATTTATTATTCCAACCATTTTTTTTATGCTGTTACTTTTTAATGATCTTTTTAAAGGTTCAATTATAGGAATCCCGCCGCAAACTGCCGCCTCTGACAATATATAAACTCTTTCTTTAGATGCGGTTTTATATATTTCTTCTCCATATCTTGCAATGACTGCTTTATTTGCCGTAACAACAGATTTACCTAATTTTAATGATTGCAAAATAATATCTTTAGCTAAATCAACACCACCCATTACTTCAACAATTATATCTATAGAGGGGTCATTAATTAATTTAAAAGGATCATCAGTTAATAAATTATTATCTATCTCAATTTCCCTTTTTTTATTAAGATCTTTAACTGCTATTTTTACAATTTCTATTTCTTTTAGAATTGGATGTGAATCAACTTCAGAACTTAATATTTTATAAATCCCTGAACCTACAGTTCCAAAACCAACTATGCCGATTTTACATTTGCCCATTTGTGACTTCTTTTAACTTTGAGTTTAATTTTATATTATTAGACCTACAAAAATTCATTTGCTTGAGACTGCATTTTCAATAATATGTTTAAAAAACCATTTGATCGTGAAGGAGTTAAGCTTGCTTTCAAACCAGTATCTTCAATAAATTTCTTATCTATTTCAACAACCTCGTTTGGTGTTAATTCATTTAAACCAGAAATTAAAAATGCTAATAAACCCTTTGTTATTAGGGCATCAGAATACCCTTCCCAAAATAATTTACCGCTTTTAATATTAGCCTTCACAAAAACTTCTGAAACGCATCCCCTAACTTTATTTTCATCAACAAGGATTTCACTGTCTGGTTCCTTCAATTTTTTGCCTAACCACAAAATGTACTCATATTTTCTTTTTGGATCTTCTGATTTCTTCAATTTTTCAACTAATTTTGATAAATTATTATATTTTCCCTGATTTTCCATTTTTAAAAACTATAAATTAATCACTTTATGAATTTTCTATTATACAAATATTTCTTTTTCTGTGATAAAGCCAGATAAAGGAATATCCCACTCGGCTCTGGTTAATGGAATCGTACTTACACAATTAGAAGTTAATACTCCAATGCATGGAACTTTTCTCCAATTATTATCTCTCCTTAATTTATCAAAATAACCTCCTCCATAACCTAATCTTGTTAAATTTTTATCAACGGAAAGGCATGGAACAAGTATCATGCTTATCTGCAAATAACTTAATGGGGAATAGTTATTTGGACTTGGTATCCCTTCACAATCTTTAGTAAGAGAATTATCATTCCATGGATAAAATAATAACTCTTTTTTATCTTTACATCTAGGCAAAGCTAGAGGTATTTTTTTCTTGAGACTTCTAATATCTACTTCATTTTTTAGAGGCCAATATATTGCTATGTAACCAATATTTTTATTTTTCTTCAGGAATGAATCAACATATATTTTTACATTCTTTTCTACATTTTCCATTTGATTAAGCAAAATCTTATCTCTAAGTTTTCTAAACATATTTCTCTCTAATTCCTTTTTTTCAGAAATAGTCATATTGAATTTTCAGTTATAGCCTTCTAGATTTAGTTTTGTTAATGCTATGGCCAATGCATCTGCTGAATCATCAGGTTTTGGGGGCTTTTTAAGTTCTAAGTCATTCATCACAGCATCTAGAACTTCTTTCTTAGATGCTTTCCCAGACCCCGCAATTGTTAACTTTATCTGCGCAGGAGAATATTCGCTAACCTTTATATTTTTAGAGGCTAATACCATCATAATCACTCCTCTAGCCTGCACCACACTGATAGTAGTACTTGATCTATAAAAGAAAAATTTTTCTACAGCAGCTACATTTGGATTCCAATGATTAATTAATTCATTAAGATCTTTGAATATCTCGTAGAGTCTATCTCCTTCTTTTTTTTCTTTACCTGTCTCAATAACGCCACAATCCAACAATATTTTTTTTTCATTTTCTATCTCAATAATTCCATAACCGACTCTTGCTAATCCAGGATCAATTCCAATTATCCTCACAGTAATTAAGCTTCTGCAGACAATTGAAATTTTGAAAGATTTTCTTTTTCATCTAAATCAAATACTTTACAAAAAGCTTGAATAACTCTTTCACCTGAATCAACTTGTTCTAGAGGATCTTTTCTTAGTCTATGTCTTAAAGAACAAGAAATAACCCTTGCTATGTCATCCTCTTCAACTTCTGTTCTGCCCTCGAAAGCAGCAATTGCCCTCGCCGATCGATTTGTAACAATATCTCCACGTAAACCATCAACATCAAGTTCTCCGCATATTGCAGATATGTTCAATCTAAGGTCATCGTCCATTTGAACAGAATTTAAGATTTCTTGAGCTTTAATAACCTTTTGTTGAAGTTCATTCTGTTGTGTTTCAACACTCAATGAAAATTCATCAGGATTATCGTCAAAAGAGGTTCTTTGATCCACTACTTGAACTCTTAATTCAGCATCTCTAACTGTTTTAACCTCAACACTCATTCCAAACCTGTCCAATAGCTGAGGCCTTAATTCTCCTTCTTCTGGATTGCCTGAACCTATAAGTACAAACCTAGCAGGGTGTCGAACTGAGACTCCCTCCCTTTCAACTGTATTCCATCCGGAAGCAGCCGAATCTAATAGTACATCAACTAAATGATCATCAAGCAAATTCACTTCATCAACATATAATAATCCTCTATTAGCTTTTGCCAATAATCCAGGTTCAAATGCCTTAACACCTTCACTTAAAGCCTTCTCTATATCAATGGTTCCACAAAGCCTGTCTTCAGTAGCCCCTAAAGGCAAATCGACCATAGGAACTTGTTTTTGAATACTTTCTAGATTTTCTCCTTGAACAATTTTTTCCAAAACTTCCTTACTCTGCAAATCAGGATCAATAAGGGAACTATTATATGGATCGTCTTTAACGACATCTATAGCAGGTAGCAAATCGGCCAGTGCTCTTATTGTAGTAGACTTTCCAGTTCCTCTATCACCCATTATCATCACTCCTCCAATTCTAGGATCAATAACATTTAACAGGAGTGCTAATTTCATTTCTTCCTGACCAATTACAGCTGTAAAAGGGAAAACTCTTCTTTTCTTTGTTGTTGTCACAGTTTTAGTTTTCTTAAATATTCAAATAATCAATAGATGCTACTGCAGAAAATGTTTTTAGTAAATATCCAAATCAGATTTAATTTATAGAGAAATAAATTCTAATTTAATTTATAAGTTTCTAATTTTTTTTTGAATTATTCAAAAACCAGTTTATTTGATGGACAACTCCACGTAAAACATTTATTTCGTGCATCGATGTATTTGCCCTTAAGATAAATTTCTTAAATTTACTTATTTTTGCACTTGAGGTATGTTCTAAAAGATATCCCACTTTCAATAGCATTTCTTCTATCTCCAAAAATGAGTCATGTATTTGTTTTGTTGATGCAAGATTAAAAAACTCTAATTTCTTGTTGGTATTTCTATTAGAAGACTTATTTAATTCATACAAAACTATTGAAACTGCGTGAGAAAGATTTAAAGAAGGATTATTTTCAGAAGTTGGTATATTGAAAGTCTTATTTGCAAGAAGTAATTCACTATTAGTTAAACCTCTATCTTCCCTGCCAAATATAATTGCTAAATTTTTTATCTTTTTAAAGGATATCGCCCAATTAAATACATCTTCAGAAGATCCAAAAAACAAATCATTATTTACATTAATCCTTCCAGAAGTTGCGAGAACTAAATCACAATCAAGAATTGCTTTTTCAAGAGTGTCAAAGATTTTGCAGTTTTCAATAAATTTTTGACCTTTAAGAGCCATTTTTTTTGCTTCTAAAGAAAAAATATCGCATTTTGGAGAAACAATTCTTAATTCTTCAACTTCAAAGTTGGAACATAATCTTGCAACACTACCTACATTTAAAGGGCCATTCGGTTCAACTAATATTACCTTTAAATTAGAAAAATTTTTCTGCAAAATCATTCAAGGCTATGAAGGTACTTTAATAAATTGGACATATTTACAGGATCAATTTCAAAACTTGGCATAGGAGGAGTAAGGCCGCCAGTAACTTGTTTAATTATGTCTTTATCATTCAAACGTTGAGTTACTGAGTGTAAGTCTGGCCCCACTAATCCTCTTGCTGTTATTCCATGACATCCTACACAATTGATCTTAAAAAGAGCATCTCCTTCCTCCGCAGAGCCATTCAGCTCAAGAGATTTTATAATGTATTTGTTATTTTCATTATGATTTACGATAAAAATTGAAAAACATACAATTAAAAATAAAACAATCATTAAAAAAATTGTTAAAAAATTTTTTTTAAAGTCTTTTTCTGCTGCAGATGATGAAGATGTTGACACAAAAATTAGTCTCTATGTAAAAATTGATAATAAAGTATTTAAAAAAGTTAAAGAAATGATCGAACCTCTTCTATGTGGAATTGTTTTAGGTTTAGTTCCAATAACTCTTCTTGGATTATTTGTAAGTGCATGGAATCAATACAGAAGAGGTTCAGGGATGTTGGACATTGATTAAAAATGTTAATCGTGACTGTCCATAGTCTCTTACATCTATAGTTTCCCATAAATTACTCTTTTTAATATTTAGGTTTGGAGAATGTTCACAAATAACGGTTGAATCTTTTTTTAGAAAATTACAATTAAATATTTGATTTAGAACTAATTCATGAAAATTCACGTCATATGGAGGATCTAAATACACAAAATCGAATTTTAATTTGTTTAAATCCACGATTTTAGATGATAAGTTTCTCTCGTAATCTGGTTTTGTCCAGTTCAAAACGTCTTTACAAATAACATCAAAATCATTTTTCCTATTGTCAATGTCATGCAAAGAAAGTAAATTCTTCATACAAATTTTTGAGTTACTTTTGTTTTTTTCAATTGCAATTATTTTTCTTGCCCCATGATTATATGCTTCACAAGACACGGCACCAGTTCCACTAAATAAATCTAACCAATTACTATTTTCAACTTTATTGTGCAAAATGTTAAAAATAGCTTCTCTAACTCTCAAAGTTGTAGGCCGTGTATAAATATTATTAGGACTTTGGAGTCTTTTGCCACCTATTAATCTTAAGTTTGTCTTCATCAGCAACTATCAATTATTGAATATTACTAAGCCATCTTTTCAAAAGTTTTTCTCCAGTTTTGCCAGATTTTTCTGGATGAAATTGACAAGCTAATAAATTATCATTCTCAATCATCGCTGTTAATTTTTCTGAACCATAATTAACCTGGGCTGCAATAATATTAAAGTCAGTTGGAATTGCATGATAGGAATGTACAAAATAAACCCAATTATTTAATTCTTCTAGATCTAATAATGTATTTCGTTTTGTAGGTAAAAGTTGGCACCAACCCATGTGAGGAATTCTCTGGTCAACTATGTTGGGTATTTTTTGTATTTTTCCCTTTAATATACCCAGTCCTTGAACTTTCCCTTCATCACTAGATTCAAATAGAAGTTGAAGACCTAAACAAATCCCTAAAAAGGACTTACCACTATTAATCCAGTTCTTTAAATCATTTATCAAATTGGTATTTATAAGATTAGTCATCGCAGGGTCAAATGCACCAACACCTGGAAGTATTATCGCTTTACATACCTTTGATTCATTAAAGTTCTTAATTAATATTATTTCTTCACCAAGACTTTCTAGAGATTTTGTTACGGAATGAATGTTACCCATCCCATAGTCTATAAGTCCAATTTTATGCAAAGCTTTTGTATTATAAATGCTTAGTTAAAGTACTCGAAAGAGTTGCTTTTGGAACAGCTCCAACTACAGTATCTACTTTTTGACCTCCCTTAAAGATCATTAATGTTGGAATACTTCTAATTCCATATTGACTAGCTACGTTTGGGTTCTCATCTGTATTTAATTTAAAAACTTTAATTTTCCCTTCAAAGTCTTTTGAGATTTCTTCTACAACAGGTGCAACCATTCTACATGGACCACACCATGGTGCCCAAAAATCAACCAATACTGGCAGATCACTTTGCAGTACATCTTTGTCAAATGTAGAATCAGTTACGGCTGGAGCTGATGACATAATTTAAGTATTCCTTTAAAAAATTTAGCAGGCAAATCTTTTTAGTGATGATTTATTACAGATAAAATAATATAAGTAATAAAAAATCTAAAAAAAGCCCGATTAATCGGGCGATTTAGTGTGTGAGGAGTATGGGGTTTCCCCCATCATTTAATAATAACGCCTAATGCGAAATTTGTTCAGTTTATGCTTAATTCACTTAAGTTCAATAAATTTGCTCTAAAACGACTATTTACCCATCCCAAGATGCTGAGCTTTTTGGTAAACTTTACCTTCTGTCAGAAGAGATGGTGCAATAACTATTTCAACCTCTTGCATTTCTTTAATACTTTTAGCCCCAAGAGTACTCATCGATGTTCTGATAGCCCCTAATAAATTATGTGTCCCATCATCAAGCAAGGCAGGGCCTTTAATTATCCTTTCTAAGGATCCTGTAGAACCAACTTCAATTCTTGTACCTCTAGGCAATATAGGACTTGGAGTTGCCATCCCCCAGTGAAATCCTTTTCCTGGAGCATTTGAGGATTTAGCAATTGGCGACCCGATCATTACGGCATCTGCACCACATGCTAAACATTTACAAATATCGCCACCCGTTACAATTCCTCCATCCCCAATAATAGGGATATAACGACCACTTTCTTTAAAGTAATCGTCTCTTGCAGAACTACAATCAACAATTGCAGTTGCTTGAGGAATTCCAATTCCTAATACACCTCTTGAAGTACATGCCGCTCCAGGGCCTATACCAACCATTAATCCTGCTACTCCAGCATTCATAAGAAGTTTAGCAACTTCATAAGTAACACAATTACCAGCAATAACTGGAACTTTCATAGATTGACAGAGATCTTTAATATTTAAGGTTTGTTTCCCTTCCATACCAATATGCTCAGTTGAAACGACTGTTCCTTGAAGAAAAAATAAATCTATTTTTGAATTATTAAGTGTTTCCTGAAATTTAATAGCAGCTTGAGGAGTTCCACTAAAGGCAGCGATACCTCCTCTCTCTTTTACCTCATTTATTCTCTGCAAAATCAATTCTTCTTTAATAGGTTCACTATATATTTTTTGCATTAATGGAACAAAATCATTTTTCCCAACTGAAGCTATCTGATTTAATATTTCATGAGGATTTTCGTACCGTGTTTGTATCCCCTCCATATTAATAACGCCAAGAGAACCTAATTTGGTAAGTTCTACAGCTACGTTAACATCAACAACACTGTCCATAGCGCTAGCGACAATTGGAACCTCTCTTTTAAAATTACCTATGTACCAGGAAGGATCAGTCAAATCGTAGTCTAGTGTCCTTTCCCCTGGGACTAAAGCAATTTCGTCAATGCCATAAGCCCTTCTGACTTTTTTGTTTAAACCAAGTTCAATATTCACGGAATTTTTCATTTATTCTGATTAAATTAACAACTAAAGGGGCAATAAGCCAAGGTTTATCTAAAAACAACAGGTTTTTTTTTTATTTGTGTGTGAATGTGAGTATTTGGAAATTAAATATATCTAATTTTTTATTCATTATGACAATCAACGATTATTATTAGAGAAAGATTTTTTGTATGTCTGATATTGAAGATTCTGGAAACTCTGGATTAAGCGAAGATAACGATCGAATTATTCAGACCGACCTAAGAAATGAGATGTCTCGCTCTTATCTAGAGTATGCAATGAGCGTTATAGTTGGTCGTGCTCTTCCAGACGCGAGAGATGGATTAAAGCCTGTACATAGAAGGATTCTTTATGCAATGTATGAACTTGGTTTGACTAGTGGAAGACCTTACAGAAAATGCGCAAGAGTTGTTGGAGAAGTACTTGGTAAATACCACCCCCACGGTGACACTGCTGTCTATGATGCTTTAGTGAGGATGGCTCAGGATTTCTCTATGAGAATGCCACTGATAGATGGTCATGGAAACTTTGGTTCTGTAGATAATGACCCTCCTGCAGCAATGAGATATACAGAGTCTCGTCTAAAGTCACTTACAGATGAAAGTTTATTAGAGGATATTGAATCTGAAACTGTAGATTTTGCTGATAACTTTGATGGTTCTCAACAAGAACCAACGGTTTTACCTGCAAGAATACCTCAACTGCTTTTAAATGGATCATCTGGAATAGCAGTAGGAATGGCAACTAATATTCCGCCACATAACTTAGGAGAATTAATCAATGGTCTTAAATCAATAATCAAAAACCCTTCGATTGAAGATAGAGAACTTTTTGAATTTATTAAGGGTCCTGATTTTCCTACTGGTGGTCAAATCTTAGGGAGGGACGGTATTAGAGAAACTTTCAAAACAGGAAGAGGTTCGATAACTATGAGAGGAGTAGCAAATATTGAGCAATTTAAATCAATTGGCAAGGCAGAAAAAGATGCAGTAATAATTACAGAACTTCCTTTTCAAACTAACAAAGCAGCATTAATAGAGAGGATTGCAGATATGGTTAATGAAAAAAAATTAGAGGGAATTTCTGATATTAGAGATGAAAGTGATCGAGATGGTATGAGAATTGTTATCGAGCTAAAAAGAGACGCCTATCCACAAGTAGTTTTAAATAATTTGTTTAAGTTAACCCCACTACAAAATAACTTTAGTGCCAATATCTTAGCCTTAGTTAAAGGAGAACCCACAACTCTTTCACTTAGAGGCATGTTAGATGTATTTCTAGATTTTAGAGTAGAAACTATAAGGCGAAGGACAGGATTCTTATTAAAAAAAGCAGAAGAAAGAGATCATATTGTAAAGGGTCTTTTATTAGCATTGGGTGCTATGGATGAAATTATCAAACTAATAAGATCAGCAAAAGACACAATAACAGCTCGTGAAAAATTACAAACTGATCATAAATTATCTTCCACACAGGCCGAAGCAATTTTACAAATGCAGTTAAGAAGATTAACAGCTCTTGAGGCAGATAAAATCAAAGCAGAACATGATGAATTAACTCAAAAAATTTACCAGTATCAACAAATATTAAAAAGTAAAGACAGAATATTTGAAATTATTCTTGAAGAACTTAATAAAATTGATGAAAGGTTCTCTACTCCTAGAAAAACAGAAATATTAGATTTAGGTGGCGGACTTGATGATATTGATCTAATTGCCAATGACAGATCAGTAGTTCTATTAACTGAAGCAGGATATTTAAAAAGGATGCCTGTTAATGAGTTTGAATCTACCAGTCGTGGGTCAAGGGGCAAAGCGGGTACAAAGACTCAAGGAGATGATGAGGTGAAATTATTTATAAGCTGCAATGATCACGATAATCTTTTACTTTTTAGTGATAGAGGGGTAGCTTATGCTCTCCCAGCATATAGAGTTCCTATGGGTAGCAGAACAGCTAAGGGGACCCCATCAGTTCAACTTCTCCCAATCCCAAGAGAAGAAAAAATAACTTCATTAGTTGCAGTAGATTCTTTTGATAACGATTGTTACTTATTAATGTTAACTAAGGCTGGGTTTATAAAAAGGACTTCACTTTCTGCCTTTTCAAAAATTCGTTCAAATGGATTAATAGCAATTAATCTTGAGGATGGAGACGCTCTAACATGGGTTAGATTATCGAAAGAAGGCGATAGTGTTTTAATAGGATCAAGAACAGGTATGGCCATTCATTTCAGATTAGATACAAACGAATTAAGGCCACTTGGCAGGACGGCAAGGGGGGTTAAATCAATGAATCTAAGAGAAGGAGATAATCTTGTATCCATGGACGTTTTGACATCTGATTTAGTTGATGAATTGGCTAAAATTGAGGATCTCAATAAAGAAATTGATGAGAATATTGAAGTTAACTCTTCAAATGGTCCCTGGGTATTAATAGCGAGTGCGTTTGGACTAGGAAAAAGAGTCCCAGTTACCCAGTTTAGATTACAAAAACGAGCAGGGATGGGTTTAAGAGCAATAAAATTCAGAATTCAAGATGATGTCCTTGTATGTTTAAAGGTTCTTGGAGAAGGAGAGGAATTACTTTTTGTGACCGAAAAAGGTGTAATAGTTAGAACAAATGCAGATAAAATTTCTCAGCAATCTAGAGCAGCTACTGGAGTAAAATTACAAAGACTTGACGAGGGGGATCATCTATCAGAGGTAGTATTAGTACCTCGCGAACAAATAACGGATATAGACCAAATAAGTTCAGAAGAAGAGAATTAAAAACAAATGGTTAATTAGATAATATGGAAATACTTGATATTTTAATTTTAGGTTCCGGTCCAGCAGCATTATGTTTAGCTTCTGAATTAGCAAAGCAGGATCTAAATATAAAGGGAATATCAACTAAATCTCCAGATCAAAAATGGGAGAATACATATGGTATTTGGGCATCTGAATTAGAAGAATTAGGGTTAGAATCTTTACTGTCTCACCGATGGTCTAAAACAGTTAGTTTTTTTGGAAATGGGGAAAATAAAGAAGGAAATATTCCTACAAAACATCTCTACGATTATGGTTTGATAAATCAAGAAGCCTTTCAAAATGAACTATTAAAGAAATGCAAAGGGATTGAATGGTTAAACGAAACAGCAAAAGATATTACAGAGAGAAAAAAACTATCTGAAGTAATTTGTTTTTCAGGTCTAAAAATAAAGGCAAGGTTAGTTATAGATGCAAGTGGGCATAAAAGTAATTTTGTAAAAAGACCAGTTAAAAATGAAATAGCTCAACAAGCTGCATACGGAATTGTTGGTAAATTCTCATCCCCACCTGTTAACAAGGAACAGTTTGTTTTGATGGATTTTCGACCAAATCACTTAGACGAAGAGGAAAAATTATTATCTCCTTCCTTTCTTTATGCAATGGATCTTGGAAATGAAACTTACTTCGTAGAAGAAACATCACTAGCTAGTTATCCAGCATTATCGCAAGAAAATCTTAAAAAAAGACTTTTTAAAAGACTTAATAGTAAAGGGATAAAGGTAAGTGAAATTTTCCATGAAGAGAATTGCCTTTTCCCAATGAATTTATCCCTCCCCTTTAAAAAACAATTTGTACTTGGATTTGGTGGAGCCGCAAGTATGGTACATCCTGCATCAGGATATATGATCGGATCTTTATTAAGAAGGTCTCCACTCCTCGCAGAAAAATTAGCAATCTTTTTAAAAGACCCTCATCTAAGTTCTCTAGAACTAGCATCAAAAGGTTGGGATATACTTTGGCCTTACGAGTTAACACAAAGGCACAAACTTTACCAATATGGTCTAAGAAGATTAATGAGTTTTGATGAAAGTAGATTAAGAAGCTTTTTCTCAAATTTCTTCAGATTATCGACCAAAGAATGGGTTGGTTTTCTTACTAATACACTTCCACTCCCAAAACTAATTTACGTGATGAGTAAGATGTTTATTAATTCACCTTTAAAAGTCAAGTTAGGAATGCTTAAATTAAATTAGTATTTTTATTTTCGCCAATCATCAATATTAAGATTCGGGAAAACTTTATCTTCTTCTTCAATATCTTCTAGAAATTTTAAATTAATGTTGGTCTGATATTTAATCATTTCAATTAATTTCCAAAACCTAAATAAGTGTCTTTCTATTCTTTCTTTTGCGAGCTCAGTTGTAGTTCCAGCTCGCAAGATAAAACTCCAATCAGAGGACTCAGAAAGAAGTAATTCTCTTGCTGCTTGCTTTAAAAGTCTCTTAGATAAGTCATTATTAAATTCTTTAGAACATAAATCAACAAAAGTTGAACCTGCTTTTGTTATTTCTGGAACAATCCATGCATTTGCATCATTAATCCAGTAATTATGGTAACCACCTTGCCCCCAGCTTGATGGAGATGGGTCGCAAATCTGTAGATTTGGCTTTTGAATTAAAAATTCTCTTAAATTTGTAAGCTTTATTAGGTATTTACTGGAGTTCTTTAAAATATTTTCAATAAAAAAAGGTCCCTCATACCACCAATGGCCAAACAACTCGGCATCAAAAGGGGCGACCAATAAAGGTGTAAAGGATGAGGATAAAGTTAATTTCTCTAGTTGTTTAGATCTTGCTTGCAGATAAGCATCAGCATGTTCGGCAGCCTTCATTATGGCTTCATTTTCTAAGTAAAACTCCTTTTTTCCTAAAGGTATATTCTCGTCTGTTATTTTATGAAATTTTAATCCTAAAGGTCTTTTAGTCGAAATACCTTTCTTTTGGAGCTGGGAGGTAGGCAATTCCCAACCCAAATCTTTATGAAATTCTCTATAAACTTTATCTCCAGGGAATCCATCCTTAGCAGACCAAACGGGCAAGGTTGACTCACTATCTCTTCCGAAGAATGCAACTCCTTTTTTTGAGCAGATTGGTGCGTAAACACCATACCTAGGCCTGGGTGCGGCATTAAGAATTCCATGACCATCTAAAATTGCATACCTTAATCCAGAATTAAATAATATCAGATCTAAATCCTCATAATATGCGCATTCTGGCAACCAAATACCTAAAGGTTTAGTTCCAAAAATGTTTTCATGGCTTCTAATTGCTGTATTAATTTGTCCTTTAACAGTTTCAGGATTCTCCCTTAGGATTGGTAAATATCCATGTGTAGCCGCACAAGTAAGAATATCTAGATTGCCAGATTTACTTAAATCTCTAAACTTAACTATTAAGTTTCCAGAACATTCTTGCCAATATAAATATTTGTCATTTAGATTTTTCATTAAAAATGCAGAGGCATTTTTTTCTAGTTTTGGTAATTCGCTTAAGAAATCTTTCCTTGTTTTAATCCAGCATGGGAAAGTATCTTGAAGCTTTTTATTATTAAGGAGTGATAATAAAGTTGGAGATAGACTAATAGTAAGTTTTGTATTTAAAGGATTTTCTTTTTTGGAAGATTCTATTGCTTGAAGTAGTGGTATGTAACATTCCAAAATCGCCTGAAATAACCAATCCTCTTCTAAAGAGTTCTTTTCATTTTTTCTGACATAAGGTAGATGAGCATGTAAAACTATCGCTAACTGGCCTAAAACATTATTTTTTGGGTATAGCCCATTCATATTTTTATTATTTATGCCAAAAATTTATTATTTATCAAAATTAACCTTTATAAAAAGAAAACTTTAATCCTAAAACAATACTTTAATAAATAAAGCATTTTATTTTTTTTTCTAAAATTTTAACCAATATTGTTAAGTAATAACCCTATTGAATGTTTTTATTGAATAAAGATCTAGTCAATTTTTTTTTATTAGCTTAATATAGACTTAAATGATGTCCGAAAATGTCCAAAGATCCAGGCAGAATTTTGATCTTTGATACAACTCTTCGAGATGGAGAGCAATCTCCTGGTGCAAGTTTAAATCTTGAAGAAAAGCTTGCTATCGCTCAACAATTAGCAAGATTAGGGGTGGATGTTATTGAAGCTGGATTCCCTTTTGCAAGTCCAGGAGATTTCAAAGCTGTTCATAAAATTGCAAGTGCTGTAGGGAAAGAAAATGGGCCTATAATTTGCGGATTAGCTAGAGCATCAAAAGATGATATAAAAGCATGTTACAAAGCAGTAAGCCCTGCTCCTAAGAAAAGAATACATACTTTTATTGCAACAAGTGATATTCACCTTAAACATAAACTAAGAAAATCTAGAAAAGAAGTTCTTACCATCGTTCCGGAGATGGTTAATTATGCAAAATCATTTGTAGATGACGTTGAGTTTTCTTGTGAAGATGCCTCAAGAAGTGATACAGATTTCTTATGCGAGGTTATTCAACTTGCTATTTCGGCAGGAGCGACGACAATAAATATCCCTGATACTGTGGGATTTACAACTCCTAGCGAATTCGGTAAATTGGTTGCTGAAATAAATAAAAATGTTCCAAATATTGATGAGGCAGTCATTTCGGTTCATGGTCATAATGATTTAGGTTTAGCAGTTGCCAATTTCTTAGAGGCAGTAAAAAATGGAGCAAGACAATTAGAGTGCACAATTAACGGAATTGGGGAAAGAGCAGGAAATGCCTCTTTGGAAGAATTAGTAATGGCGTTGCATGTCAGGAAAAGTTTTTTTAATAGTTTTTTCAAGAGAAATCCTAGTTCACCAACTCCTCTTACAGCTATAAGAACAGAAGAGATAACAAAAACTTCTAGGTTAGTTTCAAACCTAACAGGGATGAATGTACAACCGAATAAAGCAATTGTGGGAGCTAACGCTTTTGCCCATGAGTCAGGTATTCATCAAGACGGAGTCTTAAAAAATAGACTGACTTACGAAATTATCGATGCAAAAACAGTTGGCTTAAGTGACAACAAAATATCTCTGGGAAAACTTAGTGGAAGAAGTGCGGTAAGAGCAAGATTAGAAGAGATGGGATATGACTTGTGCAGAGAAGATTTAAATGATGCTTTTGCTCGTTTTAAGGATTTAGCTGATAGAAAAAGAGAAATTACGGATAGAGATTTAGAAGCAATTGTAAGTGAACAAGTACAGCTTCCAGAAGCCAAATTTCATTTAACTCTTGTACAAGTAAGTTGCGGTAACGCTTCAAAACCTACAGCTACCATCACTCTTTTAAATGCGGAAGATAACACCGAGGATACCGCTGTAGCGATAGGGACTGGGCCGGTTGATGCTGTATGCGAGGCTTTAAATAAATTAGCTAAAGTTCCTAATGAATTAATTGAATTTTCTGTAAAGTCAGTTACGGAAGGTATTGATGCTTTGGGTGAAGTAACAATAAGAATAAGAAGTAATAATAAAATATATTCAGGTCATTCTGCTGACACGGATGTTGTAGTTGCGGCTGCGAATGCTTACGTTAATGCTTTAAATAGACTTGTATTTTCCGAAAAGAAAAACTCAATTCATCCCCAATTTGATAATTTAGAAAATTCTGAGAAAACATTTCTGTCTAATCCTTCAAAGTAAATTATTTCTCAGGATTATTAAGTAGTTTTAAAAATAGTCTCTTAATAATGTAGATTACTCTAATAGTTAAAGCCGTTAATAATGAGAGAAAGGTTACTTGGATACTGGTCACTTTCATGGGTTGGGTTAATTAGCAACATAATCGCACTTCCAATAATCGCATTAATAATTAGTTTTGGACCTCCACTAAAAGTTGCAAATATAACTCTTGCGATAAGCCTTGGTTGGCCTGCTGCAATAGTTGGAATAGTTTCTTCAGCAGCCCTTTTAGCAGAGAGAAAGTGGGGAGTGACTTTAACTCTTGTATCCCTATCAATGGTAATTTCTGGAATGGGGCCTTATTCAGTAGTAAGGCTTATAACTGTTCAAGATATTTTTGGAATTGGTGGGTTCACTCTTTTAACAACATTATTAAGCACTTTAGCTCTACTATATTGGTGTAATCCAAAACATCGAAGAAGTATTAGGCTATAAACTATTTAAAAAAATTAAGAAAAAGTATTGTTCTTTGTTGTTGGATACTGAATTCTTCTATGTCTTATTCTTTTCCAAACGTTTAAGAAAGCTCTTTTAATTAAGTAAATTTCCCCTAATGAAAGATCACTATTGTCTAGTTGACCATCTTTTTGACGTGAATAAATAATTTTCGATATTGTTTGTATGGCCTCATTATCAGTAGCATTGATATTCATTGCTCTTAATGCTGCTTCACAACCATCTGCAAGCATTAAAATAGCTGTTTCTTTTGACTGAGGAATCGGCCCTTTGTATCTAAAATCATTTTCACTAATCTTGAGATTTTTTTCTTTAGCTTTTTGAAAAAAATATCCCATTTTTAGAGTACCTTGATGTTCTGGAATAAAATTAGCTATTGGTTTAGGTAATCTATTTTTTCGTGCGAACTTTAATCCTTCATCAACATGCGCCTGAAGTACTTCTGCACTTCTAAAAGGATCATCAATTTCGTCATGAGGATTTTTTGAACCGTCCTGATTTTCAATAAACCAATTAGGGGCATGTAATTTGCCAACATCATGATACAAAGCTCCAGTTTTTATTAGATCTACATCGCCATTGATCATTCTAGTTGCCTCCTCTGCCAAACCACATATGAGTAATGTATGTTCAAAAGTTCCTGGAGCTTCAAGAGACAATCTTCTAATAAGAGGTTTCTCTTTATCAGCCAATTCAAGTAATCTGGCTTTAGTTAATAATCCAAATATCGATTCAAAAATAGGAATACATAAAATTGTAAAAAGCATTACTATTGCTAACAAGAGAGAATCTGAAAATATTTTTCCATTACCAAAAACAATCTCTTGCTTATCAATAAGAGATATTTTATCATTAGCTATTAATATCCATTGACTTAATAAAGCTCCAATAGGAACAAAAATTGACAGTTGCAGTAATTGAGCTCTACTTCTTATTCTTCCTCCTAGTACAGCTACTACTGAAGCACAAACTAATGAAATAAAAAATAAATTACTATTGACAGCAATTGATGGGTCAGGCCAGCTAAGACTTGCTATTGATACCCATGCTAAAGCAGTTATACTGCCCATTCCTTGAGATATTATTAATGCCGGTGGGATAATCATTGATAATGGACTTATTGTTGAAGCTAATGATAATTTCGCAGCCTGTACTACTAAAAGAAGAGATATGATTAAGATAATTTGCCTTGAATTAATTGTAGGATTTTCTTTTTTGGAAACTAATATCAAAATCCAAGAACTAATTAGTGTTTCAGCAAAGGTCAAAAGCCAAGAAAAAATACTTGAGAGGTTTAAAGGCGAAATAAGAAGAAATTTGTAAGAAGAAATTATTGAAATTAAAATACATATTAAAAAAATTATTAAATTATCAATTTTTGAAACCTTAGTTGGCTGTTTTATTGGAACTTGACTCCTCTTCCATAGATAAAGTAATTTTTTCATGTTACTTGTAATGTTTTTCACAAGATATATTTAAATCTATTTGATTAATTTAAAATTATAGGCATGCTAGGTGTAAAAAGGAGATGTTTTTCTAAATGTCATTAAAATTAGACGGTAAAAAATTATCTCTTAAAATTGAGCAAAGATTAAATGACTACATTTCTATTAATAAAAAAACGGCCAAAAGAGCTCCTGGTTTAGCTGTAATAAGAATAGGTGAAGATCCCGCGAGTGGTGTTTACGTTAATAACAAGGAAAAAGCATGTTCAAGAGTCGGAATAAAGAGCTTTATCTTTCATTTAAAAGATGACGCAGAGCAAAAAGAAGTTGAACAATTAATAAAAAAACTAAACTTTGACAAGAATATTGATGGGATGTTGCTTCAACTCCCCATTCCAAAAAAGTTTGATGAGCAACGACTGATTAGTTATATCAATCCAAGCAAAGATGTAGATGGTTTAAATGAGATAAACATCGGCAAACTAGTGAAAAATGAGTCTGCGATGAGATCATGTACACCAGCAGGAATTATTAATTTATTAAGATCCCATAATATTACAATTGAAGGGAAGAAAATTGTTGTCATTGGAAGAAGTTTGCTTGTTGGCAAACCCCTATCGCTAATGTTGTTAAATCTAAATGGCACTGTAACAATGACTCATTCAAAAACATTAAATTTGAATAAAGTCTGTAGAGAAGCCGATATTCTAATTGCGGCTGCAGGAAAACCAAATCTTGTAGATTCAAGTTTTGTGAAAGAGGGAGCAGTAATTATTGATGTTGGAATACATAGATTAAAAAGTTCCGATAAAAATCAAACCAGATTATGTGGCGATGTATTATTAGAAGAAGTAATTTCTAAAGTATCTGCTTATACACCTGTACCAGGAGGTGTTGGACCAATGACAGTAACAATGTTACTCGTAAATACTATTTTTAGCTGGCAAAAACAATTTAGTTTATCATCAACACTTAATGACCTTTTGCCAAAAACTCCAAGATGAAAAATTTTTTTACTAAAGGTATAAAATGACTGAAGTTATAAATAATATTTCTGATTTTGAAAAATATCTTAAAAACACAAAAAGGGTTGTAGAAGAAGCACTTGATTTATCCTTGGGCCCTGAGAATCCAGAAATTTTAAGAGAATCAATGAGATATTCCCTTTTAGCTGGAGGGAAAAGAATACGTCCAATTTTATGTCTAGCATCTTGCTCACTGGCAGGAGGTAACCCCTCTCTTGCTGTTCCTACTGCAGTAGCAATAGAAATGATCCATACAATGTCTTTAATTCATGATGATCTTCCCGCAATGGATAATGATGACTTGAGGAGAGGTAGGCCGACAAATCATAAAGTTTATGGAGATGCAATTGCTATTCTTTCAGGCGATGCTTTATTAACTAGGGCCTTTGAAATGGTCTCTTTAAGAAGCCCTGGAGTCGATCCAAATAGATTATTAAATGTAGTTGGTGAACTTTCCTTGGTCGCTGGTGCACCAGGCCTGGTCGGGGGGCAAGTTGTTGATTTGGAATGCGAAGGCAAAGAAGTCGACCTTGAAACTCTTGAATATATTCATCTTCATAAGACTGGGGCTTTATTAAAGGCTTGCGTAAGAACAGGCGCAATGATCGCAGGCGCTAACGAAAAACTATTGCATGCTCTAACAATATATGCAGAGGGAATCGGTTTAGCCTTCCAAATAATAGATGATATTCTTGATTTAACTTCCAGCAGTGAAAAACTTGGTAAAACTGCCGGCAAAGATCTTTTAGCTGACAAAACTACTTACCCTAAATTGCTTGGAATGGAGGAGTCAAAGAAAAGAGCATTTGATTTAGTTGAAAAAGCAAAAAAAGCAATCGAGCCATGGGGTGCAGAGGCAAAGTATTTAATATCTTTAGCCGACTTTATTACAAATAGAGACAGATAATTAGTTTTAATTTATGTCTGAGTTTTTTCCCTTTTTTAACAATTCAGTTCTTTTCTGGAGCTTATTATCCTGCTTATTAGCTCAATTTTTTAAAATTTTATTCAATTTCTTTTCTACTGGAGAGATAAGATTTGGAATTATGTTCGAGACGGGTGGTATGCCTTCAAGTCATTCCGCCTTAATAACTGGTGCTTCATCTGGTATAGGTTATGAATTGGGATTTGATAGCTCAATATTCGCATTATCAGTTGCCGTAGCACTAATAGTTATGTATGACGCTAGTGGTGTTCGAAAATCAGCTGGGATTCAAGCTGCAGAAATTAATAAACTATCAAAAAAACTAGATCCCCAATCTGAATTACTGTTAAAAGAAACCCTGGGTCATACAAAAATTGAGGTTATAGTGGGGAGTTTTTTAGGACCGTTAATCACTTTGCCTGGAATGTTTTTTTTAGGTTCTCCTCTCAAAATATTTGATATGATAATAAATTAAGAATTCTTTGAAAAAGTAAATTGTGTGGCATCTATAAAGTTTTTTGCGACTTCTAGGGAACTTGGCAAATGTAAGTGAATCCAACTTGCGTGTAATTTTTCATCAAAAAAGCCTTCATTTTTGTATTCGGTTTTCCAAGATTTAATTTTCCATGGGGAAGAAAGTTTCTTCTGATGCTCAGCTTTTCCATAATCAAGTTCGGATAAATTATTTTCAATTTCCCAATAATGAAATTCATGTCCTCTAATTAATTGATTTTGTTTAATGATTGGAGTATCTTTTAAACCCTCAATGTATCTATAGCCTACTGAAAGTTTATTTTTTTTTGATCTAAAAGGTAGGATGCCACTCATTTTATGATTATTACCATTTTCATCTTTTATGAAGTCTCCTAAAATCATCATCCCTCCACACTCAGCATATATAAATC
Organism: uncultured Prochlorococcus sp.; assembly: GCA_902535025.1. Taxonomy (GTDB): domain Bacteria; phylum Cyanobacteriota; class Cyanobacteriia; order PCC-6307; family Cyanobiaceae; genus Prochlorococcus_A. The sequence goes on from CACARV010000005.1 coordinate 31,127, forward strand.
CATTTTTGCGGAATTTCTTTAACGAATTTAAGCTTTTTGTAGAGTTACTTATATGATCAGCGTATTTTTCAGGAAACCCCCCAGGAATAATTAAAGAAGAAGCCTCATTAGGTATTTCTTCATCATCATAAATACTCCATGAAATCAAAGGTATACCTATTTCACTCAAAAACTCCTTAGTTTCAGGGTATTGAAAATGAAAGATTTTATCTTCTGCAATTGCGATGGGTTTACTTTTATCTATTTTAAAATCTTTAAAATTGAAAGAATTAAATATTTTCTTTTGAGGAGATTTCAGAAATTTAATAAGAGAAAATACATCAAGATTTCTCTCGGCGAAATTTGCAAAATATTCAACATCAATTTCTTTCCCATTATCCATTGGAGATATTAAACCTAAATTAGCTTTGTTTAAAGTTATTTTTGAATCGGATGGTAAAAAACCAAGAATTTCGATATCTTCATTTTCAAAAACTTCTTTAATTAATTTTTTATGTCTATCTGAATTAACGTTGTTAAATATAATTCCGGCTATTGACAACTCACTATCGAAATCTCTAAAACCTCGAATAGTCGCCAAAAGAGAAGCTACTTGACCTCTAGCATTTACAACAAAAATTATTGGAGCATTGAGAAGTTTAGAGATATTTGCTGTGCTGGAATAGGTTGTTGACCCTAGTCCATCAAACAGACCCATTGCTCCTTCAATTAACGAGAATTCATATTTCAAAGAATGTTTAAAAAAACTTTCTTTAACCCATTCCTCACCACTTAAAAAAATATCTAAATTCCTACAAATAGGTTGACCAATTGAGCTAAGTTGTTGTTGATCAAGATAATCTGGGCCAACCTTGAAAGTTTGTATCTTTATACCTTTTGAGAACGCCCAACAAGATAGCAAAAGAGATAATGTAGTTTTCCCACTATCAGTTGAAGGAGAAGATATTACACAAGGCATCTATTAGTTATTCAAACCATTAAATATTTGAAGAGCTATTTTAATAGAATTTTCAAAAAGAGGACTGGTATTACCTCTACTACTTCCCAATAATTTACTAACATCGTACTCTGATGTAGAAAAAGAATTTGGAACAACTTGTTCTATTAATTCCATATTAGCCATTCCCCCTGCTTCAAGTCTCATACATTCCACTGATTCGCAGCCAAGTATTACACAAGTGTTATTTTTTTGAACCTCACTAATTTTTGAAATCAGCCTCAATCCAATAACTTGTCCTAAATGAATACTTGGATTTCCCAAAGATAATGGATTAATTGATGTAGAAATTATTTCTCCATTAATTCTTTCAAACTCTATTTTTGTTAATTCTGTATCCCTTTCAACTCTTAGAAAAGACCACCCAAGTTTATCGCTAATCCATGAAATCAAAAACAACGCTTGAATCATATGATCTCCTGCGATATCAATGTCAATATCAGTAATATGATCTAAAATTGGTCTCCTCGAAGGCGGATCAAAAATCATTGCCAATGATTCCCTCCAATTTTTCAATCTAACCCAATTCAAATCATTAATAGCTTTATTTGAATTATTTAATTGATCTAAAACTTTTAAACATCTTTGAGGCGATCCAAGAGCAGTATCAATAATTAACCTTAGACCATAATCAGTGAAATATTCGAAGATTTCAGGCGACTCATCCAAGCTTCCATTCCACCACAACCATGAAGGTAATTCATCAATTGATAATTCATCAATTATTTTTAGTCCTTTATTAGATATTGAGGCCGAGTCACCCCTAATAACAACTAAATCCCCACATATAGGTTGCATAGCTGTGGTATCACTTAATGGACAGTAAGCGGATACAAAAGTTTTGATATCTGAATTTTTTAATGTTGGCGCTAGAGTTATTAATCTTCTTGGATTCAATGTACTTATCGTTGATTCAAAAAATTGTCCTCTAAAATCTTCAAAGTCTTTATTGGATAAATTTTCCTTCAACAAATTCAATAATTCTTCACTATTGAGTGAAGTAGTGATAGGAAGTCCTTGATTTAATATAAATTTTTTAGCAACTTCAATTATCTCTGGACTTAAATTTCCCGTAATTGGTCCATTTACTAATCCTTTTTGAACCAAACATTGTTCTAGCCAAGCAGGCTGCCAGACCATTAATGTGAAAGTATTAGCTCCACTATTATCTTTATCTTCTGAAATCCATAATTTATTAAGGTAATTAGAAATTTCTTGATAAGGAAGCTCTAGAGGGGTTTGTAGTGTAAGTTGAGGTTTCATTTTTAGGGTCTACGCCAGAAAATATTATCTTTTGAAATTAATTGATCTGATTCAGGAGGTCCCCATGTCATAGATTCATAATTATAAATAGGTAACTTCCAAGGAGAATTATCCATCAATTCTATTAATGGCGTATAAAGTTTCCAGGCTGCCTCTACCTCATCACTTCGAGTAAATAATGTTGGGTCAGAAAGCATTGCATCAGCTAATAATCTTACATAGCCTTCATCTGAGGGTTCTCCAAATGATTCATCATAAGAAAATTCCATCTCAACAGGTCTTGATTTCATTCCAGAACCAGGAGATTTTACCTCAAAATTGAAAGTGGCTCCTTCATTTGGCTGAATTCTTAGGATAAGTTGATTTGGGGCAGGATTTATTATTGTTGATTCAAATAAATGTACAGGAACGTCTTTAAAAGTCAAGACTATTTCTCCAAGTCTTTTAGGTAGTCTTTTACCTGTTCTCAAATAAAAAGGAACTCCTTGCCAACGCCAGTTATCAACGAAAACTTTTGTAGCAATATAAGTTTCTGTTGTGCTATTACTATTAACACCATCTTCCTGCCTATATCCTTTGAGTCGATTTGAAATATTCCCTCCCTCTCCATATTGACCTCTTATGCAACAATTCCACGGTTCATTTTCGTCAGCAAGTTTTGAAGCTTGAAGAACCTTAGCTTTTTCATTTCTTATTGCTTCTGGTTCAAATTTTCCAGGAGGTTCCATTGCAGTTACTGCAAGCATTTGAGTCATATGATTTTGAAGCATATCTCGTAAAGCACCAGAGCTTTCGTAATAACCTGCTCTATCTTCAACACCAACTGTTTCAGATGAAGTAATTTGAACACTTGATATATAATTCCTGTTCCAGATTGGTTCAAAAATAGTGTTAGCAAACCTTAAAACAAGAATATTCTGAACTGTCTCTTTACCTAAATAATGATCAATCCTATAAATCTGACTTTCTTCAGCGCAACTTTGAACGATCTTATTCAATTTTTTTGCACTTGAATAATCTCTTCCAAAAGGCTTTTCAATTACTAAACGACTTTTCTTAGGGTCATCTAAAAGGCCAGCCCCTTTAAGAGCTTTACATCCACTTGCATAGAAATTCGGAGATACTGATAAATAAAATGTTCTATTCCCATGAGTAGCTTGTGTTTTATCAATTTCATTTAATCTTCTAGAAAGCCTCACGACATGATCACTTTGTTGTAGGTCAACTGGTTCATAGAAAAGATAATTAGAAAATTGTTCCCACTCCCTTTCTTTACCAGATATTTGATTTGATAACTTTACTTTCATCTTTTCTCTAAACTCATTATCAGTCCAAGGTCTTCTAGCACAACCAACTATTCCAAATTCACTAGGAATTCTTCTTTGCAAATAGAGTTCAAATAAGGCTGGTATTAATTTTCTATGAGTAAGGTCTCCACTAGCGCCAAAAATTACTAAACATTGTGGAGATATGACTCTTTCCTGCCGTAAGCCTAATCTTAGAGGATTACTTAAAGTTGAAGGCATATTTTTATTATTCTTTATTTAAAATCCTCTTTTTTTCAAATATTAGCTACAAATTGTGTCTAAACCAAAAAGTATTTGGTAGTGAAGCTTAAATCTAAATATCAAAGATTTAGTAAGTTTCTACGTGCCATCTTCCTGCTTTTTTTAGTTGAGGCCTTAATTCTGACCAGTTCAAACCTTTTTCTTCTGCTGCCTTAGTCATTGCTTCATCTATTCCAGGTTCCATACCTTTTAATCCACAAAGATATATATGTGTTTTTTCATCTTCAATCATATTGAAAAGTTCATTGGCTGACTCTAAAACTCTATCTTGAATGTACATTCTTCCACCTTTTGTATTTTGCTGCTCGCGACTAATAGCTTTTGTATATTTAAAATTATCTGGATTCTCAGCAATGTATCTTTGAAGATCTTCTTCGTATAACAAATTAGCTGATTTTGGAGCACCCATAAATAACCAAGCTTTACCCTTGAAATTCCATTTATTTTTTTCTTTTTCAGTTGGTTCGAACATTCTTCTTAAATAAGCCCTCATTGGTGCTATTCCAGTTCCAGTGGCTAACATAACAATGTTTGCATCCTCTTCATCAGGAAGAAGCATTTCTTTACCAACAGGACCTGTTATTTTTACTTTATCTCCAGGCTTAATATCACATAAGTAAGTAGAGCAGACACCATTAATGGTTTCACCATCTTTTTCATACTGAAGCTGTCTTACACAAAGAGAAACTGTATTTCCATTAAAGTCATCACCGTGTCTAGTACTAGCTATTGAGTACAGTCTTAATTTATGAGGTTTTCCATTAGCATCTTCACCAGCAGGCATGATACCAATACTTTGACCTTCTACATAATTTAAAAATGGATCACTATCTTTAAGATCGAACGTTATGTGATTAACTCTACCGATTGCTCCTTCTTTGAGAAGACTATAGTTTGCAATAACTGTTCCCTCATATGGTGTTTTAGGACGGTAAATATTGACTGGAACATCTGCATGTTTTTTCTTAACTATTTTTGGAGCTTCTGTTTTCGGAACTTCTGTTTGTGGAGCTTCTGTTTTTGGAGCTTCTATTTTTGAAACAGCGACTTTTTTAGGTTCCACAGCTTTTGCCTCAGGTTTTTTTGTTTTTGCTTCTTCAACAAATTTTAAAGCTCTTTTATTAAAAGTTGTGAGTATAAAATAAAAAACAGCTATTACTACTGGTATATGAGCTAATCCGCCTGCGATTACTTTTGCTTGTGAATACATTTTTTAGATTTATTTTATAAAAGATTATCAATTTGTAGTTTAATTTGTAGTGATTTTACAAAAATGGTTACGTTTTGAGATCGGGATAAATAAAAGAAATTATTTTAATTTTTCAGTATTTGTTGTTTTTATCAGTATAGTTACACAGAAATAATTTTTTATCTATTTAAAAAATTCATTTATGAATAACCCTCAAGAATCAGAAGATCATTCTCAGAACAATGATTACAGGACAATTGAGCAGACGATGGAGAAGTTTTCCGGTGGGACAAGACGACTGGCAGCTCAACTTACAACTTCTGCAAGTTTTGATTCTTTGTGGAGTGTTTTAACAGATTATGATCGGCTAAATCTCTACATACCAAATCTTTTATCGAGCAAAAAAATATTTCAGAAGGGAAATAATGTCCACCTTAAACAAGTTGGGGCTCAGGATTTCCTTGGCATGAAGTTTTCAGCTGAAGTAACTATAGATTTATTTGAAGATAAGGAGCTTGGTATTTTAAGATTCAATTTAATTAAAGGTGATTTCAGGAAATTTGAAGGTAGTTGGAAAATTCAAAATATTAAAAATACTTCTAAAAATTCATTAATTTATGATCTTACTGTTCAAGGTTGTCAGTGGATGCCAATAGGGATGATAGAAAAAAGACTAAAAAAAGATCTCTCTGAAAATTTGATTGCCGTAGATAGGCAAGCAAAATTAACAATAAATTAAATTAAATTATAGCCCCAAGGGGATTCGAACCCCTGTCGCCTCCGTGAAAGGGAGGTGTCCTAGGCCTCTAGACGATGGGGCCAGGAAATAAGCATATCAGCTTTTTAAAATTAAGAGTAAGACTAGCCTTTCGTCAAGTATTGTTGCTCTTTATTTTGGCCTTGCCACACAGGAACAGTGAAATGAAAGCATGAACCTACACCAATTTCAGATACTACCCAAATTCTGCCCCCATGAACCTCTACTATCCTTCTGCAAACAGACAGCCCAATCCCAAATCCTGAAGTTCCTTCAGATGTCTGTGGCAGCCTAACTCTATCTAGAAAAATTCTTTTTTGTTCGGTCAAAGGAATGCCCGCACCTTTGTCACAAATTGTTATTTCTACCCATTGATTTGTCTTATGGATCATTGTGATTTTTATAGATCCAGAATCTTTAGAAAATTTAATAGCATTTTCTATTAAGTTTAAAAAGACTTGCCTCATTCTTCTTTGATCTGCGAATACACTTGGCAAGTCAGAAGGAATATCAGTATCAATTTCAATATTCCTTAATCTCCAGAATTTTTCTAATTCAAGTATAACTTCAGCGCTAATATTACCTAAGTCAATTTTCTGAGGATTAAATAAGGCTTCCCATTTCGTTGTTCCAACCTCTAATAGATCCTGAGATAAGAGTTCAATCTCTTCTAAACGTCGTTTAATTACCTCTTGTAATTTTGATATATCTATTTGTCCAAGTTTTTGACTTTGTACTGCCAAAGTGGCTGCAGTCAAGGGGGTTCTTAATTCATGAGCGACCATTCTTAATAATCTTTCCTGAGATTCTATTCTCTTTGTTAATGTCTCATTTTCTTGTCTTAAAACAAGAAGTTCGTCTTCTAGAAGAAATTCTTTTTGAGTTCTTACCGAATCAATTTTAGAGGCTTGCAAATTAATTCCTAGATTTTTTGTTAAGCCTTCTTGTGTCCACCTTGGCAACCATTTCTGTAATTGGGAGAAAATATTACTTCCAGCAAATATTTGTTTTGGAGCTGGAGAAACCTTTATTAGAGCCGGAAGTGCAACTAATCTATGTAATTCAAGTAACTCAGGTTGTTCTGAGGGTTCAGAGATCTGAAGGGATATCTCAAATTCACAATCATCTGATTCTAAATAAGCTATAAGCGATTTAATATCACTACTAGAAAGTTGATTTCTAGCGGCTACCAGTATTAATTTTAGTTCTTTTTTTTCATCCAAATGAAATCCTCTGAAGTGTTGAAAAGCTGTTAATCCTTATAAACACATTAAGATATTTATTTTTATTCTACAGATAAGCTATGAAATAAATAAGTCTAATTTATATATGGTTGTTATTAATCAAAAAAAGAATTTAAATTTCGGCGAAAATCCACCAGAAATCAGCTTAAATAGTAATCTCAAAAGATGGTTTTCTAGAAATATTGGACTTTGGAAATCTAATAGAACATATTTTCTCGAACAAAGTAAAAAAACTCATAATTTATGTATGAATTTAAAAATACAAGCCCTTGAAAATAAATCTGAATGGGAATCACACTACAAATTTACTTGGTACCCCGAAAAAAAATATAATTTTTTTGATGAAAATCCGCAATATAAAGAAAAAGGAGAAATGAGTGCATTCTTAAAGGGTCACCAACTTTTTAGGGAGAGTTTTTATTTTAGTAATGAAGAAGGTATATCAAATATTAGGCAAGTAGATGAACATGAAATGATTTTTGAATCATCTTATAATGATTGGTATATCATTGAACATACAAGATTAATTGATTCCGACAACTATAGATTTAGAGTTATTTATTCATGGAATAAAAATAAACTCGAAATAGTAGAGAATCATCACGAAATAAAAATTGTCGAGTAAGAACTTTTATAGAATAAGTAAAAAAAATGTTATCTTAAACTAATATAATTTTGTCAATGAGCATAAATTTTTATCCCAAAAGAATATCTAACTTACTTGGTTATAGTATTTTTTTAGCATTAACAATTTTTGAGCTTATTTTAATAAATAATAATACCAAAGCTGAAAAAAATACAGTTGCTGCTACTGAAAAAGATCTTTACTTATATCGACAAATGGGGGCCTCATATTTGTGTATCGCATCCAAGGCTGAAATAGATTTTAAAAAAGGTCTTGGTATTGCAAGTGCTACTTATACGAATGTAATTGTAGGTAAACATGGGGGATTTATCAAAGGACTAGGTAACAAAAAACTTGACGAGAAAAGACTTTATAACTCTGGCACATTCCAGATTCTTGGAAGTGCAATTAACATATGTCCCGAAAGCATTCCAAGGCCAATAAAAGAAGATTACACAAAGAAATACAACCAAATCATAAAAAATAATAAAAGAAAGTAGTTTATTATTTATCTGAACATTGAGCTAACTGAACTTTCCTCATGGATTCTCCAAATAGCCTCACCAAGCATATTTGCAACAGAAAGGACTTTTAGCTGCGGGAAATCCTCTTTAAGGTTAACCGGTATGCTGTTAGTAACAATAACTTGTTCAAATAGATCCTTCGTGCTCAATCTTTCAAGAGATGGAGGAGAAAACACAGCATGAGAAGCGCACGCAAATATTCTACGTGCTCCTTCTTTTTTTAATAAATTTGCTCCAGAGCATATAGTTCCACCTGTATCAATCATATCGTCTATGAGAATGGCTGTTTTCCCTTTAACCTCCCCAATAACTGTTAGACTTTCAGCTATATTGTGAGATGCTCTTCTTTTGTCAATTATAGCGAGGGGAGCATCATTCATTAATTTTGCGAATGCCCTTGCTCTAGCCACTCCACCTACATCAGGTGAAACAACCACAACTTCCTCTAAATTTAAAGTTTCTAAATAATCAATCAAAACTGGTGATCCATAAATATGATCACATGGTATGTCGAAGTAACCTTGTATTTGAGCTGAATGCAAATCCATAGCAAGAACTCTATCTACACCTGATTTCTCGAGCAAATTGGCTGTAAGCTTCGCAGTTATTGACTCTCTCCCTGAAGTTTTCCTATCTGCCCTTGCATATCCAAAATACGGAATAACTGCTGTTATTTGCCTAGCCGAAGCCCTCTTGCAAGCGTCCACCATAATCATTAGTTCCATTAAACTGTCATTTACAGGGGCACATGTAGGTTGTATTAGAAATACATCGCAACCTCTAATGGATTGCTGAATTTGAACATAAAGTTCGCCATCAG
>CACARV010000006.1 GCA_902535025.1 uncultured Prochlorococcus sp.
TTATTAATTCAATAAAATGGGAAAAAGTGAGACTTAAAGATGGGGATAATTTAGAAATCGTTTCAATAGTTGGTGGTGGATAAAATACGAAATTTTTTCATATTAAAAATCTTCATAATTTTTTAAGTTTAGGCATGAAACAATAACCAAATTTTTTCCTTTTTCGTTTTATATTCTTAAATATTAAAAAAAATAATGACAGAAAAAATCGATAGCAACTCAAGATCTCTAAAGTGGGAGAGCAATGGGGAGTTAGCGCATAAAGATCTCTCTGAATTAATTGAAAGATTAAAAAACGTAGAAAGTGAACATATCTCTTCTGAACTTTCTAGATTAGGTACAAAATCAAACATAAAAGATTAAATTTGTTACTTAGATCTTGTATTTTTTAAAATTTGTACCAAATTAAAGTTACTGAATATATAAATAGATGTCGAAAAGATTTCCTGAGTGGGTAAATACAGAAGTTGTTATTAAGGCAATAAAAATGAGGGAAGAAGGAATGCTTTCAAAACAACTAAATTTATGGATAGAAAACCTTTTAGAAATAGAAAAAAAGTAAGTATTTAAGAAATACTTTTAATAATTCTCAAAGCTGCCATTGCTGCTCCGTAACCATTATCTATATTCATAACTGAAATACCTGGAGAACAACTTGACAGCATACTATTCAAAGCAGTTTCTCCATCCTTGCTTACGCCGTAACCGACTGATACAGGGACTGCAATTATCGGTTGTGCCAACAACCCACCCACAACTGTTGCCAAAGCTCCTTCCATTCCAGCACAAACTATTAAAACATCATATTTATTAATTTCTTCTAAATGACTCATTAAACGATGTAGTCCTGCTACTCCAACATCTATAAAAGATTTACAATTTACTCCATAAATTTCAAGCGCTAATTTTGCTTCAAGTGTTACGGCCAAATCGCTTGAGCCACCTGAAATTATGGCAACTTTTTTATTCGTATTCACTTTATTCAAATTTTTCCCAATTGTTAGGCAATTTGCTTTTTCATAGAATCGTGCATCATCATACAAACTTGTAAGATAATTAGCCTTTTCACTATTAATCCTAGTAATGAAAACAACCTCATTTTTACTTAATACATTTTCAGATAATCTCTCTAATTGGTCGATACTTTTATCTTGACCCCAAATAGCCTCAATAAGTCCAAGCCTATCCCTTCTTTGAAAATCAAACTTGATATCAAAATTCATCTTTGCTTATCTAATTCTCCCTCATAAATTAATTCAAAGGGATTTTCGCCTACATTAAGAGCAGCTTTAACATTATCTTCAAATTTTTGTTGAACTACATTTACTTCTGACATTGGTATGCTTTTCCATAATTTCTTACTTTTCCAATTTACTAATATTAAAGCTTCTTCTTTTTCTTTATCCCAAAATAATTGTCTTCCCAAAAAACCATCTTGAGAAGATAACCATGGCTCCCATATTTCTTTTTCAGCATTTAACCATGCTGCTTTTACATCGGCAGGTACTTTAAGTCTTAATTCCTCTATGACCATTTCACTTTGATAATTATCCATTGTAAGAGCTTTTAAATTGGGAGTATCAGATTGGAAAATTAAAACTACTAAGCAAATTAATAATAAACAAAAACTTTGAAATTTTTTTTTCAAATTTAAATTAAATCTCATTTTTTCTCAATTAGAACTACTGAATGGCAACTTATACCCTCTTCTCTCCCTTCTGGACCCAATTTTTCATTTGTGGTTGCTTTAATCCCAATTAAATTTTCATCAATATTTAAGATTTCAGAAATGTTTTTTTTCATTAGTTTTATATGTGGCATGATTTTTGGCCTTTCAGCAACAAGAACACTATCAATATTGTTGATTTCCCAACCATCTCGTCTTATCAAGTCAATTACTTTTGATAACAAAAACAAGCTATCAGCATTTTTCCATTTTTCATCAGATGGGGGGAAATACTTTCCTATGTCGCCCAACGAAAGTGCTCCCAATAATGCATCCATTATTGAGTGACTTAAAACATCAGCATCACTATGACCATCCAATCCTAAATTTTCAGGATGATGCAATTTTACACCTCCAATAATTAAATCTCTATCCTTTACTAATCTGTGAATATCGTATCCATTACCTATTCTAAATTTCATGAATTGATTATTTTCTTTTATTATTCTCTTACTTTGTGGGGATTTTTTGTAGTTTTCATTTGAAATTAAGTCACTCCTTCTCTCCAATGTTCTTTCAAAACTTTTTCTTCTTCTCCACAATTTAATCTCTTCGTGATTACCGCTTACTAGAATATCTGGCACTTTCATATCTTTAAAAGTTAACGGCCTCGTGTATTGTGGATATTCTAATAAAGAAGAATTATGACTCTCATCGACTAAGGAGTCTGGATCACCAAGAGTTCCTGGTAATAATCTAGTCAAACCGTTAATTATTGATATAGCTGGTATTTCACCTCCAGAAAGTACATAATCGCCTATCGATATCTCCTCATCAGCTAAACATCTAATCCTTTCATCAAAACCTTCATATTGACCACAAATAATTATTATTTGATCCAAAGCAGACCATCTAGCAAGATCTTTTTGCTTTAGGACTTTACCCTGTGGGGTCATCAGCAAAGTTTTACTTTTAGGTAATTTTCTAATTGATTCATATGCCTTATAAATAGGTTCAGGTTTTAATACCATACCTGCTCCTCCTCCATAAGGCTTATCGTCTACTTGTCTGTAAGAACCTTCTCCATATTCTCTTAAATCATGCAAATTTACATCGATCAAATTCTTATCTAGAGCTTTTGTTATGACACCTAAGTTATTTATTAATTCAAAAGCTTTAGGGAACAATGTAATTACATCAAAATTAAAACCACTCATCTAGAAATCTTCCTCATAACCAAACTCAATCAACCTTGATTCTTTTTTTCTCCAATTTGTAACAACTTTCACAAACAACTCTAAGTGAACTGGACCATCAATTAATTTTGACATATTTGATCTTGCTGACTGACCAATCATTTTTAACATTGAACCTTTCTTTCCAATAAGAATGCCTTTTTGAGTTGATCTTTCAACAATAATAGTAGCCAAAATAGCTGTAAAAACTTTGCCATTTTTTCTTTTCATTTCCTCTCTCTTTTCAATCTTTACTGCGACACTATGAGGTACCTCTTCTCTTGTATTTTTTAATACCTGCTCTCTTACTAAATCAGATAATAAGTTATCTAATGGTTGGTCACAAATCGTCTCTTCGTCATAAAGTTTTGGTCCCTCTGGAAGAAAATCAAGTGTCATATCGACTAGTTCAGAACATCCCTCTCCTTGAGAAGCACTTACAATTTGAAAGTTTCTATTTATTCCAAAAAATCTTCTATATTGTTCTAATCGTAAATTCCTAAATTCTTTATTAACCAAATCCCACTTATTTAATGCCACAATAAACTCAGTTTTATTTGCGATTAGAAAGTTTAAAATATATTCATCACCTCTACCAGGTTCATCACTTGAATCAATTACAAAAATTACCATATCAACTCCATTAATTGCAGATTTTGCGTTTTTTACTAATATTTCTCCAAGTCGGTGATGAGGTTTATGAACACCTGGCGTATCAACAAAAATTATTTGCCCATTGTCTGTAGTAAGTATTCCTTTTAATTTATTTCTAGTAGTTTGCGCTATTGGAGAAGTAATTGTTATTTTTTCTCCAATCAATTTATTTATTAAAGTAGATTTACCGACATTTGGCCTTCCTAGTAAAGTTACAAACCCAGATCTATAATTGGCCAAAGACTTTTAATGCATCATTAATAAAATTCTGATCAAAAATGGAAAAAAAAACCATAAATTTAAAAGAAGCTTCGTTCACGCAAGCAATAAACATATCCGCACAATGGTGCAAAGAGTGGGGTGAAGATTTACTCAGCGAGGAAGTTTTAGCAGATAGAATCGCAGAGCTAACTAAAACAAGAAGTGGACTCAGAGGATTTTTTGCATACGCTTTATCAGATAAAGATTGTTATTTGTTAGATAAACTTCCTATTTCACTAATTTACAAACTAAACGAAGGTGGTGATGACGTAACAGACATAGTAGTAAAAAATTTAATAATGAGTTCTGCTCAAATTATTATTCATCGAAGAGATAATAATCATGAATATGAGATAACATCGGAAAACATTTCGGATAGATGTAAGGCTATTCTAAGACTGCTAGAAACTAAGTCAGTTGCAAAGTCTGTCAATCAAGTCCTTAGAGACTTAGATCATATGAGCAATAGTTTTGATAATTCAGTAAAATATGATTCAGAGCAAAAGGAATTCATAAAAAAACAAATTCTTGATATAGCCCAATAAAAAAGCGTAGAAACAAATCTACGCTTGATTATTTTTTTACGTAATATGTTTAATCTCTTCTTCCACCACCTTGGAGTGCAATCATTAATCTCAATATAAAAACAAAAAGATTTATATAAGTTAGATACATACCTAAAGCCCCTGCAAGGTATTGATCGTCATTATATCTTCTTGGCATTGTATAGAAATCAACGAAAGACATTGCGACAAACAAGACAGTTCCAAATCCTGCAATTATCAATTCGAGTCCTGAACCTCCAAAAACTCCTGGAGCAAAGAATCCTCCAATTAATTGGACAAACATTGCTATAAGCAGTCCTATCAATCCAAGACCAACTACCCCACTTAGTGCTTGACCAACACTATCACTCATTCTTTGGCCAGTGTAAGAGGCAATAACGAAAGTTATACCGGTAGCTAAAGCAGCTGTTCCGACAGAACCAATACCAATTGTTCCTATAGCCAAAGCTACTATTCCACTTAAGGTGAATCCAGTTAACAAACTAAATCCTGTCAACAAGGGCAGGGCTTTCGTATTATTTGCATTATTTGCAGCACTTGAGGCTATAAAAAACAAAACCAATTCTGCAACTAATGCAGCTAATGAAAGAGGCTGGAAAAGACCAGGATTTGTTGCTAAGAGTGAGACACCTGCTAAAACACCCAAAGAAGTTAGAACCATACCTCCACCAACATAAGGTAGAGCTTTTTGAATAACATTAGGTCCAACAATTGAACTACTTTGTGCTTCACGAATAGCTTGGTTAAAATTACTACTTGCTGGCATTTTTTTTTTAAATATATAATTATTCTACTTGATTTTTAAAATTTCAGGGTACGGATCACCATAGTATTAAATTATTGATAAGCCTCAATAATTTTCTGAACTAAAGGATGACGAACTACATCTTCAACATTTAAATAACAAAATTTTATACCCTGAGTTTCAGAGAAAATTCTCGATGCTTCGATAAGGCCGCTTTCCTGATCTTTTTCTAAATCAATTTGTGTAATATCACCGTTTACAACCATTTTAGATCTTTCACCTAACCTAGTTAAAAACATTCTCATTTGAGAGCAAGTTGTGTTTTGTGCTTCATCCAAGATAATCAATGAATTATCTAAGGTTCTTCCTCTCATGAAGGCTAAAGGCGCAACTTCAATAATTCCTTTATCAATTAACGAATTTGTTCTATCAAACCCGAAAATACTATGTAAAGAATCAAATAGGGGTCTTAAATATGGATCTACCTTTTGTTGCAAATCACCAGGCAGAAATCCTAAACTTTCACCAGCTTCAACAGCTGGTCTAGTTAAAATAATTTTTTCAATTTTTTTCTCGTTCAATAGTCTTGCTGCGCAAACAGTTGCTAAAAATGTCTTACCAGTTCCAGCTGGACCAATTGCGAACGTAAGATCAAAGTTTTCAATTGATTCAACATATTCTTTTTGCCTTATAGTTCTTGGCCTTAAATATCTTCCTTCTTTGGAACGCGCGAGAACTTTTTTCCCAAGTTCAGCATGTGAAGAAGATTCTCCCATATTTAGAGAACTTAAAGCGGCTTTAAGATCTACTTCTGGGACTTCTAACCCTTGTTCCCAAATTGGTCTTGTCAGCTCTACTAATGCTGACGCTCTCTCAATTTTAGATATGACACCATTCATCTCGAGTTGTAAACCTCTTATAGTTAACGAAACTCCAGTAAGAGACTCAAACTTTTTTAAAAAGGAATTACCAGGTCCAGATAACGCTGTAGCAGCATCAGAGCTTGGCAAATCTATTGTGAAGTGACCAGTTTTGGAAACTTCCTTCATCTAGCTATTTTATAAGAATGAAAATTGATCAAATCACTAGCTTTCAGCTTCATTACTATCTACTGCAGCTTCACTACTATCATTTTTTTCGTCTTTAGTTTTGGCTTTAGCTACTTTTTCCTTCTCTATCTTAGCTTTACCAATTGCGATAGAGGGTCTTTCTTTTTTTTCTAATAACCCGCCTTTTTCCAATAAAGATCTTACTACATCAGTTGGCTGAGCACCCTGAGTGAGTCTTGTTCTTAAAGCTTCTGTATCAAGCCTAGTTTCTTTAGTTCTTGGGTTATAAAAACCTAGTTCTTGTAGAGGTCTTCCATCTCTTCTCGAAGTACTATTGCATGCAATAATTCTGAAACTTGCCTCTTTTTTCTTTCCAAAGCGCTTAAGGCGCAACTTAATCATCTTAAAATAAATTCGTTTTTAATAATAATATCATTTAAAGGTAAAAATTTAGAAGCTATAAATCTGCAAAACCTTTTTTCTTTTTATTGTTTTTTTGTTTTTTCATTTTTTTATTACTTCCCATTCCTCCCATTCCTGGCATTCCTCCCATTCCTCCCATTCCTGGCATTCCTCCATTCGACATTTGTTTCATAAAGCCTCTCATTCTTTGAAAATCAGCTAAGACCTTATCCACATCTTTTGCTTCATAGCCACTACCCTGCGCAATTCTTTGTCTTCTTGACGGCTGAGCGGCAAGAACCTCTGGTTTTTGTTTCTCTTCAAGAGTCATTGAAGAGATCATAGATTCTATCTTCTTGAGTTGATCTTCTCCATCTTTAATCATTCCATCATCAATTTTATTCATACCAGGTATTAATTTTATTAATCCACCGAGTGATCCCATCCTTTTAATTAATCTCATTTGTTTAACAAAATCATTAAAATCAAAAGTTGCTTCTTGAAGTTTCTTTTGCATTGCTTCTGCGTCAGCGAGCTCAACTTCCTTTTGAGCTTTTTCAACAAGTGTCAATACATCACCCATACCTAAAATTCTGCTAGCCATTCTCTCTGGATGAAATGGTTGCAGTGCCTCAATTTTTTCGCCTACACCAATAAATTTGATAGGTTTTCCACTTATTTTTCTTATTGATAGGGCAGCTCCTCCTCTTGAGTCTCCATCTAACTTAGTTAGTATCGCCCCTGAAATTCCCACTTTTTCATGAAATGATTTTGTCAAGTCAGCAGCTTCTTGACCAATCATAGAATCTACAACCAGCAAAACCTCATCAGGATTAGCAACTTCTTTTATTCGAACCATTTCACTCATCATTGAATCATCAATTTGTAATCTTCCTGCTGTGTCAATGATGATCGAGTTAAAATTATTTTCACTTGCATAATCCAATGCATCCTTTGTTATCTCTTCTGGTTTACTATTTTTTTCTTTAGCTGAAAAAACTTCTAATTCATATTGACTTCCTAAAGTTTTAAGCTGGTCCACAGCTGCTGGGCGATAAATATCTGCAGCCACCAAGAGAACTTTTTTATTTTTTTCTTTCAAATAAAGGCCCAATTTACCTGTTGCTGTTGTTTTACCAGCTCCCTGAAGTCCTGCCATTAAAATTACGGTAGGATTATTCTCATTTTCATTTAACGGGGAGTTTTCATCCCCCATAATCTTGATTAATTCTTTATTTACAACCTCTATAAATTTTTGACCAGGATTTACACCCCTAACTACCTCTTCTCCAATAGCTTTATCTTTAACATCAGAAATAAAATCTTTTACTACAGATAAACTAACATCAGCATCTAAAAGCGCTCTCTTTACCTCTTTCAAAGCTTCGTTAATATTATTCTCACTAATTTTTGCTTCGCCTCTTAAACCCTTTACTGCGTCTTCGAAGCGTGATGATAGTTCATCAAACATTATTAAAAAGTAATTTCAATAATTATAGATGATCTTGAAATTTATTCCTAAAGACCACTTACAAAATCAACCAATTTCCAGGATTTATTAGAAAAGCCTAAAATGTATTTTACTTTAAGTGGATTTAATGATGTCTCATTAATAAGTTCCCCAGAGTTCTTTAATATTCTTTCTAAATAATTCAATTCAACTAAAATGACAATTCTTGAGGATGTTTGTGATACTAAATCTACCTTCGTAATTTTAGAACTTATTTCTTTATAAATCCCTTTCTTGATATCATTTTGTCTTTCTTCGATTGTTCTTTCAATCAAACCATTCCTCACAATCTTTGAAAGATTAATTTCACCCTTTCCAGATAAGTAATTACTTTTATTTTGGAGCCAAGCATTAATTAAATTCTTAATTTCTCCTAAAGTAGGTGAAACTTTTGTGATTTCATTTACTTTCAAGTAGATATTTTCTCTTTTTTTGTCACTAATAGATTTTGAATCACCTGAAGGTTTTTTTTTAATGTTCTGAATAAATTCTTCGACTTTGACATCTTTATTTTTTTCTATAACCGCTAACGATTTACCAGAAACTTCTTCATTTTGAGTTGATTTTTTAAAATTATTTCTTAAAAAACCAATACTTATTCCAAATGCGAATAAGGTCAAAAACGCGTATAGATAAATTAAATAAGGTGAACGATTAAGGGCCTCTTTCCCATTTAAAAATTCACCAAAACCAAACTTAAATTCAGCAATTTTTTCTACTAAATATGAATAGAAAGCTATAAATTTATTTCTAAAAATTTGCTCATTTAAATTAATCTCTTGAATTTTTGGTTTCTCACTTTCTTTTTTGATACCTCCAGGCCATGGTAATCCCTTTTCATCATAACTATTTGAAGTCTCATCAGAATCTGGAGTAAATTCTTTTAAAGAGTCTTTATTAGTTATTTGTTGGCTCTGAATTTTTGATTTTAATAATGGTTTATTTGATTTATTTTCTAAGTTTTCGAGAAATTCTTGAATCTCACTATCTTCAAACCACGAATCTAAATTTACATCTTTTGAATCAATATCTCTATAACCAACTAAAACATCATTCTCTAACCAGTTTTTACAAAAGATACATATCGCTTCTAATTTATTTTCTGGATAACTATTTAACCAATCTCTTAAATTTTCATCCGAGCTGCTTAAAAATCTAGCAGAAGCCTGTTCAATATCTGCTAATAGCAAGTCTAAGCAACCCATAAGAGGCATCGAATCAAGCCCAGATAAATTTAGTTTTTTTAAAACTTTCCTGGCTTCAAATAATTTTTCGGGCTTTCTTTTAGAAAATCCAAATGCCGTTAAAGATAGGAAAGCTAAAAAGCCTGCTTCAATTGAACCTCTTTTTTGTAATTCAAGAAACAAATCTATCTGTTCTTGAAGTGTCAAGAATGGCTTTATTTGTTGAAAAAAAGCTTCAAATTCTCTCTGATTTAGATAATCTCCATATTCTGATTTATTTTTACCTTCTAAGCCACCTCTTTTAATTATTAAATTTTTTAACATACTTAAGCCTTTTTTATGAGAATCTTGATCACTTAAATCCCTACTAAGTAAATCGAGAATCCTAAAGGGGAGTAAAGAAACTAAGTCTTCCTCAAGTTCCTTCCTACGTTCGCTAAGCTTTCCCATTCTTTGAAGAATTTGTATACCTTCATGTAAAAAGTCAGCTGCATTTGAGTATGCTCTGAGTTCTTGTTCTTGAATGGCGGAATCTCTGGCCGTCAAAGCAGCCAATAAAGTTAAGTCTG
Organism: uncultured Prochlorococcus sp.; assembly: GCA_902535025.1. Lineage (GTDB taxonomy): Bacteria > Cyanobacteriota > Cyanobacteriia > PCC-6307 > Cyanobiaceae > Prochlorococcus_A. The sequence continues at coordinate 9,842 of CACARV010000006.1, forward strand.
CCTCTCTACTACTACCCAGGGCTGGAGTTTGTGGCGGTTGTAAGGATCTTCTGGCGATTTTAAAGGCTTCCTTAGGGTAACCTGATTCCCAAAGAAGAATTAAACCTGCAACTTCTCTATTTGAAGAAAACTCCAAACCAGAAGCTCCATTTAGCAATAAATTTTCATATTCTCTTCTACTTTCTGGATCCGTAAGCAAATCTGCAGTTAGGCGAAGCAACTCTGATCTTTGGGTTAAAGCTTCATAGGTGAATCCCTCATCAGGAGTTTTATCCAAACGTAATTGAAATGCCCTTAATATTTCCTCAGATGTGGAAGAGGAACTTACGCCAATTAAACGAAAATGATCTAAAGGGAGTTCCAAACAAATATCCTTTAAAAATTGCTAGTCAAATTTTATCAAGTTAGAAATTTTTTTCATAAGGTCTTACAGAGTTATTAAAAAAAAACATGAAAATTGACCTTTAGAGCTTAGAATGTTAACAAATCAAAACTTCATTAAGGTATTTTCTTGGAAACACACGTAGAGAGAATCTCAAATCTTCAAGATATTAAAAAAGCAGCTTTGGATCGAGAAACCGGATTATTTCTTTATGAGGACATGGTACTTGGTAGAAGATTCGAAGATAAGTGTGCGGAAATGTACTACAGAGGAAAAATGTTCGGATTCGTTCATCTATACAACGGACAGGAAGCTATAAGTACAGGCGTTATTGGTGCCATGAGAAAGAAACATGATTGGTTTTGTAGTACATACCGCGATCACGTCCATGCACTAAGTGCTGGAGTTCCCTCTTTTGAAGTGATGAGTGAACTTTTTGGTAAAGCTACAGGTTGTAGTAAGGGACGGGGTGGATCCATGCATTTGTTTTCTAAAGAACATCACTTATTAGGTGGGTATGCATTTATTGGAGAAGGTATTCCAGTTGCTTTGGGGGCTGCCTTTTCGAGTAAATATAAAAAAGAAGTTACTGGCGATACTAATAGTGATGCAGTTACTGCAGCATTCTTCGGAGATGGAACTTGTAATAATGGCCAGTTTTTTGAATGTTTGAATATGGCGCAATTATGGAAATTACCCATAATTTTTGTTGTTGAGAACAATAAATGGGCTATAGGTATGGCTCACGACAGAGCTACCAGTAATCCTGAGATATGGAGAAAAGCTTCTGCTTTTGGGATGCATGGCGAGGAAGTCGATGGAATGGATGTACTAGCTGTAAGAGGAGCAGCACAAAGGGCAATAGAACGTGCTAGAGCAGGAGAGGGGCCAACTCTTTTAGAATGTCTAACCTATAGATATAGAGGGCATTCATTAGCAGATCCTGATGAATTAAGATCCGAGAAAGAAAAAGAATTTTGGGCGGAAAGAGATCCTATAAAGAAGTTAGCCGAAGAAATTATCAATAAAAAATTTGCAACAGAAGGAGAACTAAAAAGTATCGAAAAGAAAATAGATTTAGAAATATCAGAGTCTGTTAAAAACGCTTTAGAAGCACCTGAACCACCTTCAGAGGAACTAACTAAATATATTTGGGCAGAAGATTAGTTCAAATCCCACTTGGCAATTTTCTGGTTAGGTTCCTTAATTTTCTTAAAGCCTTAAGTTCTACTTGCCTAACTCTTTCTCTAGAGACCTCTAATAACCTTCCTATTTCAGCAAGTGTATGTCTTTCATTTCCATCTAAGCCAAATCTTAATTTAAGAACATGTTGCTCTTGTTCGCTTAAATGGGTTAACCACTTCCCTAGCTGTTCTTGATGCATTTTTTGCTCAACTTGATCTAAAGGTTCTTCATTATTACTATCTGCAATTAACTCTCCCAAAAAGCTCCTACCATCATCACCATTAACAGGAGCATCTAGACTACTTGTTGATAAGGCTTGCCTAAGAACTGAATCTAATTCCTCCACATCCATTTCCATTGCTTCAGCAATTTCAATTCTGCTCGGCATGGCACCAAGTTTATGTGCGAGATCTCTACTTACTTTTCTTATAGAGGCTAATCTTTCACTTAAATGAACTGGTAAACGGATAGTTCTTGATTGACAAGCAATTGCTCTGGTCATACTTTGTCTAATCCACCAAAAGGCATAAGTAGAAAACTTATATCCTCTTGTAGGATCAAATTTCTCAACTGCCCTCTCGAGACCCAAAGAACCTTCTTGAACTAAATCAAGTAGTTCAAGACCTTTACCTTGGTATTTTTTTGCGACGCTAACTACTAATCTTAAATTAGCTTTCATCATTCTCTCTTTGGCCCTTCTACCAATTTTTATTGTTCTTTTTTGCTGTATTGTAAATTCTTGATTTTTTTCATTAAGTTGTCCATCTTGAGTAAGAATCATCATTTTTTGGACTTGATTTCCTAATTCAATTTCTTCAGCAGGAGTTAACAAGGGGACTCTACCGATATTTTGCAGATACCAGCTTATAGGATCATTTCCTCTTCTTTTTTGAGGTTCAGCCTGTGTAGGTAATGATGAAACCATTATTTTAACCCAATTAAGGTATTAAAACTCTCCTATAGTTTTTGAGAAATTGCCAATTTTTTAATGCGCGCTTCAGATTTCAAGTAATATTTGTTCATTTATGTGTTTAAAACTATAAATAACTCTCTTAAATTGTTTCTTTCAAGATATTTGTCTCGTTTTCATTTTTCTCATTAATTTTGATAATACATCACCTATGGCTGATGCATTTGACCCTCTTTTGCACTTTGATGCAGCAAATGAATGTAGAAGTACATATTTTGCAAAAGAATCAGTTGTTATATTTTTACTAAAAGTTAAATCAATAGCAGCACTGCCACCTAAAAAACCAGATAAAAGATCGCCCAATCCAGCTCTAGCTGTCTGAGAATCCGTTCCAAAGAGTTGCCAAGCTTTATTACTTTCAGCAACTATGCTATTGGCTCCCTTCAACAAGACACTTATATTAAATTCTTTTGCCGCCTCAAGAGCTAATTCAACATTATTCTCGCAATTTATATCAGGAAATAACCTTGAAAATTCTTTGCTATGAGGGGTAATCCATGTTTTAAATTTTCTCTCTGAAAAGAACTGCGATCCTAATTTAGATTCCGAAATTCTATTTAGCGCATCTGCATCCAAGATCAATAATCCTTCAAAACCAATAAAGTAATCTTTTGATTTTTCCCAATCTTGATTATCAACTCCTATTCCTGGGCCTACAACTAATGAATCATATACACTTAGGTCAATATTTTTTAATGCACGAAATAAAATTGCATCACCATTTTCATTAGATTGCATAGTTCCTTTTAAAACTACTTCTGGAGCAACTTGCCAAATGGATTGAGAAACTAAATCTGGCAAAACGGCAGAGATAAAACCTGCTCCACTTGATAAGGCACCTTTTAATGCTAGGTATGCTGCCCCAGAATATTTTTCACTACCGGCGATTAATAATGTTCTTCCTCTTTTATATTTGTTGGAATTTTTTGGTAAAGAAGGTAAGTCAATATTTTTTAAATCACAATAAGTAATCTTAAAAATTTTTTTTTCAACCCTAGATAATTTGTTTATAGGTACCCCAATATCGATATGGTGTAATTCACCAATAAAAGCCAAAGCAGAATCTTGGATTAAACCAATCTTATGAAGACCTATTGCTAAAGTATAATTTGCTTTTACTGCATTATCTAAAAAAGGCTTTCCATTATTAGGACACAATCCAGTAGGAATATCGATACTTACTACCTTGCCGTATTTATTGTGAAATTTCTTATTAAACAATTTAATTAATTTATTATCAACTTTTTTGGTTTGATTATTACCAAAAACAGCATCAATCCAGAGTTCTCTTCCATTTGGATCAGGTGTCTCGACTAATTTTTTTACCCCAATGGATGTAATATAATTTATATGGTTATTTGTTAATGTTTTTTTGATTGGGAATGGACACCATACATTAACTAAATACCCTCTCAAGAAAAGTTCTCTAGCTATCACAGCACCATCACCACCATTATGGCCAGGACCTATAAAAATAGTTATTCCATGTTTAAGTAGAGGTTTCCTTTTCAGAAGCCATTTACTAATTTGGATGCCAGCTTTTTCCATCAATGCTTCTTGGGGCATACCATCAAAAAACATTTCTTTTTCTAATGTCAACATTTGGTTTGAATCAACAATTAAATGTTTTGAGTCAATTGTTGGCCATCCAATTTCAAACATAATAATTACAAAGCAATTTAAGTATTGTTCAAAAATTTAAACTTCCATGTTAAAGATACAAAAGGATAAAAAATTAAAAAACTGTTTTTCTATTAATAGTAAGATTACGAATAAAAAAAATATTATTGTAGGTCTTTCTGGTGGTGTAGATAGTTCACTCTCAGCTGCTCTTCTTGTCGAGAATGGCTGGAATGTTGAGGGACTTACACTTTGGCTAATGAAAGGACAAGGCTCTTGTTGTTCTGAAGGCTTAGTAGATGCTGCTGGCCTTTGTGAGGATTTAGGAATTTACCATAAAATAATCGATTCAAGAGAAATTTTCGAAAGAGAGGTAATTAAAAAAACTACTGAAAGCTACGAGAAAGGATTCACTCCACTTCCATGTTCGATGTGCAACAAGAATGTGAAGTTTGAAGAGATGCTTAATTACGCAATAACCAAAAAAGACTTTACTCATATTGCGACCGGACATTATGCAAGGATAAAAAAATCATCATATGCTGAAAAACTTGATTCCAAAAGCTTTGTATTTAAGGACTTTCTTCTTCTCAGAGGGGCTGACGAGAATAAAGACCAAAGTTATTTTCTTTACTCTCTTTCACAAGAATTACTCAGCAGATTAGAATTTCCTCTTGGTGAAATGAGAAAAGAAGAAACAAGAAAGGAAGCCCTGCGATTAGGCCTTAGAACTGCTCAAAAGCCAGAAAGTCAAGATTTATGTTTAGTTGAGCATTATGGATCAATGCAGAGATTTATCGATAAACACATTGAACCCAAAGAAGGAGAAATTATTCATGTAAATGGTAAAGTCTTAGGAAATCACTATGGTATTCAGCACTTTACAGTAGGTCAAAGAAAAGGTTTGGGTATTGCTTGGCCAGAACCCCTATATGTAAAAAGTTTAGACAGAGAAAGAAACATAGTATTCGTAACGGATAAAAGTGATCTTTTCAAAAAAGAAGCGATTATAAATAATGTTAATTGGGTTTCAATCGAAGAACCTAAGCAAGAGATAGCAGTAGAAGCACAAATAAGATATAGAAGCAGTCCAGTAAAAGGAACTTTAATTCCTTTGAAAAATTCAATTAATCCAACTAAATCTTTTAAATTAATTTTTGAAGAAAGTCAAAGCTCGGTAACTCCAGGCCAAGCTGCAGTATTTTATAAAGAAGAAATTCTATTAGGTGGCGGATTAATCAATTAAATTTCCTAAATAAATTTAATCCCATAAAAATTATTAACAATAAAAAAAGAGGTTTATCTCCAAATTTTGTGTAGAAAGTCTTTTCTGATGAAAAATTAGGGAAAACCATTTTATTTTGCTCAGCATTTAAATCCAGAAGCTGAATTATTTTCCCATCATCACGTACTAAACCCGAAGGGCCTGTGTTTGAAACCAGTAGGTTATCTTTCTTATTTTCAATACTTCTTAATCTAGCCATAGAAAGGAATTGATTAGAGAGCTGATTTGGATAGGGATCTAAATTAGCTGAAGTTATTATTAGTTTTGCCCCGTTGTTAATTGCCTTTCTTATTTTCAAACCATCACTAATTTCGTAACAAATAGCTACTGCAAGCGGTGGCGTAAATTTTGGATCAAAAAATCTTGAATAAGAACCAGGTTGAATTCCTCCTACAGCAGAAAATCCTCTTGAGAAATTATTCAGGATTCTAGGTACTTTTTCACCCAATGGGACAAGTCTATTTTTATCTATGGACGTTGTGAAAGAGTGATCTCCAATTTCGAATCCGAGTAGAGAACTTCTTAATTCGTTATTAAAATTCCTGAAACCTCCTGCCAACATATTTACCTTGCTACCTTTGGATAGATAAAAATTATTAGATAGAGTTCCTTCAGGAGCAACAAGTATTTTTGCTTTATTGACTAAAGCATATTGTTGAGCGATAGAGTGTTTTTCTTTGATCTGTTCTTCATCTATTTTTAATTTTTCTCTTGTTGGTATATTGGTTTGCCAAATAGCTACTGGATATTCATAATTTCTTTTTATTGGGTTTGTTAAACCTCCAAGTAAGTGGAGGAAAATAATAACTAAAATTCCAAAAATAAATATCTCTTTAAAGTGACTTTTTCTACTCCACATACCGTGACTAAAAAAAATCCAAAATCCAGTCAATATTTGTAATACGCATAAACCACTTGCACCGATCCATCTTGCTAAACCAGCAAGATATATATCACCAGGGATAAGACTATCCCCTAAACCTATCCAAAAAAAAGGTGTTTGTGAAAGTATCAATTCACCAACACCCCATGTCAAAGATAAAAAGGATACTTTTATTGTTAGAGGTAAAAGTTTCATTTTAAAAATATCTCCTTCCCAAAGAATTTTTTGAACTAAGAGCCCCCATAAAAAAACTAATAACCCACCCAAAAAAGAACAAAATAATAATATTGAAATGGTAATTATTAAACTTCCAAGCCATGAAAAGCCAAGCCAAGTCAATGGATGAAGTTCATAAAGCCAAGAATGACTTATTAAGATAAAGAAAAAACCCCAACAAAAATTTGCTATTCTCCTTTCACTTTCCTTCCATAAAATAAATAAAGCTATTGGCATAAAAATCAGCCAAAAATGAGTAGCGACAGAAATTCCTCCTAGTACGCCTCCCAAACAAGGGTAAAAATATTGTTTTAAACTTTTAATTTGATTTGGGATTAACAATCTAAAATTACGAAATTAAATTTGTAATCACCCATTTATTGTACCTTTATTCTGTAATATTAGTTTTAGTAACTTTCAAAATTTAAGTGAAAGAAGTTTTTATTAGTTTTGCCGTTTTTGTTTTTTGTGTTTCATTGACCCTTTTCAGTCAATTTAATTCACCACAAGTTGTTAATGCTGCCGAATCAGAAATTCAGTCAGTTCAAAAAACACCCTCTGCAAAATCATCAAGTGAATCAAATAGTAATTTATTTGAACTAGACCCATCAGATCCAAACCCTATACTTTTCGCCATGGCAGAAGAAAAACCATCAGACAGCAATTCAAGGACTACAGAAAGTGGTCTAATTATTGCGGATATCGTAAATGGGGAAGGAGATGAAGCCATTGCTGGGCAAACAGTTACAGTAAATTACACAGGAACTTTAGAAGACGGAACACAATTCGATACAAGTATTGGTAGAGCTCCATTCAGCTTTCCCTTAGGGGCTGGAAGAGTTATTAAAGGTTGGGACGAAGGTGTTGCAGGTATGAAGGTTGGAGGGAAAAGAAAATTAACAATTCCTCCTGAACTTGGTTACGGATCAAGAGGTGCAGGAAATGTAATACCTGCTAATGCGACTTTGATATTTGAAGTTGAATTATTAAAAGTCAATTAAATTAGGTAAGAAAAATACCCAACCCTTTTCAAATTAGTAAATCTCCAAGTAATATATAAACAACATCAAATATTTGAAATGTTAAGTAAATTCATCAATTCCCTTCTAAATAAAAAATCCTCAACTTTAGTTCATGCTCACTGTGATGGTCCTTGCGGTGTTTATGATCCAGCATCTACTAGAGTTGCAGCCGAAGCAGTCTTATCTATGACTAAAAAGCTTATTGCACTTGATCCTCCTTCTAGCACTGACTCTGAAGAATGGGCTTCTTATAGCAATACATTTTCTAGATATGTTGCAGTTAAAGAAGAACAAGCTAAAGAAACAAAAAAAGAAATTCTAATTTTGTGGACAGACTATTTTAAACCTGTCCATTTAGAAACTTATCCAGACCTACATGAAACCATTTGGAAGGCAGCAAAATTATGTAGTGCTTGCAAAGTTAATATTGATTTAACTCAAGCTGAAGAACTAATGAGTTATGTAGAAAAAATTCATAATATTTTCTGGGCATCAAAAGGAAGAACTGACGCTTTTGTAAAAGCAAGTTAATTTATATTATTCTAAAGATTTTTTTTGACTTAATTTTATTTATCTCAGGTTTAAGAAAAACCGCTATTGTTAGTGGTGACTCTATGTTACCTACTCTTAAAAATGGGGATATAGTATTTTTTAAAAAGTATAAGAAACATAAATCAAGGCCTAAAGAAGGTCAAATAGTTATTTTTAAACATCCATTAAAAGAAATAAAACTCATTAAGAGGATAAATTCAGTAAAGCAAAATAATATTGAGGTTCTTGGTGACAATAATGAATTTAGCGAAGACAGTAAAAAATTTGGATTAGTAAATAACGAAAAAATCATTGGTATTATCACATCTAAGTTAATAATTCCTAAATTAAAAATTTTTTAATTCAAAAAAACAGAAGCACTTCTTTGAATCCAAAATAAACCCAAAGAAAAGGAAAGTCCTCCTGCTACAGTGATTAATCTTTTAATAAATTTTTGACTTGCTTTAAAGGTCGTAAAAGATATTAAACAAGTAAAAAAATTCATACTGATTAGCGAACCAATCAAATATGAAATCAAATATAAGCAAGCACTTGTTAAAGGTAGTGCTAAAGCAGGAATAACTGCAAGGAAATGCGAACCCCCAGCTATACCGTGTAGCAATCCTAAACCTGTTAAACCATGGGAGTGCTTGTTATTATTTTTTTCTTCTTTAAGGTGAAAGTGAAAGTGGCGGTGGGCAATTCCATTATCATGCTTATGAGAGTGCGAATGGATACTTAATTGAAAAGAATTTTTTATAGCAATTATTCCCACAATTAGAAGAGAAATTCCAACTAGTAATTCGGCAATATTGGAAAATTTGTTTAATGGCGTAATATCCTTAATAAAAATTGCTAGGAAAGCTAACAAGAGGATGCCAGAAGAGTGTCCCAGGCCCCATGAGAAACTATTTTTAAGAGCTTTTTTCGGATTATTAATCGCTGCTGGTACCATTGCAATAAGATGATCCGCACCACTAACAACATGAACGAATCCTGCAACTATACCGGTTAATATTACAGCCTGCATATATATTTAGTACAACCCTTTATTTATTTTTATAGCAAGATTAAAAGTCAAAGTTAAATTGAGTCAAATAATTTCTTGAAAGATTTTTCAATATCTTTTTCTCTCATAAAAGTTTCACCAATTAATACTCCCTTGATTCCAATAGATCTAAGCGATTCTAAATCTTCGGGACTATTTATCCCGGATTCACTAACGGGAAGAATATTTTGGTTTAGAAATATATCTTCATATATATCCATCAATTCTAATGATGTTTTTAAATCTGTTTTAAAAGTCTTTAAGTCCCTATTATTAATCCCAATCAAATTAAATGAACCCAACATAAGAACCCTATCTAATTCATTCTTGTTATGAACTTCAACAAGAACACTCATCTTTAAATTATCAGCAATTTTTTTTAAATAAAATAAATCGTCATCACTTAAAATTGCAGCAATTAATAATATTGCATCAGCACCAGATACCCTTGCTTTATAAATCTGATAAGCAGAAATAATAAAATCTTTGCAAAGAAGAGGTAGATTAGTAGATTTTCTTACAGTTTCGAGTATCTCATAACTACCTTGAAAAAACCTTTTATCAGTAAGTACTGAGATACAGGATGCACCTAATCCTTCATAGCAAATGGCTATATCTTCAGGGTTAAAATCTCGTCTAATAACTCCTTTACTCGGACTAGCTTTTTTTATCTCAGCAATTACTCCTGGTTTTATTTTTGAATCCAAGATATTTTTATAAAAATCTTTAGGAGCAGGAAGTTTATCAATCTTTTTTATTAGATCTTCTAATGAGTCTATTTTTTTAAAATTCTTGATTTCAATGTCCTTATGCCATACAATTTCTTCTAAGATATTTTTGGCTTGTGCTTCTCTATGAGGGACAGCATACTCTAAATTTTCTACCCTTACTGTTGGATTTGGTGGCCTGCGTCTTATATCCATTTTAGATATTATTTTATTTGAGAAGCTGCTTGTTTATATGCGACTTCTACTACTTCACTAAGAGTAGGATGAGTATGAACTTCTCTGGACAATTCAATCACATCTTGGCTCCTTGAAATAGCGTTCGAAATTTCTTGAATCAAATCAGCTGCATGTAACCCAAAAATATGGGCACCTAATACTTTCCCATTATCTTTATTGAAAATCAACTTAAGTAATCCATCACTCTCCAATTCAGCCAATGCTTTTGAATTTGCCTTAAAGAAACTTTTTACAACTCCCAAAGTAAAATTTTCTTTTACCGATATCTCTTTAGCTTCAGCTTCAGAAAGACCAACTGAACTTATCTCTGGATGAGTAAAAGTTGCTGCAGGGATACTTTTATAGTTAATTTCGACATTCCCACCACAAATATTATCAACGGCAATAGTACCTTGCGCTGCAGCTGTATGAGCAAGCATTAGTTTGCCTGTTACATCTCCAACAGCCCAAATATTTGGTATTATTTTATCACCATTTTTAACTCTCATTTGATCATCAATAGGAATAAAACCTTTTACAGTTTGGATCCCAACCGATTCGAGATTTAAGTTATTACTATTAGGGGTTCTGCCTGTTGCAACTAGAACAGCATCAACTTCTAAAGTTTCTACAAATTCTTTAGATTTTGCATCTGTCAGTTCTATTTCGACAGGACATCCGGGTGTTATTTTTGTCGCAAAGACATTTGATTTTGTGTCTATTTCTCTTGATTGAATAAGGTTCTTCTTAGCAATTTTTGTAATATCTGGATCAAATGTTGGCATAATATTTTCCAAAGCCTCGATCATGGTAACTTCACAACCCAGTGCGGTATAGACATCAGCAAATTCCAATCCTATATATCCGCTTCCAATAATAGCTATCCATCTTGGAAGCCATTCAAGTTTAACCGCGTCATCACTAGTAAATACAGTCCTATGATCCAAAGTTATACCACCGGGTACAAAAGGAGAAGAACCAGTTGCTATAACGATATTCTTACATGTGAACATTTTATCAATTCCGTTTTTATCTCTTACACCTACTTTTTGATTTCCTTCAATTCTGCCAAAGCCCAAAATGATTTCAACTCCACTCCTTTTGAGAGTTTTTGTTAAATTTTCTCTAACATTTAAAACTAAATTATTTGCGTGATCTGCAATTTTTGACCTTTCAAACCTTACTGGGGAAGCATGAATACCAAATTTAGCTAAGTGTTCATAATTAGCTATTTCCCTGACCTTTCCACTTGCAGCTAAAAGAGCTTTAGAGGGAACACAACCCTTGTTAACACAAGTGCCGCCCATATCAGAAGATTCTACTATTGCGACTTTAAGTCCCTTACCAGCAGCATGCTTGGCGGCATCAAAACCTCCATATCCTGCTCCTATAACGATTAAATCAAAATCAAAACTTGAATCAGTCACTTTTTATATACGTATTAGAGGTGTATGCGACTCTTTTTCGTTCTAGTAATAAAGGAACTGCAACACAAGCCACATTTAATGATTCTACAAGCTCGCTATGCGGAATTGTAATTGTTTCATTAAAAGCTTCTTGAATTTTTTTATGAATACCTTGCCCTTCATTCCCCAAAATCAAAACAGTAGACCTTGTCCAATCAATTTCCCAGTAAGGTTTTGAAGGTTTGTTTGCAATTTTGCTGTAGCTACTGGTAGAAAAAATCTTAAATCCTACATTTGATAATTGATATAAAGACTTTAATAAAGAATTTATTATTTCTTCTTCAGAGCCTTCAAACCTTTGAAATGGTAGGTTAAAGACCGCACCAGAAGATGCTCTTAATACCTTTTGGCTTAATGGGTGCGCACCTCCAACTAAAAAAATTGCATCAACACCAGCGGCTAAAGCAGTCCTAAAAAGATTACCCATATTCCCAGGATCCTGAATCCTATCTAAAACAAGAACAAAATCATCCTTACTATTAAATTGATACTTAGGTATCGATGAGATTTCTACTAATGCTGCTACGCCATCTGGATGAATTGTTGAAATCGCCGAAGCTAAAACCTCTTCTGAAACCAAAGTTATTAATGATTGATCAAATTGTTTGCTAAGAAGCTGGTTCTTTTTTAGCCATTTTTCAGTAACTAAAATTTTGGAGGGGGAATTTCCAGACTTCAACAATTCCTCAATAAGATGGGTACCCTCTATGCAAAAAAATTCTTTCTCTTTGCGAGAGGATTCACTTTTAAATGATCTAAATCTTTTAACTAGATTATTTTTTTTACTAGTTATTTTTGAGAAATTATTTTCAATGATTAATTTAAGATTAGTTATCTTAATTCTATAAAACTTTTGATCAATAATTTTTAGAATTTAATTTTCTAAAAATCAAATAACATATTTTTACTTTTAATTAATATTCAAGACGTTACATAGGGTGGACTTAATAGTATCGATTTGTCATCATGTATCTAATATATTAAGTCTTAATGATTTGCGTAATCAAAAAGAAGTCATATCTTAAATCGCAAAATTTAAAGGTTTTTGGCCAAGGCAAATTAAATGGAATTGTTAAAATAAGTGGTGCGAAGAATTCGGCCTTAGTTTTACTAGCTGCATCATTACTAACTAATGAAAGAATAATTCTTCAGAATGTTCCTCGCCTTACTGATATTGAAAAAATGAGTAATATCCTTAAAAATTTAGGAGTTAATCTAGTAGATAAAAACAATACTTTAGAAATAGATTCACATAATATTTCTATTAAAGAACTCCCATACGAACTTGTTAATGGACTAAGAGCTAGTTTCTTTTGTATCGGTCCACTATTGGGTAAATTTGGAGAGGCTAAAGTCCCTTTGCCTGGAGGGTGCAATATTGGTTCGAGGCCAATTGATGAGCACATTGAAGGGCTTAAAGCATTGGGAGCGGAAATTCTTATTGAAAAAGGAATTGTCAAAGCAAACATAAAAGGAGAGAAAAGTAGATTAACTGGTACTCATATCAAACTAAAGTGCCCAAGCGTAGGGGCAACTGAAACTTTAATAATGGCAGCATCATTGGCTAAAGGAAGAACTGTCATTGAAAATGCTGCAAGAGAACCTGAAGTTCAAGACTTATGCCAAATGCTTAATAAAATGGGAGCAAAAATTTTCGACGCTGGTAAAGAAAAAATAATTATTGATGGTGTAAATAAACTTGTTGGTTGCATTCATAAAGTAATACCAGATCGAATAGAAGCTGGAACATTTTTAATAGCTGCTGCGGCAACTTCCTCTTCAATAACAATTTCTCCCGTTATTCCTAATCATATTGAAGCTGTTACAAATGCTCTTCAAAAGAGTGGGAGTAAAATTACCATCAAAGGTAATTCAATCACAATCAACCCTAGAGAGCTTAAGGCTGTAAATATCCATACTGCTCCTTTCCCAGGTTTTCCAACTGATTTACAGGCACCATTTACAGCCTTAATGACAATAGCTAGTGGTGAATCGCAAATCACTGAAACAATTTTCGAAAATAGAATGAATCATGTTCGTTTACTTAATAAAATGGGAGCAAATATAAAATTAAATAAAAACATAGCTTTTATCAAAGGTGTAAAGAAAATTAATGGTATGGAATTAGTTGCCTCAGATTTAAGGTCATCCGCTGCATTAATAATTGCTGGAATTGTAGCCAAAGGTACAAGTAGAATCTATGGGTTAGAGCATTTAGATAGAGGTTACGAAAATTTTGAATCAAAATTAAAGATATTAGGTATTAAAATAACTAGAGAATTGAATAAAAGAAACTTTACTGAGAAAGAATACAAAATTGCTACTGGTCATGATGATATTCCTAAACGAAAAGTTGCTTAAAAATACTATTTTTATTTATTCATACGTAAGCAATATGGACTAATGAAATGCAACCTAAGAATAATAATAACAATACTAAGAATCGATTAGACCAAGTTTTATTTAAACCACTAAAATTGAATTCATTCATACCCATGTTCCACCATTAAATCCAAAAGCTGTCAAAATAGTAACTGCCATAAAAAGATAAGGAACGAACTTCAAGGATAATTTTTCTGCTTTAGTTTTTGACATTGAATTTTTTATTTAAATATATCATAATATTACTAATTATGAAGAAATCTTTTAAAAAAAGGGCATTTAATTAGCCTATAACCGCAAAACTGTATCATTTATGTCTAATTTTTATATTTAATCGCATTTCTCATTAGCAAATCAAATCAATTGTTCCACACCGTTAGTATCGAAAATACTTTAATCAATTGCAAGCGTAATCTTGATTGCTTTTCATTAACCTCCAAATGCATAGTCAATAAAGTGATTTTTGTTATAATAATAAAGTTCAATACTTTTAAAAAGCCTTGGGAGCGTGGTGGAATTGGTAGACGCACCGCACTCAAAATGCGGCACCTTCGGGTATGTCGGTTCAAGTCCGACCGCTCCCACTTTGATGAATACATATAATCGATTCGATATATCTTTCAAAAAAGGAAAAGGTTGTTGGTTATGGGACAAAAAAGGGAAAAAGTATCTTGATGCAGTTGCTGGTATAGCAACTTGTAGTCTTGGCCACAGCGATAGAGTTTTAAGAAGAAGGTTATCAACTCAACTAAAAAAGATTCAACACATTTCAAATCTCTACAATATTGAAGAGCAAGAACAATTAAGCAAAACCTTAACGAATATGAGTTGTGCTGAAAGCGTTTTTTTCTGCAACAGTGGTGCAGAAGCAAATGAATCAGCTATTAAATTAATTAAGAAATTTGGAAATGCAAAAAATGATGGTAAAGAATCAATAATTCTCGCAGCAGAATCCAGTTTCCATGGCAGAACATTGGCATCCTTGAGTGCGACTGGCCAGCCAAAATATCAAAAAGGTTTCGAACCCATGGTTAAAGGGTTTAAGTTTTTTGAATTTAACAATTTTGATTCGGTAAAAAAATTATTTGAAAATTGTGAAAATAATGATCAGAAGATTTCTGGTGTATTAATTGAGCCAATACAAGGAGAAGGTGGAGTAATTCCTGGAAGTAAAATATTTTTTAAAAGACTAAGAGATATATGTGATAAATATAATTCTCTTCTCATTTTAGATGAAGTCCAAAGTGGGGTAGGTCGAACTGGGAAAATGTGGGGTTATGAAAATTTTGGAATTGAACCTGATGGATTCACACTTGCTAAAGGATTAGGAGGAGGTCATGCAATTGGGGCATTATTGGTAAAAGAAAAAGCCAACATTTTCTCTCCAGGAGATCACGCAAGCACTTTTGGAGGGAACCCATTCGCCTGTAAAGCCGCCTTAACTGTAATAGAAGAAATAAATAGAAGAAATCTCATTAATAATGTGTATTTAAGAGGGGAAGAATTAAGTGCTGGGTTTGAAGATTTGTCAAAAAAATTCCCAAATATTATTAGAGGGAAAAGAGGCCTAGGTTTAATACAAGGTCTTGTTATCAATGAAGATTATGCAGATGCAAAAGAAATTACACTAAGAGCTTTTGATAAAGGATTACTTGTAGTTCCTGCAGGAGGAAATGTTGTGAGAATTGTACCACCATTAGTTATATCTCGAAGAGAAATTAGTACTCTTTTGGATAAACTAAATTCAATTTTTGTAGAACTATAGCAATTTAAATTTTGAAAAATGCAAATTTAAAATTTCTTGAATTATCATCACCCAAATATGAAAGGGATAATATCAAGTTAGGTTTATCAAGAATTCAAAAAGCACTTCAAGAACTTGGTAATCCCTGCCATGATGTCCCTGCAATACAAATTATTGGAACTAATGGTAAAGGATCAATTGCGGCATATTTAGAAAGTATACTTTTTGAAGCTAAAAAAAATTTTGGCATAACTACATCTCCTCATCTTTTTGATTTATGTGAGAGGATTAGAGTTAATAAACGAAATATTAAGAAAGCTGAATTTGAAAAAATCTATAGATTAATAGAAAAAATTTTTTCAAAATATAAATTAACTCCTTTTGAAAAAATCATTTGTTGCGCACTAAATTTTTTTGAGAATGAAAAAGTTGAATTGCTCATTCTTGAAGCTGGATTAGGAGGAAGATTTGACGCAACAACTGCTCATAAATCTAGACCAATAATTGCTATTGGAAATATTGGCTTAGACCATAAAGAATTCCTTGGAGATACGATTGAAAAAATCGCTAAGGAAAAATTAGCAGTTATTGAAAAAAATTCAATTGTCATCTCATGCAACCAAAAAAGTCAAGTTGAAAATTTAATAAACAAAAAAGTTGAAGAAGTTGGAGCAGAAATTATCTGGAAAGATTCAATTTCAAGCAGATATCAAATTGGATTAAAAGGAATGTTCCAAAAGCAAAATGCTTCTGTTGCGGTTGGAGTAATCGAAGCTTTAGATAAGCTAGGATTTAAGATTAATGAAAAATATATTTATGAAGGTCTTAAAAAGACAACTTGGAAAGGAAGGCTAGAAACTATAAATTATTTAAACAAAAAATTTCTTGTGGATTGTGCACATAATTATCCTGCTGCAAAAGCACTCTCTCATGAGAGAAGCAGTTGGGATAATGAAGCAGAAGGAATTTATTGGATATTAGGGGTCCAAAGACAAAAAGATATGTACGCAATATTAAAAACACTCCTTAAGAAAAATGATCACTTGTTACTTGTGCCAGTTCCAAACCAACCTAGTTGGCAATTAAAAGATCTTTCTCAGATTAAAGAAATTGACTTTCAAAAAATAATTGAATTTAAAACATTTGAACTTGCCATTAAGTATCTTTTTTCGCAAGAAAAATGGCCCCCGAATCATCCTGTTTTAGCAGGATCTATTTTTTTAGTAGCTGAATTTATTAAATTTACAAATAAACAAAATATTAAATATTAAATTGTTCCTTTATTTCCCAACCCTCTAATTTCCCTGGATTTAAAAGCCCTTTGGGATCAAATTTTAATTTCGCTTTTACTTGATCAGCATCAACCACTCCTAGGCCTCCGCCTTCAACAGTTAAAACATGGGGATTAAAAATAAATGCCCCAAGTTTCTTACAATCTTCCATTATTTCATTTAATTCTTCTCCCCCATTCCACTTTAAAACTGGCAAAGCCGCTAATCTTGGTGATCCTTGCTGAGAAACTGCCTCTAAATGCCAAAGAACTTTTTTACCCCATTTTTTTCTCAAAAAATTAATCAATTCTAGTTCATTATTAAGTGGCAAAAGCATTTGTAAATAAGTCCAATTTTTATCCCTAGACCTCATATGAAGAGTTGTATGATTCCATACGACTTCAGAAATTCCATTAACGAGTTTTTCTTCTTCACCAAGGAGATTAGATTCAACTTTAAATTTTTTACAGATAAGCTCTATCGTTTTTATTCCTCCAAAAGTAGATTGAATTAATATCTTGTGACATCTAGATTTAGTTTTAAACCATGTTGGCATCTGATCTACAATTTCTTCTTCAAGAATTGCTCCCAGTTTCAGATCAACTGCTGCGCTAGTTATAGTTTTTAATATTTCTATTGCTTTTTCAAATTCAGTACAATCGATAACTATTGAATACCACCGACGTTTGGTATCAGTTGCAAGTAATAAAGAAGTAATTATTCCATTAGTTCCATAAGCATGATTTAAAGGTTCGGATTCTTCAGCATCAAATTTTAATAATAAAGGTTTTTCATTCATCGTAATTGCCTCCAAACCAATAAGATTTCCAGGGTCTCTTAGGAATCCCCATCTAACTGACCCAATTCCTCCAGATCCGCCTGCAATAAATCCTCCGATTGTAGCGGTTTTCCAAGTACTAGGAATCAACCTTAATTCCCTCCCATATTTCTTTAATTGTTTATTTAAATCCCCCATAACACAGCCAGACTGTACTTTCACAAAACCAGTATCAGGATCAAATTCTTCTAGCTTATTAAAATAACTCATTTGCATTACAATACCTTTAAACAAGGGGACCGCTTGTCCATAATTACCTGTACCTGAACCTCTTAAAGTAAGAGGGATTGAAAATTCCCAACAAATTTCTACTACTTTCTTCACTGCATTATTATCGAAAGGTCTCACCACCAAATCAGCAATACATCCGTCTAATTTTTCTGCAAGAATTGGAGAATAGTTATAAAAATCTTTTGAAAGTCTTTTTACGTCAGATTCGCTTTCAATAATCTCCAAATTATTTACTTTCCTTAATTTGCATATAAATTTTTGATTGTTTAATGACATTGATAGATTTTTATCTTATATACATAAATTAATCGATTAGCAATGTAAATCGCCCTTAATAAATACTTTTCTTTTTAAATTGCACGAAAAAACATCTGCCCATTTTTGTGCATCTAAAATTACGAAATCAGCGGGGCAACCCTTCTTGATTAAACCATCCCATTTTAAATTCAATAATCTGCTTGGGGCTAAAAAAATTGAAGTTAGAGTCATTCTGTCCCAAGGATTCAGTTGAAGCATAGGAATTGAGCAAGACATCACATAGAAAGGATCAAAATTCCCAAATGGATACCAAGGATCTTGAACATTATCACTACCTATAGATACATCCACATGTGTTTTTTGTAATTGTTTTATTGGCGCAACAGGTCTTTTTAGGGAGGTAGTTTCATTCTTTCGATTGAGCAGCCAAAAATTTGTTAATGGTAAAGCAATAACTTTAATATTCTTCTCAGCAATTTTTTTTCCTAGATGTAAAATCTCACTATCCTTTAGAGAAATAAGACTACTTAAATGACTACAAGTAATTGGAATATTAATTTTTAAATTTTCGATAGTTTCTAATAAAACTTTTATTCCTGCTCCAGGTTCAATAATCGATTCATCTATATGCAAATCAATTTCTAACTCATATTTATCTGCAAGAAGAAGCATTTTTGAAAGCAATTTACTTGTATTTTTTTTATTAAAAGGTGGAACAACAACACCTCCTAAAATACCTCCATGAGTAGATAACATTTTTGCTAAATCTTCCCCATTTAAAGTATCCCAGAATTCTAATGGAGCTAAAGCAACGTATTGTAATGTCAGCTCAGATGAAAATCTTTTTTGTAATTTAAAAAGTTCAATCCAAATATCAATCGATTGACTTTTATATGTATCAATATGACTTCTAATAGCTCTGTATCCATTTTGTATAGCAAGTTTTAAAGATTTCTCAACTCTTTCTAAAACCATTTCTTTGGTTCTAGTTTGATGTTCTTGAAGATTTACTGATAATGCACCTCCATAGTTGGATTCCAGATTAGGAAAATCCGTCCATGTAAAAGATTTATCAAAATGCGAATGAGTTTCAACAAATCTTGGGAATAAGATATTCTTGGGTTTTGTATGTAAAAGAGGCTTCAATTCAGAAACTACACCATCATCCCAGGTTATAGATACTGAACATAAATCCTCTACATCAATATTGAGGTTGTCAAAATCTTCTATTAAACAAAGGCTTCTGGGAATAAGAACCTCAGCGTTGCCGGAATTACTCAAATTTTCAATTTTCTTTTATATTAAAACATCAAAAAACTTTACTGAATAAGAAAATAATTCAAATTTCGCTAAAAGATAAAAATAACTATGAAAAACTACCCTTAAGTTGTTAAATTTATAAATGTGAGGCGGGCGTCGCCAAGTGGTTAAGGCAGCGGCTTGTGGCGCCGCTATTCGGGGGTTCGAATCCCCTCGCTCGCCCTCAAAAAAATTGCAGCAAAATTTTTTAACTTGTAATTTTGGATTAAATATTCATAAAAAATTCCTAGCAAAGTGCTAACAAAAACAAAACAAGACGAAAAAAAATTTCAAAATAATTCAACTATTGGTAGTTATTGGATAACCACATTCGGATGCCAAATGAACAAAGCTGATTCTGAGAGAATGGCTGGAACCTTAGAAAAAATGGGATACATAAGAGCAGATGACGAATTAAATGCCGATCTAGTCTTGTACAATACATGCACGATTAGAGATAATGCGGAACAAAAAGTTTATAGTTTTCTAGGAAGACAAGCAAAAAGAAAGCATAAAACACCTAGTTTAAAACTTGTGGTTGCAGGTTGCCTTGCTCAGCAAGAAGGAGAGTCCTTACTAAGAAGGGTGCCAGAACTTGATCTAGTAATGGGGCCTCAGCACGTAAATAACCTAGAGAATCTGTTGTGGAAAGTTGATTTGGGCAATCAAGTTTCTGCTACGGAGGAAACCTACATTTCTGAAGACATAACAAGTGCGAGAAGAGAAAGTTCTATTTGCGGTTGGGTTAACATCATTTATGGATGTAATGAAAGATGTTCATACTGTGTAGTCCCCTCTGTTAGGGGGAAAGAGCAATCAAGATATCCAGATGCGATAAAAAGTGAGATCCAAAAATTAGCTGATGATGATTTTAAAGAAATTACCCTTTTAGGACAGAATATTGATGCTTACGGGAGAGATCTTCCAGGGACTACAAAGGAAGGGAGAAAATTAAATACTTTAACTGACCTCCTATATCACATTCATGATGTTGAAGGGATTAGTAGGATAAGATTTGCTACCAGTCATCCAAGATATTTTTCAAAAAGATTAATTAAAGCTTGTTATGAACTTGATAAAGTATGCGAACATTTTCATATTCCTTTCCAAAGTGGAAATGATCAAATCCTAAAGCAGATGTCTCGCGGATACACTATAAAAAAATATAAAAATATTATAGAAAATATAAGATCTTTAATGCCAAATGCATCAATTACAGCTGATGCTATAGTTGCTTTCCCAGGAGAAACTGAAACACAATATCAAGATACATTGAGTTTAATATCAGATATTGGCTTTGATCAAGTCAACACAGCAGCATACTCCCCAAGACCAAATACGCCTGCAGCAGTTTGGACTAATCAAATTCCTGAAGAAGAAAAAAAAGCTAGATTGCAAGGAATTAATGCTTTGGTTGAGAAAACTGCTAAGAGTAGAAACCAAAGATACATCAATAACATTGAAAGTGTTTTAATTGAGGGTTTAAATCCAAAAAATTCTTCCCAAATCATGGGTAGAACTAGAACGAATAGATTAACTTTCGTAGAGATTCCTAAGAACGTTGAATGTGATTTTTCATTAGGAGATGAGATTGATGTCAAAATAAACCAAGTAAGACCTTTCTCTCTAACCGGTGAACTTTGCAAATAATTTTTTTTAAATGATAGGGGAAAAGAAAAAATGTATTGGATTAATATTTGGTGGTTATTCCAATGAACATGAAGTATCGATATCCTCTGCAAAGACAGTTTTTCAAGCCTTTAATTCAAAAATAAACAAACAGCGCTTTGAAATTAAAGCCTTTTATATTGACAAACAGGGAAATTGGCTTAATAGTAACCTCTCAGAAAAAATCCTAATTGATGAAATAAAAAACAATAAAGTAAAAAAACAAGGAATGTCTAATCGAGAAAGATTGAACTTTCTAGAAGGAATTGAATTTCAAAATATTGATATTTGGTTTCCTCTTCTGCATGGATTTAATGGTGAAGATGGATCAATTCATGGATTATTGAAATTCACAAAGAAACCTTTAGTTGGATGTGGAATTCTAGGCTCTGCTCTTGGAATGGATAAGATATTAATGAAAACAATTTTCTCAAATCTTAAAATTCCCCAAGTGAATTACATTGTTTTTCATAATGAAGACCTTGATGATAAAGAAGTAAAAAAAAATATAATTATTGAGATAATAAGAAAATTAAATTTCCCAGTTTTTGTTAAACCTTCCAACTCTGGTTCTTCTCTTGGAATCTCAAAAGTTACAAATAAATCAGAATTATTACTTGCTTTAAAAAAGGCTTGGGAAATAGATCCTAGAATTGTAGTAGAAGAAGGTTTAGATGTCAGAGAGATAGAATGCGGAATAATTGGACAATCAAAACTACTAACATCAGAGATTGGTGAAGTAAGGTACGATTCTGATTGGTATGATTACAACACGAAATACAATTTAAATAATAAGATAATTATCCCAGCTGAAGTAGATTCTAAAATCACTCAAAAAATTAAAGAAATTGCTATTCAAAGTTGTAGAGCATTAAGTATTTATGGCTTTGCGAGAGTAGATTTCTTCTTAGAAAAATCTTCAAATAAAATTTTGTTAAATGAAATTAATACAATTCCTGGTTTTACAAAAAACAGTATGTTTCCGATGCTCTGGGGAGCATCTGGTTTAAATATTGAACAACTTGTGGCTAAACTAGTAGATATATCTTTAGATTAATAATCAAATCAAATGTTGCATGGACTTCTTTGGTTACCATTACTTTTTATCTTCATTTTGTTAACTGCTCTTGGATGGTTGGAGAGAAGAAGGCAAAACCTTTTTAGAAGCTGGGCGAATGGTTCTGAGCTTTGTAAATTAGATAGTTCAAGTGCTGCTTCTTTAAAAGACGGGAAATTGATGTGGAGCGTATTCGAAGCTGGTACATTTGAAGAAAAAGATAGTTTTACAATCAAGAAACTGGAATTGGTTGAATTAATGGCCTTAACTTCAGGAGAAGCTCCTTTAACTAATGAATCTCAAGGAAAGTGCAGACTTAGACTTGTAGGAGATGGGAAAGAAATGGATGTACCATTTTCAGATGCAGAGAAGGCCAGAGAATGGATGGATCTATTGATGGAAAAAGCTCGATGTGATTTGTGAATAACAAAAAAACAATTAATAAAACAAGCTTTTTATATTTAATATTATTTTTATTCTCAACAAGTTTAGTAAGCCTCAAAACTCTAAAAAAGGTTAATATTTCAGATATTAGAATTTTTGGTAGTAAACAATTCTCACAGAATGATTTAATAAATAATTCATCTTTAAAATTTCCAATTCGATTAATTTTTATTGAAACTAAGTTTTTAGAAAAAGAGTTAAAAAAGAATTTATCTCTTAAGCATATTTCGGTAAGTAGACAAATATTTCCTTTTGGTTTGCAAGTTTATATTGATACCAGAACTCCAGTAGCTTATGGGGAGAGAGTTTATAATGACAAAATAGTATCGGGTTTTATTGATAAAAACGGGGTTTTTATCGATAAACAAAATTTAGATAATAAAAACTCCAATAAATTAACCATTCAAGTTATTGGATGGAAAGAAAAATTTAAAAACACATTATCTGAAATTCTTATAGATCAAGAGAAATATGAATTTGAGATAGTCAAAATAAATTTCTCGCAAAATGGGTTTCTAACTCTTGAAGAAACAGATTTAAAAACAATATACTTAGGATTTAATCCTAATTTAATCAACTATCAATTACAAATAATCAACAACCTGAAAAAGGAATTAAAGAAAAATAATTTTTCTGAAAAAATTGAAAATATTGATCTTACTGATCCAAATAAACCAAAAATAAAAGTGTTCAAACCCTAATATTTGGGATTTAATTTTTAATAATTTTTATTAGTTATTGTAGTGTTGATAGGGGTTTTGCATTTAAAACAAAATATTTATTAAATGAATATTTAAGGATTTTCCTCAACAATTTCCTACAGATGAGCTTAGTAAGTTCATAATGCATCCAATACTAGTATTAGATCCTATTAAGAGATGAGCTTCGGTAACAATCCAAACTTTGATCAATCAAAAGACATCCTTCCAAGTCAGAATGCCAAAATTGAAGTGATTGGCGTTGGTGGTGGCGGGAGTAATGCTGTAAACAGAATGATTGATAGTGATCTTGAAGGAGTTTCATTCAGAGTTCTTAATACTGATGCGCAAGCCTTACTACAGTCCTCTGCAGAGCGAAGGGTTCAACTAGGTCAAAACTTAACAAGAGGTCTTGGAGCGGGAGGTAATCCAAGCATTGGTCAAAAGGCTGCAGAAGAATCTAGAGATGAGCTTCAACAATCGCTTGAGGGGTCTGACTTAGTCTTTATAGCTGCAGGAATGGGTGGAGGTACTGGCACAGGAGCAGCTCCTGTAGTTGCAGAAGTAGCAAAGCAGAGCGGCGCGTTAACAATTGGCATAGTAACTAAACCTTTTTCTTTTGAAGGTAAAAGGAGAATGCGCCAAGCAGAGGAGGGAATTGCAAGATTAGCGGAAAATGTTGATACTCTGATAGTTATTCCAAATGATCGATTAAAGGAGGTTTCTGCGGGTGCTTCTATTCAAGAAGCATTTATGAATGCTGATGATGTTTTAAGAATGGGAGTTCAAGGTATAAGTGAAGTAATTACCCGCCCAGGTGAAGTTAATCTTGATTTTGCTGATGTAAGATCAGTCATGACTGAGGCTGGCACAGCGCTTCTAGGTGTAGGTGTTGGATCTGGTCGATCTAGAGCTATTGAGGCGGCTCAGGCTGCGATCAATAGTCCATTATTAGAAGCAGGAAGAATTGATGGAGCGAAAGGTTGCCTTGTGAACATCACTGGAGGTAAGGATTTGACTCTTGACGATGTGAATTCAGTTGGAGAAGTTATCAGTGATGTTGTAGATCAGGATGCAAATATAATAGTTGGTCAAGCGATTAACGAAGACATTGAAGGTGAGATACAAGTTACCGTTATTGCAACAGGTTTCGACACAAACCAACCATTGAAGCAACAAAGAATTAGAAGTAGATTATCTAACCAATCCTTTTATAACGTTTCTGATAATAAAGATACTGGAACGAACATCCCAGAGTTTCTGAGACTTAAACAAAATAAAAAAGATATAGATTAATAAGTAAAATAGGGTGACTCGGTTATCTCGCCTGCCTCAAGCATCCCTTGTGGCTGCTACCTTCCAGTCCTGACCAGGTTTAGGTGTTAAAACCGCGAAAGGCCGAGTCAGTGATATATTAGCAATTCTTGACTAAAAAAGATACATAAATTTCTTATGTTACCTTCAGACCTCGTTAAATATAAAAAAAAATCTCAAAAAATTATCGCATTAACTGCATGGGACTCCATATCAGGATCAATCGCAGAACAAGCTAATGTTGATCTTGTCTTAGTGGGAGATTCCTTAGCAATGGTCTGTTTGGGACACAAATCCACATTACCATTGACCTTAGAAAATATTATTTATCATACTAATGCTGTAACAAGGGGTTTTAAAAAGAATATTGAAGCCCAACCTTTAGTCGTCTCAGACATGCCTTTTCTTACATATCAATGTGGGGAGGATAAAGCTGTTGAGTATGCAGGGAAAATCATTCAAAGCACCTTTGCAAAAGCCGTAAAGGTAGAAGGAGCTGAACCAGAAATACAAAAAGTTATTTCTAGATTAATAAGAATGGGCATCCCCGTTATGGGTCATATAGGGCTCACACCACAAAGCTATTTAAATTTAGGATTAAAGAAACAAGGAGAAAGTTTAGAAAGCCAAGAAAGAATTAAGGAAGAGGCTTATATACTTGAAAAATTAGGATGTTTTTCAATAGTTCTTGAACATATTCCTGAATTGCTTGCTAAAGAAATACAAAAAAACCTAACAATTCCCACAATAGGCATTGGTGCAGGTAATTATTGTGATGGACAAGTAAGAGTTACAGCGGATTTGTTAGGTCTTAATGATTATCAACCACCATTTTGCCAACCAATTATTCAAGGGAAAAAATTATTTAAGAATAAATTAAAAGAATGGGTAGCCTCTCAAAGACTTAATTAATCGCATCCCACCACTTAAACATCGAAATAAGGATTTGATTGCTTAGCTCCATGCCTTCTGGGTCACTTAAAAAGAATCTATTCCCATTTCTAATTAATAATCCACTTTCAAGAAATCTTTCCCATTCTTCAAGCAATTTATTAAAGTTAATCTCAAACTTTATGGGTCCCCAGTTTTGTTCTTTCAAAACCTTATAGATATCTATACCCTCTTTCAGTCTCAATCCCAACATTATTTTCTCATCAAGTTCTTTATAGACAAATTCCTTATTAATAAGGGATGAATCTAAATTAAATTCATATTGCCTAATTACCCATTCTTTATATTCTCTACTAATCCTTGGTCTAGTAAACTTTTCTCCCCAAGGTGAACTAGTGGAACCTTGACCAAAACTCCACCAGCCCAAGCCACTCCAATAAACTCTATTATGTCTCGATTGATGCCCTGGAAGACAATAGTTTGAAATTTCATATCTGGAGTATCCAGAATTTTTTAATATTAAATGAGTTAGTTTGCTATTTTTAAAAGCCTCTTCATCACATGGAAGTTTTAATTTTCCTAAATTAACTAATTTGCTAAAAACAGTTCCATCTTCAATAATTAAGTCGTAAATGGAAATATGCGGTGGTAAAAAAGTTATTGCTTTTTTTAGATCTTCTTGCCATTCATTTAATCCACTTAGTGGCAAGTTTTGAATTAAATCTAAGCTCCAGCTTTTTATTAACCCAGAACCATATACTCTCTTTAACCATTCACAAGACTTTTCAGCATCTTCTCTAAAATGCCTCCTTCCAGACTTTTGAAGTATTTGATTATTAAAACTTTGCACTCCTAGACTAAATCTATTTATCCCAGCATTTATAAATCCATGAAGGTCCTCAAGGTTAAAACTTGCTGGGTCAACTTCCATCGTAATTTCGGCTCCATAGTCGATTCCATAATTTTCTTTAAAAAGATCAATTAGCTCTTTAATTTGTTTAGGGTCCAAGATGGATGGCGTGCCACCACCAATATAAATTGTCGACAAAGGCGATTTATACTTATTTGTCAATATTTCTTTGTATAAAAAGTGCAAATATTCTTTAACAGTATTGCTTCCATTACCTTGTAAAGTTTCAACTTCGTTTCCTAGCGGAATAACTGCAAAGTCACAATAAAAGCACCTTCTATGGCAAAAAGGAATATGTACATAAGCACTTCTTGGAAACTTATTCATAATCTAAATAAATACATTTTTAAGCTCCCAAGAAGTATTAAGAATCGAAAAAAATAAAATCCTTATTTACTCAATTAATAAATCCTAGTAGATTATATATATGACTGATATCTTAGTATTAATATTATTTGTATTGTCTGGAGCTGCTTCAGGATGGCTTGGGGTTGATCTATTACCAGTAGATACGCTCAAAGAGGTATCTAATGTTGAAGGTTTTAGAATTGTTTTAGCAATAATAGGTTTTTTTATTGGATTAGCAGCTGGTTTTGTATTCTTACAACTAAGAAAGACATTTCTTGATCAAATTAGGACAATGCCTACAGATTTACTTATAAGTAGATCTGTTGGCTTAATTCTAGGATTACTTGTAGCAAATCTCCTACTTGCTCCAATATTATTAATCCCATTCCCAAGGGAAGTCTTTTTTGCGAAACCCTTAGCTGCCATATTAAGCAATATTTTCTTTGGTGTGCTTGGTTATAAGTTGGCGGATACACATGGCAGAACATTATTACGATTATTTAATCCAAATAATACTGATGCATATTTAGTTAATGAAGGAATACTTCCTGCAGCAAGTCCAAAAATTTTGGATACCAGTGTGATTATTGATGGCAGAATAAATGGCCTATTAAGTTGCGGCTTATTAGAAGGGCAATTAATCGTTGCTCAAAGTGTAATTGATGAATTACAAACTTTAGCCGACTCAAGCAGTAATGAAAAAAGGTCAAAGGGCAGAAGAGGTCTAAAATTGTTAAAAGAATTAAGAGATTTATACGGGAGAAGACTTGTAATAAACCCAACAAAGTATGAAGGTAATGGGGTAGATGAAAAACTCTTGAAAATTACTGAGGATATGACAGGAACTTTAATTACTGCTGATTATAATCTTTCTCAGATTGCTGAAGTTAAAGAATTAAAAGTTATGAATTTAAGTGATTTGGTTATTGCTCTAAGACCAGAAGTACAGCCAGGAGAATCACTTAATATAAAAATAGTAAGAGCAGGAAAAGAAAAAATGCAAGGTATTGGATATTTAGATGATGGGACAATGGTTGTTATTGATGAAGCCAAGAATTTTGTTGGTGCTAGATTAGATATTGTTATCACAGGAGCACTACAAACTCCCACTGGAAGAATGGTGTTTGGAAAACTGATAAATAATCCTGAGTCAAACAAATCTTTTAAATCATCAGCGACACAGGGCTAAATCTAGCTAGAATCAAAACAATCTTAATTTTGTGATACATATGACTGTATCTGCTCCTTATTACGGCGAAAACACCGTTATGAGGACCCCACCCCCTGATCTACCTTCTCTCTTACTAAAAGAGAGAATTGTTTATCTTGGTTTACCATTATTTTCAGATGATGATGCAAAGAGACAACTAGGA
This sequence comes from uncultured Prochlorococcus sp., assembly GCA_902535025.1. Lineage (GTDB taxonomy): Bacteria > Cyanobacteriota > Cyanobacteriia > PCC-6307 > Cyanobiaceae > Prochlorococcus_A. The sequence goes on from CACARV010000006.1 coordinate 38,120, forward strand.
ATGGATGTTACTGAGCTAATCATTGCT
>CACARV010000007.1 GCA_902535025.1 uncultured Prochlorococcus sp.
AAGGAAGATGGGGAGAAGTTAACTTAAAAAGAATTTTAGAATTTGTAGGACTTGTTAACTATTGTGATTTTAACGAGCAAGTTACTGTTGAAACAGAAGAGAAGGGAAGATTAAGGCCAGATTGCGTAATTAGTATCCCCGGATCAAGAAGATTAATAGTTGATTCAAAAGCGCCTATAGAAAGTTATCTTGACGCGATAAAAGCAACTGATCAAAATCTTCAAGAAAAGGCCATTACAGACCATCTTAGGAAGGTTCGTAGCCATATTGATCAACTTGCTAAAAAGGATTATTCAAATCAATTAAGTGAAATTGACGAAGTAGTGGATGGAGTGATTTTATATATTCCAGTTGAAGGAGCATTATCTATGGCTTTGGAGCGAGATCCCTATCTTTTGGAATATGCATTTGAAAAAAATATAATACTTACTTTCCCTACAAGTCTCCTCGCCATATTAAAAGGATTTTCTATGAGCATCCAAAAAGCTGAGATGACAAAAAACATAAACGAGATTCAGCAAATGTCCACTAATCTTCATAAGAGATTAATCACCTTTGTTGAAAAATTTTCTGCAGTAGGAGCAAATATTACCAAATTAAATAAATCCTATAATGTAGCTCAGAGAGATTATGAAAAATGGCTCTTACCTCATGCAAAAAAAATTAGTGAATTATCTGGACAAAATAATGAATTTCTCCCTCTAAATGAAGTAGATTCAAATATTAAAGAATTCAAGTCTATAGAAAACAATTAATAAATTAATATTACAAGAATATTCTTTAAACATTAAAGGTATTCTTATAAAAAATTTGTTTTTGTAGAAATCTTTTTAATGAATATTCTTTTAAAAAATTATTTACTAACAGTAAAAGAGTAATGACCTACGGTGTTCCTGCATGTTTTTGGCATTGCATTAAAACTTAGGGTTAATCTATTACCTTCTTTGTTAGGTTTCGCGAATCCATGAGTGAGATGACTTCTCCATATTAAAATTGAACCCTCTTTTATAGGAACAGAAATTAACTTTTGATTATAAATTGTTGGAGAATTTCTATTTTCTTGAATATCAATGCCAGGCCCTTTTCTATCAGCTGTAAGACGGTCATTTGAGTACGATAATGGAGTATGATTTTCATTATCAAAATTTACATAATAAGTTCCAGATAAATAAGAATTGGTATGATAATGAAAGCCTAAAGTTGAATTTTTACCGTCCATATTTGCCCAAGCGTCATTAATTACCATTTGGTCACATAAGTAACCTGTTCTTCTTATGTAAGAGAGTAATACCGTATGTATGTCTTCTTGTAAGTCCGATAGTGATTCGAACTGTTCAAATATATGTTGATCAAAATTGTGGCATATACGATACGAAAGCTTGTCATATGCAATTAATTCTGAATCTTTGGGAATTTCTTTAACTATTTTTTCAAGAGCATTTTTGTATTTAAGATGTCTCTCATTTGGCAAGGTAAATATTCCAATAGGTTCAGGATTTATATTCGCAACCGTATTTGTAATCTCTTCATTAATCATGTTAATTTTTTATCTGAATGCAATTGCTAGTATTTTAAAACATAAAATACCGAAAATAATTTTCAGCAGTTATTGTTTTAATTTTAATTAATTTTACTGATGCTTCTCTAATTAATAGTAGTTGTCTTCAATTTTCGAGCTTTCTTTTATTGTCCAAAATTCAACAGTTTTCCTCCAGCCCTGAGAAAGTAATCTTTCATAAATTTCTCTAGCCAAATCTATATCTATCGAAATTGTTGTTGTCATTATAGGAGTTTCTCTTCCTGAAAAGCCAACAATTTTTCCAGTATCTACAAACATATACTCGATCACTCCATCAATATTCTTATCATTTTTTATAAATCTTTTTACTTCAGTTCTAGTTGAATTAATCAACCAATAAGATTTAGCCATAATTATATATTTGTTCTAAAGTTTTGATTTTCTTGTTCCCCCATAAGAATATTGGCTTTCTTTTGAGATAATATGCCAACATTTTTTACAGCAAAAAATCCAACTTTTGAAATTTATAGTTTTTACCCTGTAATGGATTGAATCTACCTTATTACATAAATCACAATCTTTCATTTTTTAAACAGTATTTGGTCCAGGTTTGTTTAGTCAAATCAAAACTAATTATAGTTCCAATAATAAAATTCAAGCTCCATACCTGCGAGTAAATAGTAATGAAATTTGCTGCTTTATTAATTCTAAAAAGCCCAAAAAAATCCAAAGCTAAGAAAGTTAAATTCGAAATTATTACTCTAGTTAAAAAAGTATCTCTAAAATAACTCTATTTGTTTAGTCTCTGTTTTATTTTTATCTTCTACTATCCAACCATCAGGTGTCCAAGAAATCATTATTTTTAATAAATCATTTAATTTATTAGGATCTTTAACAGGCTCTATCCATTCTTCTTCATACCCGTTAGGGACAATAACAGGCATACGGTTATGTAAGGGTTTAATTAGTTGATTTGGTTCTGTAGTCAAAATGCAGCAACTTTCAAGTTCATTACCGTCAGGTGAAAGCCACTTGTTCCAAATCCCCCCTAGCCAAAAAGTCTCATAATTTTCTTTTCGAATGCGATATTTCTTCTCAAAAAAACCAGTCGCTGGTATTAAGCACCTTTTATATTTCCAACTGCCACTAAATAAATTTTTTTCTCCTATGGTTTCTAATCTTGCATTAAATGGTTTCGGTATTATTTTATTAAATGGGTCTTTAGCCCAGGGAGGAATAAAGCCCCATGACATTAAAGTAGTTTTAATTTTTCCATCGTTTTTTATAACAAGAATAGGATCACTGGGCCTTATTAAATTTTGAGTCTCGTATTTGGAATCAAGTTCACATGGATAGTCTGTTTTTAAAATTTTTGGTAAGTTATCAAACTTAGTTTTCAGTTCAAATCTTCCACACATTATATTTTTAAAACTCCATTAAACTTAAAAAAAAGAGGAAATTTTTTTTTATCCATTGTCAACATTTTCAACAAAGATACTTACTATTTCTTAATTATAAATATGTTTTAATTTATTTATTAAGAGAACATTTAGATCTTAAAAAGATTCCTCAAATTTAATTTGAATATTTAAGAATATAGTCATGGTTGACCCTGTTTTATTCATATCTATGTTTCTTGGACTTGGAGGAGTATACATATTAGTTTCCTCTTTCGATGATGATGATGACGGCGATGATGATGGAGAAAAAAATATTTATAATCTTGAATTTACTAATTTAGCTTTTAAATGAATTTTATCAATAGTATTCAAAAAAAGACTTCTTTTCAAATATGCCTTTACAATTTAACCATTAGCAGCCTATTTTTGTCGTTTTTAAAACCCATAAAAAGAAATTTAATTTTATGCACCACTTACTTAACAACACCCTTTTAAAAAAATCTATCCCATTCTTCTCTAAATGGGTAATATTTTCATCCCAAATATTAAATACTTTTTTAAATGAAGATAACATAACAATAAATATTTGAGAAGGTTGAAATATCATTCTTGTAACCTATAAAGAAGTGTTTGACTTCTATTATAAAAATTTCAAAGGATGATCAACAAAGTTTGGTTCTAGATATTTCTGATAACAAGCAGTTGTACAATCTATTCCTTCACTATTGATACTGCAGGAAGTTATGCATTCAAAAAAAACTTCCAAAGCATCTGATTCTTTAATGTTTGAATAAATATCTTTTTTCATAATTTCACCTTAAATCTGGGATCTTTAAAGCAATAGTCACCTTGCAAAGTCAATTTTGGGCAAAGTACCTATTCTATTTTTTTAAAAATCAATATTGTAATGTATTAGTTTTTTCGTCCGTCATAGCAACAATAAATTAGTCTAATATTTATAAAATAAATGCTAATTCATGATTAATTAAATTAATAAAAACCTAATAATAGACCACAATAAGTACTTTAAAATTATGTATACATTCTTCGTAGAATTTCTTTTTCTTTTATAAAATTATCCTTAAGGTAATTAATTTCATAAAAATAATAATATGAATGGCTTTGGTAATCAAAATAAATCTAAAGAGAATGTCACTAATAAAGTCAACGCATCAAAGGAGCAGATAATTTCCCAAGCATTACATTTTCATTCAAAAGGAAACATTGATGAAGCATTTAAATATTATATATACTTCATAAATCAAGGTTTTAAAGATCATAGAGTTTTTACTAATTGCGCAATCATACAGATGAGTCGTGGCAAATACAAAGAAGCAGAAATTTTAGTTCGACAAGCGATTGCACTTAAACCTAATCTTGTAGAAGGGCATTTTAATCTGGGCTGTATATTGACTAACCTTTCCAAATTTAAAGAGGCCGAGTTTGCAACTCGTAAAGCAATTGAACTTAAACCCAATCATTTTCAAGCGCATTCCAATCTTGGAAGTATATTAACCAACCTAGGCAAATTGAAAGAGGCTGAACTAATAACTCGTAAAGCAATTGAACTTCAACCTACTTTTGTTGATGCACATATAAATCTTGGTGAAATATTGATAGAGCAAGGAAAATTAAATGAAGGTGAGCAATCACTACTTAAAGCAATTGAAGTAAATCCTAAGAATTGGAAGTCATACTTTCATATTAGTAAATTTTACAGTAGAGAAAAGAAATTTAGAGAGGCATTTAGATTAATTAATTCAGCCCTTAAATACGATCCCAAAAACCACATAGTACAGGGTGAGTTTACGCGTCTTAAATATATATTGGGTAAATATGATGAGGGAGAAAATTATGCGAATAATCTTTGGGATGATAGTGATGATTATTTTTATGAAGATAATAATTCAGATACTCTATTAATATCATTCGGCAGTATGGGAACTAGAACAATCGATAAAAATAAAATAGCATCATTTAATTTTTATCGATTATTTGAAAATGATAAATCTTTTGATAAGCTTTTTATTAGGGATGTTAAAAGAGAATTTTATCTAACTGGTCTTAAAAATAGTACAAAAAATATATCAGAGACAATTAATTTAATAGATGAGTTAACTTCAGTAAAAAGTTATAGAAAAAAAGTAGCTATTGGTTCCTCTGCTGGTGGATTTGCCGCGATCCTATTTGGAAATCTTCTTAACTTTTCCAAAGTTATAGCTTTCAATCCTCAAACCGTTATTTCTGAAGAGAAGGAAACAGTTTTGAATGACTTCACTACGTTAGATGGACTTTGCAAAAAGTTAAGGGTGCAAAATACTTCAGATACTTTATATCAAAAATGCTTAAACTTAAAAAATCTTATGCCCTTTAAAACAAAAGTAGATTTACATTTCTCTAATCTTTCAATAGTTGATAGGAATTTTGCAAAATTTATTGAACACAAAAACTGCAAATTAATACCATACCAATCTTCCTCACATTTAATTGCTCAGCAGCTGAAGGAAAGCGAAAAACTTAAATCAATAATTAAAGAAAACCTTGCTTTTTAGATTTTTTGCTTGCAAGCTAGTCAAAACGATTACTAATAGGGTTCCTGTTCCTTTTAAAATCGCTTTTTCCAACTTTATTTGTGGGTAATCGTCCTAATAAGTACTTTGTAATTATGTATACATTCTTCGTAAAATTTCTTTTTCTTTTATAAGATTATTCTTAAGGTAGTTTACTTCTTAAAAATAACAATATGAATGGCTTTGGTGATCAAAATAAATCTAAAGAGGAGGCAAAAAAGAAAATAAACAAATCAAAGCAGCAAATAGTTGCCCAAGCATTTCATTTCCATTCAAAAGGTAATATTAAAGAGGCATTAAAATGTTACGATCACTTAATAAGAAAAGGCTCTAAAGATTATCGAGTTTTTATTAATTGTGCAATTATACAGATGAGTCGTGGCAAATACAAAGAAGCAGAAATTTTAGTTCGACAAGCGATCGTACTTAAACCTAATCTTGTAGAAGGGTATTTCAATCTGGGCTGTATATTGACTAACCTTTATAAATTTAAAGAGGCCGAGTTTGCAACTCGCAAAGCAATTGAACTTAAACCCAATCATTTTCAAGCGTATTCCAATCTTGGAAGTATATTGAGTCATCTTGGTAAATCGAAAGATGCCGAGTTAGCAGCTCGTAAAGCAATTGAACTTCAACCTGCTTATGTTGAGGCACATATAAATCTTGGTGAAATATTGATAGAGCAAGGAAAATTAAATGAAAGTGAGCAATCACTACTTAAAGCAATTGAACTAAATCCTAAGAATGGAAAGTCACACTTTCATCTAAGTAAACTTTATTGCAAAGAAGAGAGATTCAGGGAGGCCTTTAGTTCAATTACTTTAGCACTTGAATACGATCGACAAAACCATGTAATACAAGGTGAGTTTAATCGTATTAAGCATATTTTATATAAGATAGATCATGAAAATAATGTGACAGGTGCTCTTTCAGAAAATGCTGGTGATACTATTATGTGGGATAACGATGGTGATCAGGTTGATGTAATCTTTTCTGATCATCAAGAGTCTTTAGAAGAAACTATTGACTTTTAGAAGCTTCAATAATTTATAATTATTGGAATTTAACCAAAATTGCAGGTTTTATTATGCTGTACTTTACTCACAAATTACTAAATGAAGAGCAAGTTAATGAAATATCAAATGGTATATTGTCTAGCAGAGATTGGGTAGATGGGAAAGTGTCTAGCATGGGTAACCCAGTCAAAAAAAACTTACAGTTACATGCTAAAGGAGAACATTATGACAAATTCTCTAACAAAATAATAAATATAGTAGAGCAAGATATGTCCGTCCAAACTGCTGTTTTCCCAGCTAAGGTTCATAATATTCTATTCACTAGAACTGGAGGTGGAATGTTTTATGGCACTCATTATGATACTCCTCATATCCCCTCTGGGCGCAGAGACTTATCTTTTACAATTTTCTTAAATGAAAAAAAAGACTATGAAGGAGGGGAATTAATCCTTTATGTCCCTCCCGAAAAGAAAACGATCAAACTTAATCCTGGAGAAATGATTATATATCCTACTAAATATCTTCATGAGGTAAAAGAAGTGACTCAAGGAGAAAGAATGGTTTGCGTAGGATGGATTGAAAGCCTAATACCAAATCATGAAGATAGAGAGTCTCTTCATTTATTTAAATCAGCAACTAAAGCTCTGGAAAATAAACTTGGGGATCAACCAGTAATTCAGTCATTAAATATAAGTTTTAATAATATTTTTAAACGTTTAATGACTTAGCAATAAGTAATTTTTGCCAAAAACTACTTTTATGATGCATTCATCTACTTTGATTGAGGATAGTTAAATATTGTTTAAGAATTGACTTTAAAAAAGAAACAAACAATTATTTAATTTTCAGAAATAAATGTATTATTCATCATAATTTCATATAGCCACTTAACTTTGATAATTCCTTAAGTGTCTGGACACCAAGAATTATTTTTCCATTAATTTCCCATGATGGAAATCCTTTTATTTTTTTATCAATGCATAGTTGTGTTTGACTGTTTTTCCCATCTCTTGCACACTCAATTACATTAAGTTCCCTATATGCTTGCTTACCAAATAGTTCACTTTGTATAAGACAATTTGGACACCAATAGGCTGAATATTTAACAACACCTTTATCTTTAAGGTACTTTGCGAGTGCTATAGATTCTTTTGTACTTTCTGCAGTAACTATAAGTTCTTTTTGATTGTTTAAATGAGAACTATATAAAGTAGTTGGTACAACAAAAGTAATAAATAGATAAAATAGTAAACGTTTCATTTAAAAAAACTGGACATAAAACTAAAGTTATAGATATGACCATCCCATTTTTCAAAAGTGATATTGTTTATGAATTTTAAAACAATAGTTTCAAGAGGCATAAAAAATAGTTAATTAATCTTTATTCTAAATAGACTGTCAATAACTAAAAATAGTTAGATAAAACTAATGATATTTCCACATCTAAAAGTTAATTTTGGTTTGTTGCTTCTTTCAATATCTTCTGTATTAATTTAGGATATTAGCCTTAGTCCATTAGAGGGAGAAGAAATTGAATTAAGATTTATAGTTTTAAAAGTTTCATGAAAAATAAAAAGCCTTACTCAAATTATTATTTAGTAATTCAATTAAATTTATACATAAATAAATTTAGATTTATCCTTTAAAAATTATCTTTAAATTTCGTTCAATATTATTTTATTGGGTAAAGTAAGACTATTTTATTTCAATTTTCAATTGCAATTAAGTATAAGCGCTTATTGATGATAATAATTTTTCTAGATAAATTAAGCAGAACATAATTTCAAAGATGAGTTTTATGAGTGGAGATTATGAGACACTAGAATGCAATCAACCAAAAATTGCATATATTCAAAAAAAATCTGAAAATAATACAGAATGGTTAGATAATTTAATTAATAAAATTGAGGATATGAAAAACAATATATCCAATGTTTCGAAATGTTGTTTGGATGAATAAAAACTAAATTATTTATGTTTTGGCAAAAATAAGAACGGCATTTGAAATGATTAATTTTATTGAATTTAGTTAATTGCATCATAAGTATTTAAGAAAGTAGATAAAAAAACTAAAACTTAAAAATAAAAAAAAACGTAGAAAAGAAGTAGTATCTTATTTAATTACTCTAATAATTATTTTTTATCTGGCACTTTATATATCTCTCTAAAACTATTAGGGTTAGATTCTTTTTTAGCTTATAGAATGGCATGGGGTAATTTTGGTTTTTAAACTTGCAACTTTCTACTTGATATTTGAAGGAATATCCTCGATAATTTTCTTAATTTCTGGAGTTAAATTATTAAAAAATAATTTTTAATTTTACAAATAAAGTTAGAGTATCTATTTAGCCTTCTTCAAATATAGATTCTTTGTATTTGCCTGATCTGATGTAAATAATAAAATTAATATAGTACCAATTAAAAATAAAAATATCATTGAAATTCCAACTACTTCTACCATCTCAATAGGTAAATAATTTAAAAACATGAAAAATAGATCCAACACTTTAAACCTAGCAAGTTTATTCCTAATGTAAAGTAATTATTCATCTTGAAATATCATAAAAAACTTTTTTAGACTTCCAAAAGTATTCAATTTATGAAAAACCTAATTTCTAAAAATTATTTAATTAATAAATCTTTCAAAAACCCTTTTTTATTTATCATTTAAGAATATTAACAGGCAAATAACCAAAGCTCTATATGAATCTTTTATAATTTAAAAGTTTACAAATTTTTAAAAATTAATTTAATCTAATTAAGCAGCTAAATTTTCTTCTGTGAGAGATCTAATTTTTGCAGCTTTTTTTAGTAAACTAACTACTTCTTTTCTCCCAATTGCATTATCAACTTGATGCATAATTTCAGCATATTTTTTATTTATTTTTTTCATAAATATTTTTATAACCATATCTAAAATACTGTAGAACTTAATACTGTCAACAAGAATTAGATCTTATAAATAGGAGATCTTCAATCTTTTTCTTGGAAAACTAATATTTATATAATTATTATATTATTGGAAAAACTTATATAATTTTTTAAAAATAATTTACACCTACTATTGGAACTAATATAGCTTCTATTTACATCTTCTATATTTAATTTTGAGGGAAACTTATACACTCTAAAAAATTAATATCCGCTTCGTCCAAAATTAAATTCCACTCTTCATCAGATTTACTAACAGCATTTTTAAGATCCTTTTCAAATTTAGAAGTACATCTTTTTTCTATATTTTCTGGAGAATTATATTTTCGTAAAAAACTCAAACTAAAATAAGAAATTAGTGAAATAACTATGATTAGAAATATTATTCTAAATCTATTCATATCAAAAAAGATAATTTTTTTTAATTTTAGGTTAGTTGTCAATCATATATATATTTTGAAATTTCTATTTTTGAAAGTACTAAGTGATAGACAAAAAAAAAATTTTTTTTTATGATTTTTTTAAATCTCTTTTGAACTTATAGTAATTACAAAATGAAAAATTCTTTTAATTTAAACCATTTACCAATAAAAGATTTAGTTGTTTCAGGTTTAATAGTATTAATAATGTCAACTATTATTTCCAATATTTATAACCCATTATTTGGTTTTTTTTATGCTTTTAGTAATTTGTTAACACTTTCTTTCTTAAGTTGGCTATATCAAGAGTCGTGGAGTGACCCTACTAAATAAATAGATTTAAAAACTTCATTATGTTTTGTTTACTCTTACAAAAAGCAACTCTTAAAAAAAAATAAAACTTGAAAAGTTCTCTAAGCTCTCCATTAAAACAATTTTTTTAACATAACAATTTTTATTGCTTAACTAAGATTTTAGATAATACTAAACTGAAATCCTATTAAGCATCAAAACATTTTTAACTTTAATTGTATATGTTTAATATTCATCCTCAGAGCACACATAAGATTCAATTTCAGCTTTTACTCTACTTATATAAACTTTCTTTATGTAGTATCTTCTTTTCTTTTTTTATTAAGGCTTGAAAACAAAATTTTAAAATTCATAGCTAATTATTTATAAAAACTAGCCAAGAGAATCTAAATCTCTTCTGTGGTGAACTGTATTTGCTTTATCTTTCAAAACTTTTTGTTCTCTCAATAAATCAGCAATAGTTGGAAACTCTTTTGCATAAACAAGATCTTTTACATTTTTATCTTGAATTACGAATGGTGATTTTTTTGAATTCATGATTAAATTTCCTCAAAATTTTTATTGGTTCCTGATTAAAGAGCGTGTATGATCGTTTAGGTAGGAGTAAAATTCTTTTGCAAACATCAGGCATTCTTAGTTATCGCGAGCTTAGAACCCTAACTGATTTGTTTTGTTTAAAGAATCTTTGTAAGTCAATATGTATTCATTGCAAGATTTGATTGAAATCGTATGCATTCTGAATCATATATAGCACTACTATTTTCTAGCTAATAGTATTGAGCAAGTGTCTTTAAAGGATGTACGGTTTGAAGAACAAATATATACGGATAAAAGACTCACAATTAGATTTGAAAATGTATAGAATTACGAATTCGAAAATTTTGGAATAGAGTATTTGTTATACATATATATTATGATTTTTGTTTTTGAGAAAATGAAGACTTCCACTTTAATCTTTTTCTTATTTCTTAGTTTAAATCTTTCTTCTAATGCCCATATGATGGGTACATTTTCTACAGAAAAAGATGCCGAAAAAGAATCATTAAAACTTGGTTGCGAAGGGACACATAAAAATCAAGATAAATGGCTCCCTTGTGAGAACGAAAAAGAACTGCATAGATATTTAAGAAAGTAAATGCAAAAAATGAAAATTAATAAAAGAAAAATACATAGAAAAGTAGCCATACTTTCTGCAATCCCTTTATTAATTACTCTGATATCTGGAACTGCTTATAGTATTCTTCAGCCATTAGGAGTAGATGCTTTTTGGTTAATCAAATGGCATACGGGTAATTTTGGAATTTTTAATTTGCAGCCCTTTTATTCTATATTTCTTGGTATTCTCTCATTAATCTCTGTTATATCTGGCGTTAAATTATTACAAAAAAATGATTAGACTTAACTCAAAAAGCTACAAGGAGATAATGTTAAAAGTACATCTAATAAAAAAGATTTTTTACGGAAGGAGTTTTAAAAATCTTTAGTTTTTTAACATTAAGATCTGAAATTATTGTTTGAATTTTAATTTCTTCTATTCCTTCTTCTCGCTGAATAAATCTTTAAATAAAAGAACATGTATATGAAGTCTAGAATTTTGAAGATCTGCAAAAAGGGGATTAATTAATTATTAATACTATTTGCTCCTCCGCTAGCTAAAAAAATTATTCCTCCTAATGCCATAGTTACAACTCCCATATAAGGGTATTTTTTAATTGTTGATTTAGTAATAGGAAGCCAAGAAAAATATTTATCCGATTTATTAACTTCAATTTTCTTTTCTCTTGGAGGTAGGCCTAGCTCCTCTCTTCTTCTAGCTTCTCCCATAATAGAATAAGTAATGCAAATTGTTAACTCTATACTAAAAATTAAGGCCCACCTTTGCGAGTAATAGTTATTCAATAAACTCAAGTTTAAAACTATATCTTTCAATCATTAGCTTTATTCCATCCCCTAGAATATTCAGTATTTATCATATTTGAAAAATCTTCTAAACTTGAAACTTTAAAGTAGGAATGAGGCTTGTGGTCACTAGTATTTAATAAGTAATAATCAATTACTTTTCCATTATCTTATTCTTTTACCCATTGCTAAACTCTTTTCTCATACTATTAAAAAAACCAATCAAAAGTACAAATTATGAATAGCTTTTCCATAAAAAAGGTTTTTATCTTACTATTTTAGATCAATTGTAAATATTTAAGAGAAGACTGGAGGATAAGGTGTTTGTCCATTCATTAAAGATGAATCTATTGGTTTGCAAATGTTCATCAGAGCATCTTGTCCAAAACCTGGGCCAGAAGGTCCATCAATAAATTCTTGAAATTCCTCAGCAGAAATTCCATCTTTCACTTCCCAAAAACAATAAATAGGGCCAGTTTTAGTGACGGCATTTGCAGAATGATTAAAAAATCCTTTTTCTTTATTTGCTGCTACTGCATCATCCCAACCACCGCCTGGAGCCATAGCTCCATAAGCTGTTTCCCACCATTTTTCAGCTTTTCCTACTTTGAATTCATGATGAACAATGTAAAATGTTGATGACATAAAAAAAACATGTGCGCTGATAATTAATTTACTTCGAATACCCAAAAGGGGGATTAATTTATATTGAATTCCTAAATAAAAAAACATTAGATATCCAGTATGATTGTCTCATAGTTAAAAAAGATAGTTATAACTTTTTAAATATTAAATCCTATTTTGCATCGCATCACTCTATAACTTCAAGGGTTATATGCATTGCAATCCAAGAACTTGAAAATTTTTACAGCGAAATCGTGGAAACTATCATTATTGAAAAATGTCCAGACAAAAAAACAGCCACATCAAGCGCAGAATGTTTAAGTTAATGCATTCAAGACTTATCTTCACCATTTCTATCAAAATTAGAATTACTCATTTAAAGAATTGGATATGCTATCCATCCAAATAAGGTGTAATTAATAATGACAGCCATGAAGCCTATCATTGCCAATCTACCATTTGTTCTTTCCGCAATAAACCAATAGCTATTTGGCCATTCAAAATTCTCCCCCATATTGGATATTTGATTTTCTAAAAGTGGAGTTTGAGTACTAGTAGTGTCCTGATCAAGATAATAATTACTATCTGGGTAATAGCTTTCGCTTTTAACATTGTCTTCTTTCTTTTCGATCATCTTATTAGACATCTAAACTTTAATTATCTTAATGTGTAAAAAAGCAAAATAGGGTAAAAAGGTAGTTTTGAAGAATGTTAAAAGTGTTTCTCCTTAATTAAATCAATTTTTAGAATTTAGCCACATAAATTACACCTCCAACAAGTATTAATATTCCTGCCCCATAAAAAAGAATTGGAATAATTGGATATTTATATATTGTAGCCCTTACTTTTTTTTGTACAGACTCCTTATCAAATTTTGGGAACTCTATAGGTTTTTCTCTGGGTGGAACACCTAATTTTTTTCTTCTTTTAGCTTCTCCCATAATTCATAAAAAGAGGCATTTATTACTTTAATTTTAGATCGATTTTCAATCAATAAATGTAGAAGTCGATGGTAGATGAATATCGCGTGAATAGACGCCCAATATGAAAGTTGCAAAAAATCGTTTATAGCTAAATATCTTCGAAGATGACCCTAGAAGTAGCTTTTGAAGATGCTTGTTTTCTTCCATCCTTTTTCTAATAACTCCTTATATTCTTTCCTGGCTTCCTTTATAGTTTCTACTCTACTTCCCTTCATAACTGGTTTACTCGATCTCTTATAAACACAACCATAGGAAATCATCATTGCGTCAATATTAGGACTAGGTTTAGATAAATCTTCAAATGGTTCAAAAACTTTTATTCTGGTTCGATCCTTATTAATGAGACAAAATTTATCCATTACTTACCTTTAGATAAAAAATAATTTAAAAAGATACCTCCAGTAACTAATAAACCACCCATAGCTATAAATCCAAGTAAATCTAATATTGACTTATCAGTATTTATTTTTAGAAAAGTTAAAGCAAAAGCAACTGGAGGGAACAATAATATTGCTTTTGGAATAAGTGCCTGATTCCATTTCTTAATGTCAGTATCTTCTTCATTCAATTCTTGATACATCTTTTCTAGCTTTGCCCTTTCTTCTTCCATTAGATAAGTGTAGAAAAATCATTCTTCAAATACTATAAATTAAGTTAAAACCCTGCGAATTAAAAATAATTAAAATTACAACTAAATTTTATATGCAAAGAGAAAGTAATATTAAAACAAATGCTATAAACCACTTCAAAGACTTTATCAAAATTCATGTCAATATTAGTCACTTCACCTTTCCAGTAGTACTGCTGAGGAATAAGGAATTAACAACTGGCCAATGTGGACATGTGAAATAAGTTCTTTTGATTGGCCTTACGAGGATAAAGAAACTTGTTTATTTTTTGAGGGTGAAGTGAAAGTTACTCCTGAGGTAGGGGAACCTGTGAAGTTTGGTGCAATTGACCTATTTATTTTTCCAGCAGGCATGAATTGTAGATGGGATATTCATCAAGCAGTTCGAAAGCATTATCGATTTGGAGATTAATAAAACATTTTTAAAATATTAGCTTCATTTAAACGGCTAGACCTTTAATTTACAGGAGCTGGGAATAAGCATGCGTTTTTTTATTTGTTAATCACAACAACTATCCTCTTTTAATGAAGCAGTCCAAGAAGATTCCTGCATTGTTGATAAGTCAACTCTATGAGTTGACATCCAATCACCATTCGCTTCCACGAACTTTTGAACATTCCCTTCTGGAGCTTGATGTATAACGATAACTTTTTGAGGATCTTCCTTACTTACTCCTCTAAAAAGCGGCTTAATATCAAATTCAGAATGTCTTTTATCTGCCTCTGGACTATCAAATATCGCAACCCATTCATCAAAATTACTTTCAATTTTAAATGTAAACACAGAGGTGACAGAGCAAGACATAAAAAAAAATATAACTGCTACTCATTCTAAATTAGCTGTCAAATATTATCCAAAATTTATTCCTTAATCCCATAAAGTTAAATCTGAATCTCCTGTTGATCTTTGCATCCAATGGATTTTCCAAATCCCATCAATTTTTTTAAAGATAGAAGTTACAGTAGGTAAATCATCATTAGGAGTTCCTTTATAAGTAAATTTTGCACCAAGCGTAAAAACACACATTGCTGCATCAACAGATAGAAATTCGAACCTATGAATTTTTGTAATTTCAGCTTTTTCCTGAACCACATCGCCAGAACTCATCATTTCTTCTAATCCCTTTGCACTTATTGGATTCCCACTAGGCCTGATAAATAGAAAATCCGAAGTGGCATTATTTACAAAAAATGAGCCCATATTCTGAGGTGTTGCAAGCTCATACAACATCGATTCAATTGTTTCTCTATCAGTCATTAAAAAAAGTGATTATTAACCATATCTTATATCCATTACCCATTACTTAACATTAACTCAGCACTTTTTAAGCATTTCACCTTTAATGGTGTTCTATAGTCGCTATTGGTCATTTAAGACTGGATATCATCAAAAAGGTGCAGAAAAATTTCTTGGGGGAGGGGGAGATTATCCTGGAGTTGAGATGATTGGAAGATATCATGCGCCTGGTTCTTTAGAGGGTTGGATAGTTTTAAAGACTGATGATCCGAAAGCCATTTATCAACATGCCGCAGAATGGGGTGAATTCCTAAATTGGGAAACCACGCCTGTATTTACTGATGAAGAAGCTGGTCTAATAGTAGCCAAAGTCTACTCATAGTTAATATTTGACAGTTGACTACAATAAGGGGCAATTAGTTGCTTTTTTTATGAATACATTAATCATTTCAACTTTTAGCTGCACATTTGAAGAATTTAAAAATGACGTTTCTGGATTCATAACAGCAATGGGTCAAAATGTAGTTTCAGAATATGAGTTCGTAGAAGCTGGCGAGCATAAATCTCATTTATTAATGAATGTCTTAGATATGGAAACACTTGAAGCTGAAATGACTTCAGATGCAGCTAAAGAGTGGGACAAAAAAAACAATTGCAAAGATACCATTTATGCAATTGAGCTTGTTGAATAAAAATGAAATGCTTACTTTTTGGACCGTTTAGAAGGAGAGATATTTCAAAAAAGATATTTAATTATTAAAAAATTTATTCTAAAAAAAGGGTGTAATTTTTATGGGATTTTTAAATGAGCTTTGGCAAAATCAAACTAATACCGTTATTGGTTTGGGTTTAGCAACATTAGTTTTATTGGGAATTTATATAACATTACTCAATACTTATAAGTAGTAGATAAACACCCATATGGGATCATTGAAGATTCTAAATCCACCTAAAAATTTCCTATCTCAATAGGAATAATAATCAAATAAAAAACAGGTTAACCAATTGGTGAAAGTAGTAACCGATTCATTAACGATATAGAGCTACTGTTTCATCTAAATCAGCACAAGGTTCAATAGTAATTTCCATTAATTCTCTCCAAGGTCGCCATTGACGCCAAATGGTTTCTAAAGAGTCTGTATTTACCACTGAGTAACCTTTTCCATGTTGGGGTAAGAAAATCCAGGATTTGACGTCATAATTATCTGGTCTATTTCGCGGACCTCCTTTGTCGTACCATTCAGTTAGCATTTTTGCTCCCTTCTCTTGGGCGTTTGCATCAGTAAATTTATAAGAAATTAGAAACAACATAAACTAAAAAACTAATTTCAATTTATTTTATAAGAACTTCTTTAAAAGCGTTTTATGTAGTAATAGTTTCATCTTTTTATAAATACAGTTTCCTGCGTCTTTTAACAAGGAAATAATATAATCGTAATCTAATTTTTTATAAAATAATTAACCTGAGAACCCCATTTTCTGTTCTGCTGCCATTAATGATCCAACAAGCTTATGTTCAGCAACTTTTTCATCATCAGTCATAACTGGCTTGATATCAAAATCTATATCAAACTTAACTTTCCAAGGAGCAAAATGTTCTGTCATTTTTATACCTGCTGAAGCTTGGACAATAATATAAACATTATTTGAGTAAGAAGCATGATATCTTCCCAAAACTTTGAATCCTTCAAACTCATCATTCAAAGTCCCATCTTCAACAACCTTTAAAAAAAGATCGTAAGCTGCACCCATTAAAGCAACATTTTTAAAAGTTGCAGTTACAAAATAAGTATTCATTTAATTAATAAACCTAAACTATTTCTAGGATATATTATTTAAAATTGAGTTAAGGATCTTGAAATGAATACTTATGTTTGGTGAATTATTTTAAATTGATTGTCAATCGTATTTAATAAAGAGGTGCAAGTAGTAAGCATTTCATTTTTTTTTATTTCTCATTTGATACTGTAAAACAGCTTTTAAATGCTTAACTTCTTTTTCTAAGTTTTCAATTCTTTTTTCTAAATTTTCGTTAGTAACCATAAAAAAAAGGGTCTTCTCCCTCTCAGTTTAGATCGACTGTCAATTTAATTAATTTTTTTAAATTTAGGTTCATACACAGCACCATTGCAAACTGCTGTTGCAATACTTTCTTTTGATGCTTTATCCCAATTTTTTAGCTCCATCTCATTTTTATCAATCCATTGGAAAGTTTTTTAAAGCATTGATTCCAATAAAATGCCTTTTTTGAAATTGGTATCAAAGAAATGAAAATAAGAACTATCGCAGTTGTTGATGTAATTACGCAGTATTTGATGTTATTTGGACTTTTATTAAGTGAAATAAAAAAAGCGTTTTACTCTTTTATATTAGATCGACTTTCAATGTGAAAAGCGTTAATTTGAATGGATAGAAATAAAATTCAAATGTGAATTTTTATAATGGAAAACTTAGACGAGATCATCAAAGAAATTAGAGAAAATACATATGATAATGAGCTAGTTGACATCTACATAAGAGAGCTATTAGACAGGGAGAAAGAGTATGATTAACTATACAATTTTTTAGTGGGTTTATTAATGCCTCTAATAGGTTTAGGAGTATTTGTTGTTTAAAAGAGATAAAAGAGAAAGAAAAGAAAGAAAAGAAAGAAAAGAAAGAAAAGAAAGAAAAGAAAGTTTCATGCGCCGTCTACCCATCAATTACCTAGCTGACTAGTCCTGACAAAAGTTACTAAAAGAATATAGTATGAGGAGAATAAATTTTATTTTTAGTTTTGTCTGCAATTTGTCAGCAAAATATTAATAAAAAAATTTAACTAGCATTTGATACAAGACATTGATTGATTTAAATCAAAAAAAATTTTAAAGCTGAGATATAGTTTTATAAAATTATTAAAATTATTTTGGAATCATTTGATTACTTCGAATATCTAAATTCAATATCATTTCATCCACCAATAATGATAATTACTACATTAGTATTCTTTTATATAAGAAAAAAATTTTTATTAGCTAGCAAAAAACATTAGCAACCTATTTAGTATTTATATCTTTGAATGAGTCAAAAATAAAATAAACAAAGCAAGTAATAAAAACAATTACATATATAGATTCCATTTAACTAACTGTTGTTATTGAACTGCTTAATCCATAAGTAAGAAAAATAAAACTTGCAATAGTAACCCCAATCATTACTGTTGTGTAGATTTTATTAAGTTTTAAATTATTACTTGCAGATGAAAAGTCTGCAATAACCAAACTTTTCATTGAATATTTATTTCTATTTCTGAAATTATTGCTGTTAACCAAACTGCCTAAAATTGGATCTGTTGAAACATCTATTTTTTGATTGATAACAGAATTTAAACCTTTATCTTCATTGAAGAATCTTGGAAACATGTATGCATGCCATAAAGATATTATTGCTACCCAAAAAACTACACTTACTCCTGCAAAACCAAAAAGTAAAAATCTAAAAGTCTCCATATTAATTTTTTAATTAACTAAAATTTACATCAAAAAAAATATCTAAATATAGCAATTCAAAAAATATACTTTAAGTAAATCAATTAATCATTTCTTGATGTTACTAATGATTAGAATCAATGTTAATAAGGGTTTTTCTTTAAATATAAGTTAATGAACAAATCATTTTTTAAGGAAAAAAGACAAAATAATAATCAAATTATTATTTCTTTATACGAATGGATTACAGGATTGTTCTTGTTATTACCCCAATAATATTCTCATGGATATTTACAATATTTTGGTTAGGTAGGTGGGATGTATTTCGATTAACACCACTAGGATTACCAAAGAAGGGTGTATCTCCTTTTAAGAATTATCAAGTATGGGAAGATTCAGCATTAATTCCTGATACTGGTAGACCAGCAGAAGGTTATCCAGTATTTACTGTAAGGACCGCAGCTGTTAATGCCCTAGGGATTCCTACGGTTTTCTTTCTTGGAGCAATTTTGGCAATGCAATTTAAATCTTATCAATAGGAATTTGAATGGATATTAGATTTTTAATTGTTGGAGCACCATTTTTAATTGCATTTTTTTATAGTTTATTTTGGCTAAAAAAATGGGGTGCTTTTAATTCTAACAATAATAATTTGCCAAAAAAAATCACTCTTAAAAATGAATCAATAGAACAAAGTTTTACTCTAGAAAATATCTTCTTTACAAAAAATTAATTAAATTTTACTTATCCTAAATTTATATCTTGTCATGATTCAAATAAAACAGTATTTATTTTTTGCAGTTTCTATTTATACATTTTTTTATCTTTCCATAACCATAGTAAGCGCATTAATTAGCTTCTCTTAAACATTAATTACATAAATATTGAACACTTATTTGTATAAAATTAAGCTTCCTGTATTTTAAAACTCATATTATAAATATATAAGTAGATATTAGGGAAATCTACTAGCCGCTAGCTTTGATAATGCGGTTCGTAATGAGAACCTCCCTTTAACCTCATTTTCTTTTTCGCAATCTTAGAAAATGAGGTTTAAATATTTTTAATGGTTAGGAATATTAGATTTAATTTTCTATATAAAATTCAGTCATTAAATATTATTCATGATTATGTATATTATTTACTTTTTAAAAAAGAGTTTTTTATTTATAAAGAATATGTAGATATTTGGCAAATCTGCAACGGTACAGATTCCGTCTTTATGAACCTAGCCAACGAAAATATTCTTAACTACGTTTTAGTTATTTTAGTAGTTAGGAATATTTTTATTTTAAAGGTTAATTTTTTCTTAGAAACAAATGATCAATAAATCACAAAAAGTATCCTCATTAGAAAATATCTATAAAAATTTAGAATCTGGAATGCCAGAGAATAAATCTATTAAAGATTATGCTCTCCCTAATGCGAGACAGTGGTTGGGTGGAAGATATGTAGCCCTTTGGGTATTACCTATTTATTTAATTAGAAAAATTGCGAAATTCGCAGCTTCCTCTATGTTTATAAAACCATATTCCCCAATTAAAAATGGCCCATCGTATAAAAAACCAGAAACTTTGTACACCTCTCTAAAAGCTGTTTTTAAAGGAGAAGACCATTTAAGATTTTTTGATCATAGGTTCATTGCTATTTGGGTATTGCCTATTGCTTTGACGGGAATTGTTTTTGAAATATTTTTTATATCTCCTACTAATAATGTTTTCCCTTTCAATTAAGCCTCTTTTACCCGAAATTTATCATCAATCTTTTAGGGAAGTACTTAAAAATAAAAAAGAAAGGCTGGAGGACCTTTTTATGAATTGGATTATTAGAGTTGGGTAACAGAATTAGAAACTGAGACCTAATTATCCAATAGAACTTCCAGCCTCATTGCAAGCACTTTACTTACAGGCTATAACTAGATTCTTGCGCGATGTTGCGTAATTTGTCCCGTCAATAATGGGAGTATTCTCCATAATTTGTCCAATTTATTGAAAAGTTGCACCCTAAATCTCTTCCTTTTGTACATATGATATTCCTATGGCTATAAGAATAAATAAATATTTAAGTGAAGCCGGTTACTGTTCTAGAAGAGGGGCAGATAGGTTAGTTGAAGAAGGAAAAGTAACCATTAATGGTGAAATTTCAGAAATGGGTACTAAGGTAAATGAAGGTGATCAAGTAGAAGTCGAAGGTCAAATAATACAAAAATCAACAAAACAAAAAAACATATACTTGGCCTTTAATAAACCTATTGGAATTGTATGTACAACCGATAGAAGAGTGGAACCCGACAATATCATAGACTTCATAAATTATCCCACAAGAATTTTTCCTATTGGAAGATTGGATAAGCCAAGTGAGGGATTAATTCTTTTAACTAACGATGGAGACATCGTAAATAAAATACTCAGAGCAAGAAATAACCATGAAAAAGAATATGTAGTAAGTCTTAATCATCCGATTAATAGTGACTTTATTCAAAGGATGAGTAACGGAGTTGAGATATTAGGTGTAAAAACTAAGAATTGTTTAGTTCATCAATTGGGTCCAAAAAAATTTAAGATAATACTTACTCAAGGACTTAACCGTCAGATTAGGAGAATGTGTGAGTCCTTAGGCTACAGAGTTCAATCATTAAAGCGTGTAAGAATTATGAATATTGAGTTAGACGTTCCAACAGGAAAATATCGCGAACTTACTAAAGAAGAACTCTTAGAATTAAATAAATCAATCAAAAACTCTTTAAAAACATTTGACTAATCATTAAAATTGCCAAAAGCTTATAACTAGTGTGTACGGCAGTAAGTGGAACTTGTTTTAGATTTCATATTGTATAAAGTATTTACTTATATTTGAATAGTGTTTATTTTGAATGCCCCTTCTACGAAATAACGCATCATTTGAAGTTGGTCGATGAAATGATTTCATTGATTATCTTTTGGATTTAGAAAAGGTCTTATTTTATTCTTAACTTCATTGAGTGGATTTTCAATAAAATCAGGTTTTCTTATGACTGCAAGAATAATCCAACTTGTACTAATAGCAAGAACCATCACTAGATAGGCAAAACCATAAATCATAAATAACTTGATTAATTTGTTTTTATTATGCTTGTTTTTTAACTTCTAAAGAGGGTTCGATGTTTTTCTCTTTTTTAACCTTTTCCTCTTCATTAATGATTAATTTATTTTCGGTTCTTCCAAAATCATTTTTACCTGAAATAAAGAAAATAAGAGCACTAATAAAAAAAAGTGCAAAAAGCAAAACTTCCATATGCTAATACCATTTAATTAACTCCAAATTAGTTTAGACGTCTAATTTTAATCAATATCAAATAATACAACTTAGGGTAAATTTCGTGCAATTAAATTCAAAATATAAAATTCTTTAATTTCAATCTATTTAAGTAGATAACAACCTTAAAGTGTTATTTTTTACGATGGAACCTATTTAATAAGTATTATTTTTGTGATTAATAATTTTGATTTTCATTGTTTATTTACAATCTGGCAATTTAATCTTTATATTTAAGAATGCTTTTTTCTGCATTGTTTTATAAATTTTGAACTTGAATAAATCTTTAAAAATATTTAAGGTTATTTAGTAATTAATTTATAGAAAATGTTAGGAACAATCAAAGATCCAACTCTATTTCTATTTTTGAGTAGTGTTGTAATTTTACTATTTGGCTCAATAGGATATGGGATTTTTACAACAGTTGGCCCATCATCTTATAAGTTAAGAGACACCATTAAAGAGCATGCAAGAATGCATGAATTAGGGATTGCTCATGGTAACAATCATCACAACCATAATGAAGCAGAACATATTCACTGAGAAAATATAAATGTATTTATATTTTTGATTCAGAATTAACAACATAATTCTTCTTTATTTTTCTATTATTTTGGTTGACTAATCAAAATGCCATTTGTACAAATTAATAAAGTTACTTCTAATAAATAATTTTAAGAACGTGATTAAATAGCTTTGTAAAGCTATAACTTGCTGCATTTTTACCCCATTTACGGATTAGATGAATCATTTGATACAGCCATATCTCGGCAGCTGTTTACATAAAGTAACATTTGAGTATTATATTTAAAAAACAATGGATTCAAACAAGGATATTCTCAACAGAGCCATTGGAAGACCAGCAATGATGGCTTTCATGATCTTAGTGGGAACATATTTAACAACAGGTCAGCTTATCCCAGGAGTTTTTTAAATGGAAAAAAAAAAATCAATCCAGAAATATTGATCCTCAAAAAATAAGAGCAGAGAATTTAAATGGTAAATTTGCTCTTGTCGGTCTAATTGCTCTAGTGGGAGCATACATTACATCTGGACAAATTATTCCTGGAATTATTTAAAAAATATTAATTTCTAATTTCTTCAAGATATCTGGCTATGCAAGACAAGAAATTACACAGAATTGCGCTAAACCTTTAACTTGGATAATAAAAAAATGGCAAAACCTACTAACGAACTTAAATCAACTTCCTTCACAGAAGTAATTGAACTAGAAAGGATAGTTACTCCAGATGAGGAAAAAAGAGTTGATCATATTTTTGTAAGAAGAAAGAAAATATGTACTCGTCATCCTGAAGGTTTCGCGACAGAAGAGATTGCGAGATTTGATATTGCCTGGCCAGAAGAACCAAAAGATGAGTTAAAGGCGTCAACCGAAGAAAAAGAAGAGATTAAAATCAATACTGATTGAATAGTCCAAAAATTCTTTCTATAAATATATTCAAGTAGTAATTTTTAATTGGATTTTTAACGAAGCTTTTAGTTAAGATCGACTGTCAATTAAAGAAGTGTTATTTTGAATTAAATAGAACTAAAAAAACTGTCAAATGGAGGTTGACGCTTATGAAAATTCCGGACGAAAGCATGAAAGAAATTAGAGAAAGCGGATACGACCAAAAGCTTTTACATAACTACAAAAGAGAGCTATTAGGTAGCGATAAAGAATATGATGTTTAACTTTCCGATTTTTGTAGAAGGTTTATTGTTGCCTTTTCTAGTTTTAGGAATATTTGTTGTCTATAAAAGATCAAAGAGAAAGAAAAGAAAGTTTCATGCGCCGCCAACTCATCAACTACCTAGTTAATTGGAAGAGAAAGGTTTTAATATAACTCAGGGATTGGCTTTACTACTATTGAAGCCCTTAGATTTACCTGCAAATCTTGTCTTAAATCTGATTATTTTTATAACTAATCCTAAAAACAATATTGGGTATTAAACAAAAAACCCTCCAGAAATTCAAACTCCGAAAGGGTTATTAAATTGACTCGTACTATATAAAGTTAATCTATGTCTTGGGGTAAACGAAGAATGGACTCATTGAGGTCTTGCCTCAATTCATCTATAGCAAAAATTTTTAAACCCCCGCTACTTTTTGTTCCTCTAGTCGTTTTTTTAGAATTGCATAATTCTGTGAAGCCCATTTTCGAGAAATATCTAATTCAGCATCTAACAACTTTTGAAGTGATTTGATTATTTTAAAAACTTCTTCGAAGCCTAGATAAATTATTAAAAGCAACTTAATTATATTTATTGCAACAGCCACTAACTTTTCAATCCTTTGATCTTGCATTTGAACTTATTGAAGCCCACTAAAATTAACAGAGGTAAGAAATTATGCAAATTTTAGTGAGACAGATGATAATACACAAATCACATAAAGAGAAAATATCAAATCGCTGAGACTCCAATCGGGGGCTATACGATTAGAGCCTGCGACCTAGTACTCCCAAACTACTCGATCTATGATTTGGGGATATCTAATAAAACAAGGCTATGAGTAGGTTATAACTAAGCGAGTGGAACGAGTTTGATACTCAATAATGTACAAATATATATTTCTATATACAAGATACATAGCCTAATTACCCCCTCTTGTGCCCCCTTTAGCGACCTAGTGCCACCAGCCGAAACGATCGATAGTGAGATTTATTTTTTTTTCAAAATACTTTTAAAAATTATTTTTTTTTTACATTTTACTTAAAAGTACTTGCTTATTATTTCTTAAATTCGCATAAAACTAATAACAAGGTTTACTTCCCTTTTTTATGTCTTATAGTTAATCAATTTCTTATATTAAAAAATTTTTCTTTAACAAATAATGGAAATTTCAAAAACAATTAAATTTGTTGGTCCTTTTAATCAACAACTCATAAAAAAACTTTTCCCAACATTTTTAATTTTAAATGTTTTATTATTGCCATTAAAAATTTTTTTTTCATCTTCTTTTTTAACTCAAATAATTTCAGCCTTCATAGAGGGAATTATTTTTATATTTATAATTGAAGCTTTGAAAAAAATTTATAATAATGAGAAATACTTAAAACCAAGATTTTCTAATATTAAAATAACTCTTCAGAAACTTTTAAGGATTTTTATAGCAAGCATTCTTCCAATTATTTTCACTTTACTTGGTTTGGTTTGTTTAATTATCCCAGGTTTTATTCTTGCGAAAAGATATATGTATGTTCAAGTTATTTCCGAAGAAGAATCAATAGGCCCTTTAAATGCCATGAAAAAGAGTAAGCTTATTTCAAAAAATCAAACTTGGGAAATTTTTAGCTACATTTTTTGGCTGTCTGTTGGTTATGGCATTATTGGATTTCTGATTGTAAGTATTTTGGGATCTTTAATAAGCGCATTCATAGTTAGTGCTTTTAATCCTCTTGGTTTAGTTTCTTGGATTGTAAGTATATCTTTAGGTTGGGTTTCAACGGTTCATATTTCGTCTTTAATAGTCAAAGGCTATCAAGAGGGGAAATTATCAATTACTAAAAATTAAATTATTGTTTGGTACATTTTAGATCAAAGTACTTCAAACGAGTGCTCCTTAGAGTGCACCTTTCTCAAGATGAGACAATAAGCAATAAAAAAGCGAGTAGAGAGACTCGCTAGCATGACTAGTTTTATAAGAGTCGGGGCGAAAGGATTCGAATCTGCGATCTAGTGGTCTCAAAGCTCCCGCCATAAAAGGTCATAACTGAGACTTATAGCTAATAACACTACATTTAGAGAAAAAAGAGTTGACTAATTCTTACTAGTTTGGAATGATATTCGTTCCTTATAGCTTAACTTTAAAGGGGAATGCTCTCGCCCAAATAATTAATTGACGCGCAAATAAAGAACATAATTACTATGATAAAAAAAATTTAAATTACATATGAAATCAATTCTTACGAATAAAAGATCAAAAGCAATTTTGGGTATAGGTTTAATAGCAATAGGAATTGGTGCAATTTCAAAGAAGGTTATAAGCTATCCAACTGGTGGCTGCATGAAAGGTACTCAAGAATTGACTTTGAACAAAGGGATTAATAAGTTCTTTATTTAACGAATAAGCGTTTCATTTTTTAAAAGTCATCTTGAAGGTTAAATACGCAAAGCCACTTAGTAATAACAAACTAACAACGCCGTAAGTAATAGCTATTCCATACATATGGGTCATTTACCAATAATACAGATATATTTTTTTCGATAACTTACTTCTGCGCCAAAAATAATTAAACCAATTTGATCTTGTTTTTTTTGTTCAGTCGAACGATCGTAGTAACTATCACTAGCAATTAATATTTTAGTTTCAATCATATTCTTCGGGAGTTAAGCAGCATCATATTCATCCCTATCTTCAAGCTCTCTCATAAATCTTTTATCTAATAAGTAGTTGTCTAAATGCTCTGGATTGTTATTGTCTTTAATTTCGTTATCGCTTTCTAATAGCTCTCTTATGTAGGCAATTATAAGCTCTTGATCGTATCCACTTTCTCTAATTTCTTTTAGCCTTTCGTCTGGAATTTCCATAATCGTCAACCCCCATGTGACATTTTTTAGAGGAAAATAAGCTTAAATAAGCTAGTAATAGCCTTATTAAGAGCAAATTAGAGCCTATATACGCATACTTACGAAAAAATAATGAAAAAGCAAGAAAATCGCTAAAAAAACAGGGTGTATAAAGCTATTAGCCGCAATCATTTTTCTGCTTGTGCGTAACATCAACCCATAGTTGTTTCTTTACACCTTCTACCCTCGGCCTATACTTATTAACGATTGACAGTCGATCTAACATAGAGGGAAAAAACCTCTTTTTTTATGGCAACTGAAACTTGGATATTAGATGGCGTTAAAGAATTAGATGATAAGGAAAGAGTTATATTTTTTTATTCAATACGAGCGAGAAAAAAGAAGAGTTTCAAAGGGGTTTTAATAACTATGTTATTAGGATTTACGAGAATACAAAATTTTGTTTGAGGCAATTTTTAGGGAAAGACTTTTTGAGGGAAATATATTATTAGCTGAGACTTACTTCTATAACTGATCGGGGCGACAGGATTCGAACCTGCGACCTAGTGCTCCCAAAGCACTTAATAGCCCTAGTGCAGCACTAGGTTTTTAAGCTATAACTAATTTCTTGCGTAGTGATGCGTAATTTGTCTAGTTAAATAAAGCAACATTTGTCCATAGTTTGTCCATTTTTTCAAAATCAGGTGCAGCTTTACCCCTCTTTTTTTTATGCAAGTAGTAAGCGTTATAAATCAGTTTTTAGGTCATAATCAAGAATTATTGACTATAACAAAATAATTTGATGTATATATCTTTCAATATTTAAATTACTTTAAGGCTGTAAATTATATTTTTTTTAACAAGCTTATTTCTCATTACATAGTGGGCATTTTCAAAAAAACTCTCATTTTATCTTCTACAATTTCATTAATACTTTCTCAATCTGCGATGGCTTCAAAAAGATTGAGTGGAGCTGGTGCATCATTTCCTTCAAAAATTTATACCAGGTGGTTTTTTGACTTAGCTAAATCTGGAGGCTCTAGAGTTAATTATCAAGCAGTAGGTTCTGGATCTGGAAGAAAAGCTTTCATAGATGAAACTGTGAATTTTGGAGCGTCAGATGATCCTATGAAAGATTCTGATATACAGAAAGTTAAAAGAGGACTTGTTCAAATACCTATGATAGGTGGCACAATTGCCTTTGGATATAACTACGATTGCGATTTAAAACTAACACAAGAACAAGCTGTTCAAGTAGCAATGGGAATGATAAAAAATTGGAAGGAATTAGGATGTAAGTCAGGTAAATTAACTTGGACGCATCGTTCTGATGGCTCAGGCACTACTAAAGCTTTTACCAATTCTATGGAGGCATTTTCTACAACTTGGAATTTAGGTACTGGTAAATCAGTTAAATGGCCTTCTGGAGTTGGAGCAAAAGGTAATTCGGGTGTTGCAGGTGTTATTCAAAACACTCCAGGCGCAATTGGTTATGTAAACCAGTCATACATTAAAGGTAATGTTAAGGCTGCTGCACTTCAAAATCTTTCTGGTGAATTCGTTACCCCCAATACTGAATCAGGCGCAATAGCTTTAAACGGCATTAAACTTGATGAAAACTTAGCTGGTATAAATCCTAACCCTGAAGATAAAGGAGCTTATCCAATAGCAACCTTGACTTGGATACTTGCTTATGAAAAAGGTAATGGCAGGAATACTAATGCAATTCAAGATACATTCTATAAATTACTCAGTGATGAATACCAAGATAAAGCTCCTGCCTTAGGTTTCGTTCCCTTGAAAGGTGAAATTTTAAAAAAATCAATTGAAGCTGTTGGAATAATAGGAAGGTAATTTAGAACTAGTAAGCCAAGAAATAAAAAATAAAAAAGGGATGAATAATAGTTTTTTCATTAACTGATTAAAGAAATAATAAGGGTCAGTATCTTTTCAGCAATAAATCTTCCATTCATTAAACAAAAAGGATTTTATCCTTCTATGTTAGATAGTCTGTCCATAATTTGTCCATTTCACTTATGGACAAATTTCCCAATAAAAAAGCGAGTCTGGGTAACTCGCTAGTATGACTTGGTTTTTAAATGGTCGGGGCGACAGGATTCGAACCTGCGACCTAGTGTTCCCATATCACTCCCTCGTAAATATGAGATTAATCAATATTTCCCTAATATAACTAGGGTTTAACTAAGAGAGTGGAACGAGTTTGATTATCAATATTGCGGTAACTATATAGTCGTATATAGTTTGTAAATAAGTTTAGCGCTCCCCTCTATGACATAGTGCCCGATATTGGCTAGGTTGAACAAATGATACTTTTTGGGGAACTTTATCTAATGAATCGGTTTATAGCTTTTTATAATTATTTTTTAAAAGCATCTCCACATATGAAATATAGTAAGCCAGGGAATTTTGATATAAGTTAATTAGGTATATTTACTTGTTTAGTGAAAAAATATAATTTCTTGAAAGCTAGAAAGATTAAATTTAAGCTTAGTAATTTATTTACTCTTTCATTAGGGGTAGTTTTATTAATAGCAGAGCCAGTTAATAAAGTTTTTGCTAATCCTGTAACAGTGACAGTAAATGGTACTTCCTATTCTGTTGGAGCTGTAAAATTTGACAGTTATAGCGACGATATTTCAGTTCTGCAATCTCAAGTTTGGTGGGGGGATGAGGCGTTGGCTATAAGTTTTGCTGATGTAGTAAGAGCTAACCTTCCTCTTGAAGATGATAGTACTAATTTCGGACCCTTATTTGGTATTGCAAATCCATCAGGGAGAGAATTAAACCTTGTTTTTTGGGGACCTGGATCAGTAAATACAAGTTTTGCATCAGGTAGTACATATCCTCCTTGGGATGTGAATTTTGAATATTACTACGCTTACTTAACTCAAACAGATGATGGAGATGCAACCTATTCAATTACAGGTCAAACCTATGCAGGAAAAACATTAACAGCTGGAGTTTCTTCAGATGATCCAGATGGGAATGGAACAGTTAGCTCTTATACTTGGCAGTCTTCCTCTGATGGAAGTAACTGGAGTAATATTAATGGCGCAACAAGTTCTTCTTTTACTGTTACTTCTTCAGAGGAAGGAAAACATATCAGAGTTATAGTTGAATATACAGATGGAGAAGGGACAAGTGAATCAGTTACGGCTTCATCAATAACAATTAGTCAGCTTCATACTGAATGGGTGCAACCATATGCAGCGATGCAAAATCTTGGCTTAAAATCAATTCATAATAATAGAGATTTAGTTTTAGCAAAAGCAGGAAAATGCAATAACTATGGTTGGGTAATTGGAGATTCTGATTATTGCGCTTATACCAATGCCAATAATTCAATTTCTAATGTAGAAGGAGATAGCACGAAGGGTTCTTACGAAACAACTTCTTTTAATTCCTCTCTAAATTTAGAGAAAACTATAAATGCAAAATGGAAAGCAGGAATTGCCTATGGTGTTGGATCTTCTAATTTAAATGGTTATGATTTCTCAAATACAACAGCAAGTTTAAGTTCTACCAATACACATTATTCAATTTATGCAGTAAAGAAAGTAAGCGATAAATTTACCCTAAAAGGGATTATTGGAGGATCTGACTTTGACTACAAAGGAGAAAGAAATTATTCAACTACATCAGCAACATCTTCTTACGATAGCGATGGATATACAGCAGAAATAAATGGTAGTTGGGATATTAAAAAGACTATAAAAAATACGAAAACCCCAATCCGTTTACAACCATCTTTTGGGGTTGCATATGCAGCTCACACTCAAGATGGATTTAGTGAATCTGGCAGCGGAGATTTAATAACAATAGATCCTAATCAAGCAGAATCTCTACTATTTAAAACTGGAATTGCAGTAGACAAACAAATCCTTATGGAAGGAGGAAAATGGTTATTGGTCCCATCAATAGCACTTAATTATGATGTTGATGCTTATGCTTATTCTGGTCATAGAGGACTAAAAGGATCTTTAACAGAAAGTAGTACAGCGTCTACAAGAGTATCTGCAAAGAACATGGGAGAACAAACTGGTTCTGTAAAAGTGGGAGCAGATTTTGTAGTAACAAAAGATTTAATGTTTAATTTAAATGCAAAATATGGCTTGGCAGATGGAGGAGATGAGCAGTCCTATGGCGGCGGTTTCAGATTCGTATTCTAAAAAAAATGATCCGCAATATCCTGCATGATTCTGAAAACTACTTATTTGTTGGCTATTTGTTGGCTGCTATGAGCCAACAAGTAAATGTAATAAAAAAGCGAGTCTGGGTAACTCGCTAGTATGACTTGGATTTGATTGAGTCGGGGCGACAGGATTCGAACCTGCGACCTAGTGCTCCCAAAGCACCCGCGCTACCAAGCTGCGCCACGCCCCGCTCATAAGATACTAGTTCATAATAAGTATCAATAAAAGACTTATTTTGTAAATATTTTATAAGATAAACTTTTTTGACTCAAAAAGGCTTCTTGGTTACTTTTTTCAACAGAATTAATATTAATATTAGTGAAACCTAAAACTAAGCATAATTTTTTGAAATCATACTGTTTAATTTATTTATGAAAAAACTAGAAGCATTGATATCTACATATAGTGATTTCCCAAAAAAGGGAATAGATTTTAAAGATGTTCTTGGAATAATTCAAAATCCTGAAATTTTTCGAGAATTAATATCAGAAATGTCTTCAAGTGAAATTGTAAAAAACGCTGAAGCAATAATCTCAATAGATGCTAGAGGTTTTATTTTTGGTTCAGCAATTGCCTTGCATACTTCGATGCCTATGATAGTTGCTAGAAAACCTGGAAAGCTGCCTGGCAAAATTATTGAACAAAAATATAATTTAGAGTATGGAGAAAATTCACTATCAATTCAAAAAAGTGCTTTAGCAAAATTCAATTCATTCGTAATTGTTGATGATCTTCTTGCTACAGGTGGCACTGTTGAATGTGTTTCAAACTTACTTAGTGGTAATGGTAAGGAAATAAAGGGGTTGTTAACTGTTGTTGAGTTGAGTTATTTAAAAGGAAAAGCAAGATTTAATTTCCCTGTTAAGTCAATTATTTCATTCTAAATTCGCTTTAAAAGTATAATTATATATTTAATTAATTGATATCCAATGACTTAAATAAGTTAGAAAAAGAAAATTATTTAAATTTTCAAACTATTCCAAGTGAACCTGCAGTGAAGCCCACTGCTACAAAAAATGCAAACTCTAGAAGATCCCTAGGTAGGGAGTTAATTATTAAATTGAATTGAGTCATTTAACCTTGTGCTCCTCAGGTGTATAAATTTGTTTGAATATAACCAAAAATTTTTTTGGGTGAGTTGAATACTAATAATTTTTTCTTTTTTCTAAAGATTTTAGTTTTACTCTATATAACTTGTTTATAAGTTTAGATTTTTTTGTTAATCGAAAATTAAAGTGCTATATTTTTAAGAACCTCTGATGGTTATGGATTATTTAAAAAAATCTTTAAAAAAACTTGATCTAAAAAAAGATTATGAGGAGATAGACACAAGATTAGCCTCTGGTTGGTTCGTTGAACCTTTAGGTAATAACAAGAAGAAAAAATATAAAACAAGTGAGGTAACTTTTAAGATTTCAAAGAAATCAACTGCTAATTAACTAATTTTTTATAAATTTAAGTTTTTCAGATCAATAATAAAATCTAAAAGTGTTAATTTATAAACTGGCACAAGGTTTAAGTTTTGTAGTCGTTGATACTTGAATTCGTGTGCGGATATACATTATCATGAGGTGTCCTTTAAATTCGTGTGAGGAATTTTATGAAGCTTTTTAAAAGCTTGCTTGTAGCTCCAGCGTCTTTAGGCTTATTAGCCCCTCTGACAGCTACAGCGAACGAAGTTACTATTAATGACTTCAACCCTGCAGAAGAAATTGCAGTAACAAATAGCCGTGTAGACGGTCTTGAAGCTAGGCTCAACGATGTTGAAGCTGGTAGTTTTTCTGAAACAACAACTGCATCATTTGGTTCTACTTTCTACGTAGGTTCTGTTGATGCTGGTGTAGATTTAGGAGTTACTACATTCACATATGACTTTGGTATCGACTTAAACACATCATTTACTGGTGAAGATTCAC
Organism: uncultured Prochlorococcus sp.; assembly: GCA_902535025.1. Taxonomy (GTDB): domain Bacteria; phylum Cyanobacteriota; class Cyanobacteriia; order PCC-6307; family Cyanobiaceae; genus Prochlorococcus_A. The sequence continues at coordinate 32,942 of CACARV010000007.1, forward strand.
TTGATGTAGCAATTATCGGTGGTAACGCTGATGGAGATGTCACTTCAGGTGCTGTTGATAACTACATGGGTGGTGATGGTACAGGTGATGTACTAACACTTGACGGCATTGCTTACACTTTCCCAGTTGGTGGCATTACAGTTACTGCTGGAGACGGTGTTGGTGTTGATGATCTTAACGTTGGTGCTTGTGCATACAGTGCATTTACAGACCTATTAGGTGATTGTGGTACATCAAACGTTGGTGGACAAGCTGATTCAGCTGTAGCTGCATCATATGATTTCGGTAATGGATTCACTGTTGCTGCTGGTATTGGTGGTGGTGGTTTCTCTGACGTAGTTACTACTGAAGACTTAACTGTTGCTGACATTACTTCTGCTGATATCCTTAATCTTGTTGAACTTAATGGTACTGGTGTAGATGCTGTTCTTCGTGCTGCAACAAACGGTACAGCTGTTGGTGCTGAAGAAGAGTTTGCTGGAGCAGTAGCTGGCGCTACAACTGGAGAAACTGTTAACGTTGGACCTCTAGCTGCAACTACAACTACTGGTGGTGATCCTCTAGGTTTTATCTCTGATCAAGATCCAAGTACTGTTGGTCTAGAACTTGCATATACAGCTGATACATTCGGTGTATCATTTGCTTACACTGATGATGATGCTGCTGGTACAGAAGCTACTTACTACAGTTTCCAAGCTGCATACACTCCTGACGCACCTTATTCTGTAAGTGCTGGAATGGAATATGATGATGATGATAATTCTAGTTACTTTGTTGGTGTAACAACAGAAGCTGGAGTTGGAAGTCTAAGTGCTGGTTTATCAACACAAGCTTTAGCTTCAGATCATGCAGACAACTTACAGTATGAATTATCTTATTCATACCCAGTAAATGATGGTATGACTATCACACCTGGAGCATTCATCGCTGAAAGCGCAGCTGATGATGAATTCGGAGTTGTTGTAACAACAAGCTTTAGTTTCTAAGTTTATCTAAATTATTTAAATAAACTTTTTAATTTAGAAAAGAGACCTGCTTAGGGCAGGTCTCTTTTTTTTTAAGCATTAATAAGTTTCAAATTTTGAGTTAAATTTATAATATAATTATTGGATTTTAATGGCACCAATATTTAGATGTCTAATTTGTAGAAATGACATTGAGAGATCAACAAAGACTTTTTGGGCAAAAAAGGGTCATCTATTATGTTCAAGATGTCTTGATGATATTGAAAAAAAACAAAAAAAAACTTTGATTAACTAAAATCAAAGTTTAAGATAATTTGCAATAGTTGTTAGGCTTAAAACCAACCAGGAATAATTTGACCTGTTGTTACGTATGCACCAACTGCTGCTACGAAACCTAGCATTGCTGCCCAGCCGTTAAAACGTTCTGCTTCAGGAGTCATGATTAAAAGAATTGAATTTATATGTATAATTGTAACAGCTAATATGAAGGTTTGTAAAGTATTTGGTTAATTATTTCCAAAGATCCAAAAATTACTATTTAATTGGTGATTAAATTGACATAATTGTCACAGTTATGTGAATTAAAATTAATTTATTTCCCAAATATCTTTGCAATCATTCAATTCAACAATCTCCTCGTTTGTTAGAGCAGGCATTATGTCAAATGTAATGCTGTAATTTTTTCTCCACATATTTAAAATACTGTAAATTATAGATACATTCTGCGCCTTGCATATAATAATTCCAGTTCCATTATGAGGGATATGGGCTATGTATTTTAATTCAAAACCATCAATGTATTGCTCTAATTTATTATTTTTAAAATTCTCGCAAAATTCATTTGTTGCAAACAATTGATCTTCAGAATTTTCAAATGACCAATCAATAACGTATAACTGCATGATCAAATAATGTTTTTAAAAACTTGAAAGCTTGGATCTATTTTTATGAACCAATTTCTTAAGAATGAACTCAATTTATGTAATATGGGTCGCCTGAGATTCGAACTCAGGACCAGCCGGTTAAAAGCCGGATGCTCTACCGCTGAGCTAGCGACCCATTTTGTAAAATTGAGTACATATGAAATTATCCCTTTTTAAGGTGAAAAAAACAACTTAATATCTAAAGTTGAACAATAGAAATACAATTCTTAACTTATGAAATAAAAAATTAAAATTTCTCTCTATATTTACAGTTCAAAGGTAAGATATTTAGTAATTAACAGAATTTCTAAAATGCTCAGAACAATCGTAGTTTTCGCACCAATTATTGCAGCTTTAGCATGGGTTATATTCAATATACAAAAACCAGCAAGAGAGCAATTTAATAGAGACTTTTTAGGAAAGGATTAATCCATTTGTTAGAGAAAGAGGTAATAGTAATTGGAGCAGGTCTTGCAGGTTCTGAAGCTGCATGGCAGGTTGCAAACTCTGGCGTGAGAGTTAAATTAGTTGAAATGAGACCGTTTAAATCAACTCCAGCACATCATACGGGTGAATTTGGAGAATTGGTTTGTAGTAATAGTTTTGGTGCTTTAAGCCCTGATAGAGCTGCAGGGTTATTGCAAAAAGAACTCAGATTCTTTAATTCATTAATAGTTCAAACTGCAGATAAATTTGCTGTACCAGCTGGAGGTGCTTTAGCCGTCGATAGATCTAAATTTAGTAAAGTTTTAACTGAATCTTTATCTAATCATCCTTTAATTGAGATTAAGAGATTTGAACAATTGGATCTCCCAAGCAAAGAAAATATAACTATCCTCGCAACTGGTCCATTAACTGCAGATGAATTGGCCAGTAAAATTAAAAATTTTACTGGTATTGATTCATGTCATTTTTTTGATGCTGCTAGTCCAATAATTTATGGTGACTCTGTAGATAAAGAGATCGTCTTTAAAGCTAGTAGATACGACAAAGGAGATCCAGCATATCTTAATTGCCCGATGGATAAAAATAATTATATCCATTTC